>JALNXE010000044.1 GCA_023230525.1 Desulfobulbaceae bacterium
GGGCCAGTTCCCCATGAGCCGGGTATGGATAGACGGCAAGATGTCTAACCATCATCTGAAAATCGAACATGGCGCCATGTACAACCGTCTGGTTGCCGAAGGAAAACTCGCGCCGGTGGATGAACATGAACATCATGGACACCACGGACCGAAAACCTTCAGACAGGTGTTCGTCGAATTCATGACCTATTGTTCCATCGCCTTTTTTATCGGCGTGATGTTTTTACTGGGCAAGCTTCTTTATTTTCCGCCGACCTATTCAGCCAAGGCCAAAACATCTCCAAGCAATGGCTTTGAGAATCTGGTTAAAACTGAAGAGACGAAGTATATCCGTCATTTTCACAATATTGATGATACCGTGACCTTAAAGCTTGCTTCTCCGCAATTCTGTGTGACCTGTCATGGGACTTTACCCCACAGCAAGGCACCAGATATCCGTTCTTTTCTTAACATGCATAGTTATTTCATGGCCTGTGAGGTCTGCCATGACCGGGAGGAAAATTACTCCGGCAAATTCAACTATGTCTGGTATGACAACATGACCAATGAGAAGGTCGATAAAATTGAGGGCAGTAACGGCGTTTATGGGGCAAGACTCATCCCGGTACTTGTATCTGACAGCAATAACGGGAGTGAAATTCGCCGCATGGATGAGGCTGAGGACCCCAATTTCATTAAATCCTACATTGCCCAGAAGGACATCCTGACACCTGAGGAACAGGGCAAGGCAAAAGTAATCATCCATAAGAACATGGCGAAAAAACCTGTTCAGTGTACGGAATGCCACAGCAGCAAACAACCCTATATCGACCTGGCGCGTGTTGGTTATTCACAAAAACGGGCTGAAAGTCTTTATCGCACAGAAGTTGCTGACATGATTAATAGATACATGCAGTTCTATCTGCCGACCATGTTCGATCCCGATCTGATGAGAAAGCAGAAAATAAACGAACTGAAAATGGAGAACCGTACCACCGACTAAGAGCATTTGACCAGGACCATGCACCTTTGCCTACAAAAACATTCTGTCGATATTCATTGTCACGTTGCCAGCTCAGCCGACCCGGCTCAGTCAAGCAGCCGGGCAGCAGCCGGCAATAATGACAGGGAAGTAAAACAGGACGGAAACAAGCAAAGGTGCTGGTTTTTATTTTCCCTCCTTAACATATTGCTGTTTTTTCCGGGCGTCATCTTTGCGCAAGATGGCGCCCCCCATATCGTGCACTACCAACCGGTCCTGTCGATCTCAGGTTCAATGAAACTTCCCAGTGATGTGGCAGTTGACCAGAGCGGCAGGATATTCATTTTAGACGGCACAGCCGACACGGTCAGAGTCTATTCCCCCAAGGGAGAACCAATATTTACCCTGGGTGGAACAGGAATTCTCAAGCAGCCCCTTGGCCTGGATGTTTCCCCAGGGGGTGATCTGATAGTGGCTGATTCAGGCAATCACCGCCTGGCTCTCTTCCCCGCGGAAGAGAAATCGCCTCATTTCATTGATGTCCCCGCCGCTGTCGACGGCAAGCCGAGCGATCCCACCGATGTCAATTTCGGACCAGACAACACCTATATTGTCGTGGATAACGACAATCA
Source organism: Desulfobulbaceae bacterium (assembly GCA_023230525.1). Lineage (GTDB taxonomy): Bacteria > Desulfobacterota > Desulfobulbia > Desulfobulbales > SURF-16 > SURF-16. Next base: position 1,594 of record JALNXE010000044.1, read on the forward strand.
CCGGGTTATTTGTCTCTCCCGTTCCGGCAAACCTATGTGGGCAACGGGCACAATGGGCCGTAATCCCGGTGAATTTCGCTTCCCGTTCCTGATGGATATTGACCGGCTGGGCAGGATCTATATCGTCGAGGCCATCAATACCCGGGTGCAGGTTCTTGAGTCAAATGGCAATTTCGCCCGCTTTATCGGAGAATGGGGTATTGAACCCGGTCAATTCTTCAGACCAAAGGGTGTGGTGGTAAACGACAAGAACGAGGTATTCGTCTCAGACAGTTATTTAGGCGTCATTCAGGTTTTCAAACGGGAAGGAGGGCTTATTGGTGTCATCGGAGACGGCAGCGGCAAGATTACAAAATTCAAGACCCCGGTTGGGATGGCTATTTCCGGTAACCGTCTTTTTGTCGTTGAAATGTTTAACAACAGGGTGCTGATTCTGGAAAGACAGGATCAGTAAAATCAATGTATCGGCTATCCCCTTTTCCCTTCATCCTGTTCCTGGCGGTTACTCTTTTCCTGCCTCCTGCCCCTGCCGTGCAGGCCGCCGGCAATCTGACGCAGAATTCTTCCCGTGAATGCGCCATCTGTCACTTCAGATGGATTGATCAATTCCTCGAAGGTCACGGCACTGCCTTGGTGGAATATGAAAAGGAAGATGTCGCGGGTCATGAAATGATCTGTTTCAGCTGCCATGACGGATCAACTGATGACTCCCGGAGGAAGGTCTGGATATTGGACAGGCATAAAACCGATATCCTCCCTTCGGACAAAGTCAAAATCCCGAAACTGTTTCCACTTTCTCAAGAAGGTAAAGTTGTCTGCGCCACCTGTCACTCTGCGCACTCCGTTCCCACGGATACCAGTATAGAACGTACCATCTTCCTGCGTGTTTCCAATAAAGATTCCATTATGTGCGAGATGTGCCATACCGACCAGGCTGTCAAGGATGTCAACCATCCCACCCATGGCGGCAAACGACCTATTCCTAAAGAGTTGGTTGCATTAGGCGCGGTACCATCCTCCACTGATGCGAACTTCGTAATTTGCGAAAGCTGCCACACAGCCCATGGCAGCGTGGAAAGAAATCTCCTGGTCGAGGTAAAGAAGCAATCAACCATCTGCACGCTCTGCCATCCGGGCGAGTACGATGCTCCCAATGCCCCGGTGAATAAGCAGGTCAACCATCCGCTGCTTGTTGAGTTCAAACAAAATCCCAATGTCGGCGGCCTAAAGATCCAGTTGGGACCGAATAACTCTCTCGAGTGTCTTTCCTGCCACAAGGTGCATCAATATCCAAAGGGCACCAAGGCCCTGATAAAAAACAAAGAATCACTCTGTCAGCTCTGTCATGCCGACAAGGCCGACCGATCCTCTGTTGCCGACTGGCAGAAAAGCAACCATCCCCTCTATGTCAAATACAAGCTTGATCCGGCAAGCCAGGTGAAGCTTGACGGCGGCCCGGAAAACACTGTTTATTGTTTCACCTGCCACAAGGTACACCAGCACGAACCGGGAACCAAGGCCCTTGCAGCCCAGCGAGATCCTCTTTGTTCAACATGCCACAAGGCCCAGTATATGGTTGACAACACGGACCACGATCTCAGCATTACGGCAAAAGATGAGACCAATTTCCTCAAGCAGACGATAAAACAGGCAGGGGTCTGTTCCGCCTGCCATGTTCCGCATAAAGCCACCGGTCCTTATCTCTGGTCCCGGCAAGTAAAAGATACAGCTTCACTGTCTTCACCGTCCAAACTCTGTCTCACCTGCCACAATGACAAAGGAACCGCGGCCAAAAAGACGGTGGGCCGGTTTACTCACCCGGTTAATATTGCGATGAAAGAAGCGGATCAGTTGAAGGATCCGAAAACCCTGCCGCTTTATACCAAAACGGACGGCACGCAAGTGATGGAGTGCCATACCTGCCATGACCCGCACCGGTGGGACTCGCAGAGCAGCAGCAAGGGCAAGGGCATCAATGATGAAGGGACTCCGTTCACCAGTTTTCTACGGAAACATTCCGGCACGGACAGTGCTCTCTGCGCCTCATGCCATATGGATCAGTATTATGTGGAAGGCACCGATCACGACCTCACCGTCACCGCACCCAAGGAGAACAATATCGCCAAGCAGACCGCCGCTCAATCGGGCGTCTGTTCTCCATGCCATGTGCCGCATCAGGCCAGCGGCCCCTACCTGTGGGCACGGAAATTCAACGAGAAACCCACCTCCCCTTCCTCGCTCTGCCTGAACTGCCACGTCAAGAAAGGAGCGGCAGAGAAAAAGACCGTGGGGCAGAACACCCATCCGGTGAACGTCAAGATAGAAGACCCCGCCAACCTGACCCTGCCTCTGCGAAAATTATCTGACGGCACATCGGTTATGGAGTGCCATACCTGCCATGATCCGCATAAATGGAATTCCCAGCTGAACAAGAAGGGCACGGGAAGTAATGTGGAAGGGAATGCCGCCAACAGTTACCTCAGAAGCCCCAATCTGGAAAAACCGACTTTATGCGCCAAATGCCACCTGCGCAAAAGCTTTGTTACCGGTACCGATCATGACCTGCGGGTAACCGCTCCCACCTCACTGAATAAGAGCGGTAAGATGGCCAAGGAAGAGTCAGTCTGCTCCCCTTGCCATGCCGTTCACAATGCTCCGGAAAAAACCCTGCTGTGGAACTATACACTGGATAATACCGGACAGGACTTCATCGAGAAAGCCTGTAACGGATGTCACGCCAAGAACGGGGCGGGAAAAGACAAGGTCATCACTTCAGGCATCCATCCAAAACAGTTTTATTTCGGCTATCATAAATCCTACCGGAATATTCTCCTGTCCATCGGGCCATCGCCTGATCCCATTCCATTATATACCAAAGAAGGCAACAAGGCGGTTTCCGGGGAAATAACCTGCGCAACCTGTCATGATCCGCATATCTGGAACGCGAACGAAGAAACTCCGGGGTCAGGTAAGAACCTTGAGGGTACCGTGGTTAACAGTTTTCTCAGGAAGGGAGCGAGAAATGAATTATGCTATGCCTGCCATGGCATAAAAACCCTTTTACTGTATCGATTCTACCATAACGCCAACGAGAAAAAGAGTATTTTAGGGATTTCGATGCCCACCGCCGACCAAGTTGAGTCTGATACGCAAGGACAGCCGGACGGCGAGTACAAAGAGAATAACGGGGTAAAATAAAATGGGCCGTTTCTGCATCGCATCGCTCTTTTTTCTGGCAGCAACACTCATCTCCAGTCTTCCACCGGCAATCAGCGCTGATCCGGCAGCCATTTCCCCCGGCAGAGGGCTGCACACCACCAATAATGGCTTGCTCATCCCGGCTCCACCGATTGAGACCATCAACAACCCCCATGACATGGCCTGTAACAAATGCCATGTTCAGGGCACGGACGGTAAAACCGAAAAAGGCCTGATTACCGCGGACAGTATCAGTCTCTGCGAGATGTGCCATGCCGGAGCAAATCTTCACCCGCTGGGGATAGAGCCGATTAATCAGTTCGCCGGGCTGGATAATTTCACCCTGCCCCTGGGCACTGGCATCTACCAGGGTAAGATGGTCTGCCTGACCTGCCATTACATACATCAGGATAAGTTTACCCCCTATCTCCTCAGAGGCGATAATACCTCACACCAGACTATCCGCCAAAGCTTGTGCTCCATCTGTCATAAGGAACATTTTGCCGGCATTTCCCCGCATACTTCAGAAACAACGGCCTGTGTTTTCTGCCATATCGCCACCCCGGAAAAAAGAAGAAATAAGGGGAAAATGGCCAAGGACGAAGTTGATGCCGTCTGCTTTTTCTGCCACTGGTCGCTCAGGAAAAATCATTACCAGGATCTCGACCCGCTGCCTGATCCCCTTGTTCAGGAATTGCTGGACCCGGCAAGCAACCTGCAGCAGGGCCAGATGTATTGTTTAAGCTGCCACATGCATCATGGAAAAGCTGCAGAAAGCCATCTTATCACCAAGCAGTATCTCCAGCTTGCAGTGGTTTCCAGAAATATCAATCCCCACTGGAAAAACCTGATGTGCATTTCCTGCCACCAGGGCTCCCCCTCCAAAGGGAATCCGAGTCTTCTCGGCAGCGGGGACCTCAACGAGCTCTGCAACCGCTGTCACAAATCGGATTTTGCCAGGGCGGATATTCACCCGGTGGGCGTCATCCCCTCAAAACAGGTGAAGATCCCCCCTGACATGCCTCTGCAGAACGGGAAACTCACCTGTGAGACATGTCATCAGTCTTCACTGCAGGAAAGCGCTCTGCATATCGATTCTGTGGGCAAGGAAAATCCCAAATTCCTGCGCAGAAGCGGCCTGTCACGCAACGAATTCTGTTTCCTCTGCCATCGGCAGGAGACCTATCGTCGTTTAAATCCTCACCTGCAGGTTGACGAACATGGCCACATCAGGAAGGAAACATGTCTTTTATGCCATGCCTCCCTGCCGGATATCTATCTTTTCGGCCCGGAAAATGTTATATTTATTGTTGCTGACCCCAATGAATACTGTATCGGGTGCCATCCGGGCTTCAGTGAGAATCATCCCGCAGGAGGCCGCCATCTGGTAAAACCTTCGGAAAAGATCTTGAAGGCGCTTGCAACCTCTGTACAAAGGATCGGGGTGGAGTTACCCCTGTATCAAGGCAAGGTGGTCTGCGCCACCTGCCATAATCCACACGATCTGGGGGTTATCAAATACCCTGCTTCGGCCGAAGGTTCGCAACGCAAAAACAAATTGCGGTTAATGCCCGGCATAACCCAGTGTACCGGCTGCCATTGGGATAAAGGATAGGAATGCAGGAGAACGGGCATGAAATCCCCCTCCGCTGTTAATCTGCATAAAACGATATTAGTATTACTGATCATATCTCTATTCTTCATGGTGAGTGTATTGCCATGCCACGCCGCAAAAGATCCTGCCCCCGCCCTCTCTGTTTATGTTGGTTCTCTCTCCTGCAAGCCATGCCATGAGAAGGAATATGCCAGCTTCACCGCCTATGCCAAAAAAAGCAACTCCTATAGAAGCATTGAAAGACTGCAGAAAGGACTCAACGATCAAGACTTAAAGAAATGTTATTCCTGCCACACAACCGGCTATGGCAAACCAGGCGGCTTCATCAGCGTTGAAAAGACCCCTCTTTTGAAAAATGCCGGCTGTGAGGTTTGCCACGGACCGGGATCGATACACGTCGAGAACGCAAAGCCTGCATCGATCATTGCCCATCCGGTTATCCAGATCTGCGCGCAATGCCACACCAGCGAGATGATCCAGGCCTTCAAATTCAGGCCTCTCATCCATGGCGGAGGGCACTGATATGTTTTTCCCCCTGAATGGTATTATCAAAAAGATCCTGCGCCTGGAAACTCTGCTCACCATCGGCGTCACCATCGTCATGGGCGGGGTCATCTATTTCAGTATCACCAATCAACGGGAGCATATCAGGGAACGAATGACCACCTATGGCCAGGATATGAAATCATTGGCCTATGCAGGCATTAAACATCCGATGGCGGATGGAGACAGCCCTTCGGTCGAAAAACAGCTGCTTGATATCGGCGATGAACTGGAGAACACGGAAATCGTCATCTGCGATTTTAACCAGCGCATTGTTTTTGCCACCAATAAAGATCGCATCGGTACCGATGTATCGGCCTTCACCGGCAACAGGGCGACCCTGGCCGCCCTGAAAACCCTGCTGGAAACCGCTGTCCCGCCACGGATAAGCTATTTTGAAGAGGAAAGGGATGGGGTCAATTATCTGGTCACCATCCACAGCATATATAATGATGAGGAATGCCATCACTGTCACGGAGACTCCCGCAAGGTCCTCGGCGGGCTGTTGACCAGACAATCCACTGATGCCACCTATCTGGCCATCGCCACCCTGCGCAATCATACCATTATAGCAAGCCTCATCGGCATCGGTCTGCTGATTACCATCATCTATTTCCTGCTGGCCAGACTGGTGACCAGACCGATAACCGAGCTGGCCGCCAAGGCGGAAGAACTGGCCAAGGGGAATCTTTCCGTGTTCGCCCCGGTTCATTCCTCGGACTCCATAGGTATCCTGACCGGCAGCTTCAACAGCATGGTGAAAAGCATCAAGGACAAGATTGAATACGCCAACAGCCTCAAAGAGGCCATTGCCGACCCGCTGATCATTGTCGACACCAACAGGGTGGTGACCTTTATCAATGGTTCATGCGCCAGATTAACCGGCTACGACAAACAGGAAACCGAAGGAAAATTAACCTGCAGGGAAATATTAAAGAGCGATATCTGCTGCGAGGATGAAACCTGTGACGCCAACTGTCCCATTAAAAAATGCCTTGTCACCGGTGAACCGGTCGAAAATATCAGGATTATCATTGCCAACAAGGAAGGGGCTCTCATTCCCGTCATGGCCAGCGCCAGCGCCCTGAAAGACGCGCAAGGCAATATTACGGGGGCGGTGCAGATATTCAGGGATATCAGTGATGTTCTTGAGGCTGAACGGCTGCGTTATATCCAGAGTATCTCCGAAAGAGAGGAAGAGCAGCGAAAATATCTCGAGTTCAGGGCCGAGAATCTGCTCGCCATTCTGAAACAGGCCTCGGACGGCAATCTGCAGGTGCGGGCCGAGTACCATGACAGCAATGAGGTTATGGACAAAATTGCCTGTCATACCAATCAGATGCTGGATAATCTGGAAAAAATGTACGAAAAAATTTCCTCCCTGAGCAAGGGACTGGAGCAGGAGGTGGCGCACCGGACCGTCATGTTGCGGGAAAGAACCCTCATGCTGGAACGGGCCATCAGAGATCTGCGGGAACTCGACAGGCTCAAGTCCGCCTTCCTGGCCAACATGTCCCATGAACTCAGAACTCCCATGAATTCCATCATCGGCTATACCCAGCTGCTGCTGGACCGGATTGATGGTGAAATAAACGAAGAACAGGAAAAGAGCTTGATGAAGGTAGAAAATAACGCCAAGCATCTCCTGCAATTAATCAACGACATCCTTGATATGTCGAAAATCGAATCAGGCAAAATAGAACTCGACATTCAGGAAGCAGATTGCACCATGATGAGAGATACGATCAGCACCTTTTTCCAACCGGTGCTGGATGCCAAAGGTCTCTATCTGCATTTTGATTTCGCCGATGATCTCCCTCCCGTCTTCATTGATAAAGATAAAGTAAAACAAATATTTACCAATCTGGTGGGCAATGCCGTCAAATTTACCGACCATGGCGGCATCACCATTCACGCCAAACCCTCAACCCTGGGCATTGCCCCTGGAGAGGCTCCCCTGTTTGTCGAAATATGTGTGGAAGACAGCGGCATCGGCATAAAAAAAGATGATATGGCCAAGCTTTTTGATAAATTCACCCAGATAAACGTTTCCGCCAGTCGCCCCTATGAAGGCACCGGGCTCGGTCTCAGCATCGCCAGAGGCCTGGTGGTACTGCATAAAGGGGTTATCTGGGTGGAGAGTGATTTCGGCAAGGGAAGCAGATTCTGCTTTACCCTCCCGGCCCAAAGGAAGGTTATGGAAAAAGCCGCTGAACCTATCATTGAGCTGGCCATGGCGGAAAAACTGGCTGAATTCTTTGAAAAACCTATCGATCTTTTTCTGAAAGAGCCATATTATCTCGGCAAACGGGTCAAATGCTGGGAATATGTCCATTGCGGGCAGACAAGCTGTCCGGCTTACGGCAATACGGAAAGACGCTGCTGGCTGATCTGCGGAGTTCATTGCAAAGGGGTTGAGGTCGCGAAATACCCCGAAAAGGTGGAATACTGCAAGACCTGCGAAATCATCGAAAATCTCGTGGTCGGCGAATTTGCTGCCCAGAAGACGAAGGATGAAGACTTGGCAGGTGAGGCGGCAGACAGAGGCATCAAAAAGACAATTCTCGTGATTGACGATAACCCGGAGGTTATTGAACTGATCAGGAAAAACATCGGGGAGGACTATAACGTCTTAGGCCATTATACCGGTGAGGGTGCGGTGGAAAAGGCCAGGGAAATCAAGCCTGCGGCGATTACCCTGGATATCATGATGCCCGGCAAAGACGGCTGGGAGGTCCTGCAGGAATTGAAAAAAGATCCTGTGGTGCAGGATATTCCGGTTATCATCCTGTCCATTGTTGATGAAAAGAAAATAGGGTTTTCCCTGGGGGCGACCGAATATATGGTCAAACCGATTGATAAAAAAATACTGCTGCACAAACTGCAAAACCTGGAGAAACTGACAAGTATAAAAAATATCCTGATCGTTGACAATGAACCGGGCACCTTAAATACCCTGGGCCGCGTTCTCAATGAGGGTGGCTATAAGATAACCAAGGCAGCCAACAACACGGGAGCAATACAGGCAATTAACGAAAACAAAACAGATCTGATCTTTCTCAATCTGATGATTAAGCCGGATGAGAATGGCTCTGACGTCATTGAGTATATCAAGACAAATGAATCAGCAAGAAATATCCCGCTCATTCTCATTACAGACAGTGATCTGAGCGATGAAAAAATTAAAGAACTTGACGGACGAATCAGGGCCACCTTTAATAAAGCCGTTCTGGCGGAAGATGACTTGCTGGAAACTTTGAAAAATACAATCAAGAAGATGTAGATGCCGGCAAAGTTATTGCTCGCCTCTCACAGGGGGCGGTTCAGAATAACTTGTGCAATTCCTGGGGAACGATATGCAAGCAGATCAACCGGACAATGGAAATAAAAAGAAGATCCTGGTAGTAGATGACAACCAGGACAGCCGTGAACTGGTCCTGAAAATCCTTGGCAAACAGAACTACCAGCTGCTTGAAGCCTATGACGGGGAAGATGCACTCAATAAAATAATGGCCGAAAAACCGGATCTGGTGCTGATGGATATCTCCATGCCGAAAATTGACGGCTACGAGGTGACCAGAAGATTAAAAAACATGGAGGATTACAAAGATATAACTATCATTGCCCTAACGGCGCATGCCATGAAAGGTGACTGCGAAAAGGCATTGAACGCAGGCTGTAAAGGTTATATAACCAAACCGATCAATATCAGGGAATTCAGCGAGCAGATTAAACGCTATCTCCAGTAAATATTTTTTATATTTGTTCATGACCTATACGACTAAAATCTTAATCATTGACGACAACATCGATACCGTTGAACTGCTGCGGAAAAGATTCCGTATAGAGGGATATGAAACGGCGGAGGCCTATGACGGCGAAGAGGGACTGAAAAAGGTCTCTGATTATGTACCGGATCTGGTCGTACTTGATGTCATGATGCCCAAAATAGATGGCTATGAGGTATGTAAGAGAATCAAGCAGAATGAATCCCTCAAGCAGATCCCCATTCTGATGCTCAGCGCCAAAAGCCAGGTACCGGACAAAGTGAAAGGCCTTGATATCGGAGCGGATGATTATATCACCAAGCCCTTTGATTTCAAGGAGCTTATGGCCCGGGTCAGAACCTTGTTGTCCCAGAAAACCGAAAGCAAGAAACTGGCGGAAAAGGAAAAATTCGACGCCCTGGACCATTTTGTTGATGAGGTTTCCCACGAGGTGAGAAATCCCTTGGTGGCCATCGGCGGTTTCGGACGGCGGCTCAGAGACAATCTGCCGGAAGGCAGCCAGAACCGTAAATATATCGACATCATTCTGAAAAATGTCGAGGTGCTGGAACGGATGGTGCATGAGCTTATTGCCCTGAAAGGCGCCACGCTCTGCTACACCGAGCCATCCGATCTCAACGAGATAACGATGAATGCCGTGAGCATATACAAACATGAGATTGAAAAAAAGCATATTAAACTGATCTTGCAGTTCATGGAAAATCCTCCCATGATCCATGCAGACCAGGAAAATATCACCATGGCCATCTCCAACCTCATAGAAAATGCGATTGAAGCCATGGTAGGCGAGAAGCGGGAACTGAAAATCTCCACCAGTTTCACTGAGGGTTATTTTGAAATCCAGGTTGCGGATACCGGCAAGGGTATTGAAAAAGATAAGCTCAAAAACATCTATGATCCCTTTTTTACTTCCAAAACGTATGGCCCCGGCTTTGGGCTCACCTTTGCATTAAAAACGATTCAAAGCCATAAGGGGATCATTTCGGTTGAAAGCAAAGTGAACCAAGGAACCACCTTTACCGTCAGACTTCCCATTAAGGCCATCTCAGGGCAGAAAACGTCCTGAGTTTCAGCTTCGCTACCTGCCGCTTCCCTCTTCTCGCCGGATAAAAACCTTTATGGATTTCATGTTTACCTGTAGTATGTGTTCCGATGCGGTTTGAGGCCTTGCAGGCCATTTGTCCTGCTCTCGAATGGTACGCTCCCATAACCAACGCAGATACCAATGAAGAAAAAGAATCTCTCATTAACAAATTTCGCCTGGCTTTCCATCGGTGCGGCAATTTTCACCATGGCCTTGAAAACCGTGGCGTACCTGCTGACCGGTTCAGTCGGGCTGCTGTCTGATGCGCTTGAATCCTTAGTCAACCTGGCCGGGGCGTTGATGGCACTGGCCATGTTGCGGGTTGCCGCCCTGCCGGCTGATGAAAACCATGCCTACGGCCACACCAAAGCCGAATACTTTGCCAGCGGCGTTGAAGGAACTCTGATTCTTATTGCCGCGGCAAGCATCGCCACTGCCGCAACCGAGCGACTCATTGCTCCGCAGCCTCTGGAACAGATAGGACTAGGTTTAGGCGTTTCCATCGCCGCAGCCTTGGTCAACCTTTTTGTTGCCTGCATTCTGTTACGGGCCGGGAAACAATATCACTCCATTACCCTTGAAGCCAATGCCCATCATCTGATGACGGATGTCTGGACATCGGCCGGCGTTCTCGTTGGGGTGGGAGCTGTCGCCTTAACCGGATGGGATAGGCTGGACCCCCTTGTGGCCATCATCGTGGCCGGCAATATCGTCTGGACCGGCATCCAGATCGTGCGCAAATCAATTCATGGTCTGATGGATACAGCGATACCGGCTGAAGACATAGAAATTGTGCGGGCAATACTCGAGAATTACACCCGCGCGGAAATAGACTATCACGCCCTGCGCACCCGGCAGTCGGGTTCACGGAAGTTTGTTTCTTTCCATGTCCTCACTCCGGGAACGTGGACGGTGGACCAAGGGCACCGGCTTGTTGAAGATATTGAGGCGGATATTCGCCGCGCTCTGCCCAATGTCACGGTCTTTACCCACCTGGAACCCCTGGCTGATCCGGCTTCCTGGGCGGACCTGCATCTGGACCGCAATGAATAATGGCTGAGAATCAGCCTGTTTACCATCAACTTGAACATAGCGGATTCCAGGCCACAGCCGTGCTGGTTAATGAAGTCATTACCTGGGTGGCCCAGCAACAGTATGTCTCCTCCGGCGGTAGAAGGAAAATTAGCAGCTCTTTCCCCCAGTCAGCAAGTTGAGCTGGAATATAACAGATAAGTATAGTAAGTTATTCTCAATATCCGCTGCTGATCATGCGACAAGCTCTGGGCAGCGTTCTTTTTATCTATTTTCCCTGCCAATAACCACGTCCGCTACCGGCATTATTAAGACGGGGGTGCGGGGCAAATCGCCAGCCGATGACACATCTGAAGGCTGATCGGACCCAGCAAGAATCATTGCCAAAAAAAAACGGCGGGCAGTGCAAACAAAAAAGAATAATCGGATCAAACCAACACGTAGAAAATCATTAACGCGAGGAGGAGAAACCCATGGCCCATATTACTTTGCAAGGAAATCCACTGGAAACCAGCGGCGAGCTGCCCGCAATCGGTACGAAAGCACCTTCTTTTTCCCTGACAAAGACCGATCTCACCGATTGTACCCTCCAGGATTTCAATGGAAAAAAGATTGTGCTGAACATCTTCCCCAGCATTGATACCTCTGTATGCGCTGCTTCTGTGCGACGCTTCAACAAGGAGGCGGGGGAAGCAAAAAACAGTGTGGTCCTCTGCATCTCCGCGGACCTGCCCTTTGCCCACAACCGCTTTTGTGAAGCTGAGGGACTGAAAAATGTTATCCCACTCTCGGTCTTCCGTTCCGCAGGTTTCGGCAGGGATTACGGGGTAACAATCAGCTCCGGTCCGATTAAAGGGCTGCTTTCCCGGGCCGTGGTGATTATTGATAAGTCTGGCAAGGTGGCCTACACGGAACAGGTTCCCGAAATAACCCAGGAACCCGACTATGATCAGGCCCTGAGTGTGCTTGCCGGTTTGCCCGAGTAACTCAGGCTGCTTCCGTCTTGAACCATCCTCTGGCACAACAGGTCTTTTCAACCAGGTTGATTGGTAAAAAGACCTGTTGTGTCAAGGTAACGGCCTGTTATGTTAGGCGATACGGTATTCCCATTTTTTTCAAACTGATAGCCGGGGCTCAGGAGCAAGACCATGACAGACGAAAATGAAAAAAACCTGCTGCAGACTTATGCATTACTATCCAGAGCGGCGGCGCGGAAAAAAATATACGCCCTAAAAGCCCTCAAGGAAGGCAAGCCTCGAACAGCTCACCTGCTCAGGGCCCTCTCCGAATCAGAGGGGGCACAGGCGCGCCGTATATTGAACATGATGCGCGGGAAGATTGATCCATCCGAAAACTATCTTGCCACGATATTTGAAAAGGAAATCGATGAAATTCTGGCGCGATACACTGAGGAGATCAACAATGCCAAGGCTTCTGGTCTGACTAGCGCTGCCAACGCTCTCATCCAGCTTTACGACGCGGAAAGAAAACTCAGTATTTTCTATACACCTAGTTCACAGGGTACCGGCGTCGACGAGGAGGAGCGCTATTTTGTCTGCCAATTCTGCGGTTACGTCGGCAGATCCCAGGCCCCGGACAATTGCCCTGTCTGCGGCGCAAAAAAGGAAACTTTTCTGGAAATTCAATAAAAAAACAGGGAGCCGTCTTATCCCTGCCCCGTAAACTTCAGACGGCCTAAGGACGGCGATATTATTCTTTTTACAACGGTTTAGCCATCTTTTACTTTTTGGGCGGGAAAAATTTACTGAACTCTTCTGAATTGCCCGGATCATCCAATTCACCGATCTCGACCAACTGTTTGCTCACTTCCTGTATTTTCGCCTCCAGTTTATCCAGAGAGTCTTTCGAGATTGCGCCGTCCTCTTCAGCCTCAAACCTGATCAGCATCACGCAATTGAGAAAATTATTCACAATATGCTGCACGGTGTGCATGGTGGCCTGGAGGGTGCGCAGTCTTGCCTCCCGCAATTCCACTTCCACTCTTCTTTTCTCGATTTTTTCCGTCCAGTTGGACAGTGCCAGAGAAACACAGGTGGCCAGCACCGAGGAGAACACAATAGTCATGAGATGTGACTCCCAGATGGTGTAATGCCCCTGCAGGAGATAGAACTTGACGACCTGATACAGCGTCATCACGAGTGCCATGAAAATAAATGGAAGAAATATTCTTTTAAGGTATTTCATCACTCTCACCTCACACCACTGGCCGTCAAACTCTTATATCCTAAACCATAAGCAGTTAGGCGCCGTTACGAAACAACCTCGGTTTTCTGAACCATTTCGTTACGGCTCCTTCTGCCCTTTTACAAGCCAGATGAGGACATTATTTTGTTACAACGGCTTACGCTCATCTGCCAACATTTAATTTGTGAGGAAAACTCTTTTTCTGACGACCTTACCTGATTCCCCGGTTTAAAAGCTAATAATTTTCGCGGATAATGAGAAAATTCGTCTCGGCTGAAGCAATCCCATCGTCCTATCCCGCCAGCGGGTATCAAACAGAAACAGAGACGGAAACAAAAAAACCAGGATGAAACAGGCTGAAAATGGCAATGGCGGGTTTTGGCAGTAATGCGGGGATCGGACAATCGGGCAAACAAAAAAAGGGATTACGTAATTCAACGCAATCCCTTATGATTTCTGGCGGGGCCGACCGGACTCGAACCGGCGACCTCCTGCGTGACAGGCAGGCGTTCTAACCAACTGAACTACGACCCCGTAAATCTGGTGGGCGGTACAGGGATCGAACCTGTGACCCTCGGCTTGTAAGGCCGATGCTCTCCCAGCTGAGCTAACCGCCCGAGCAAATGATGGGTCTATTTAACAATAACACCCTCTATAGTCAAGAAAAAATAAAGCGTAACTCCAAAAAAACAGTGGAAAAAGGCCGGCGGATAACTCCGTCAAAATGACCGAAAGAGATTAATGGGGAGACACATTGTTTCCCGTTTCAACCGGAGGCAATTCCGGACAGAAACCGTCAGGCGCTTCTGCTTTAAAAAGCGTTTCCCCTTCTTTGACAACGATGGCCTTTTCCAGCACCTTGTCCATATGATCGACAAGTTCAATGGTGAGGCTTTTCAGAATTTTTGGCGGAATCTCCTTGAGATTTCTCTCGTTTAATTTGGGAATCAGCACATGTTTGATATTGCCGCGCTTGGCGGCGAGCAGTTTTTCCGTGAGTCCCCCGATGGGCAGAACACTGCCCCGCAGGGTTATTTCACCGGTCATGGCAATATCTTTTCGTACGGGTTTTTTCAGCAGGGCCGATACCATGGAAGTTGCCATGGTGATCCCGGCTGATGGTCCGTCCTTGGGAATCGCCCCTTCAGGGACATGCACATGGATATCGAGTTTCTGATAAAAATCGGAGCTCAAACCGAGACGGTCTGCCCGGGTCCGCACATAACTGAGTGCTGCCTGGGCAGACTCCTGCATCACGTCACCCAACTTGCCGGTGATGGTCAGCTTGCCGCTGCCCGGCATCAGAGCTGTTTCGATCTGCAGTAACTCACCGCCGACTTCGGTCCAGGCGAGGCCGATGGAAAGACCTACCTCATCTTTTTCTTCCGCCTGGCCATAACGGTAGCGGGCGACACCAAGGTACTTGCCGATTGACTGGGCAGTGATATGATAATTCTTTTTCTTTTTGACAATCAGACGATCCCGTGCGATTTTCCGGCAGATACTGGCAATGCTTCGCTCAAGATTTCTTACCCCGGCTTCCCTGGTATACCGCCGAACAATCTCCATGATGGAGTTGTCATTAAAAGTTATATCCTTTTCGCCGTAACCGTTTTCTCTAAGCTGTTTTGGGACCAGATAGCCTTTGGCGATCTGCAGTTTATCCTCTTCGGTATAACCATCGAGCTTGATTACCTCCATCCTGTCCTGCAGGGGTGCAGGTATTGAATGAAGATTGTTGGCAGTGGTAATGAAAAAGACATCGGAGAGATCATAATCCAGATCAAGATAATGATCGTTAAAGGTATTATTCTGCTCCGGATCAAGAACCTCAAGCAGGGCGGAAGATGGATCTCCCCGGAAATCCATGCTCATCTTATCGATCTCATCAAGACAGAAAACGGGATTATTCACCTTGATCTTCTGCAGGGAATGGATGATCTTGCCGGGCAAGGCACCGATATAGGTTCTCCGGTGTCCCCTGATCTCCGCCTCATCCCGCACCCCGCCCAGGGAAATCCGGACAAACTCACGCCCCATGGCCCGGGCCACCGACTTGCTGAGCGATGTTTTTCCCACGCCCGGGGGACCGACAAGGCAGAGAATAGGCCCTTTGATTTTCTTGACCTGCACCTGCACCGCCAGGTATTCCAATATCCGTTCCTTTGGTTTGCCCAGCCCGAAATGATCCTCATTGAGAATCTCCTCCGCCTTTTTGATATCAATCTTCGCCCGGCTCTTTTCAAGCCAGGGCAGACTGAGAATGGTATCAATATAGTTGCGGACCACGGTTGCCTCGGCAGACATGGGAGGCATCATCTTCAGCTTTTTAAACTCCAGCCTTGCCTTATCCTTGGCAGCCTTGGTCATCCTCTTCTTTTCGATCTGCTGCTCAAGATCCGTCAGTTCGGAACTCACATCATCCTTGCCGCCGGCCATCTCCTTCTGGATAATCCGCATCTGTTCAGCCAGATAATAATCCTTCTGGGTTTTTTCCATCTTCTTCTTCACCTGGTCGCGTATCTTCTCCTCCAGGGAAGCAATCTCACTCTCTTTATGAATGAGGCTGAGCACCAGCTCCATCCGTTCCAGCAGAGCGAGAGTGCTTAAGATTTGCTGTTTATCCTCAGTGCTGACCGGTAAGTGCCCGGCCAGGAAATCAATGAATTTTACCGGATTTTCAATCTTGGCCAGGGACTTGATCACCTCATTCGGTATCTTCTTGTTATGCTTGGCATATTGCCTGAAAGAGGCTAAAATCTCCCGAATGTAGGCCACAGTGAGATTATCAGCCTGCCTTGTTTCAAGAAATTCCTCAACTTCAACAGTGAAATAATCGTGGCCCGGCAGAAAGGACACGATTCTGCCCCGCTGCTTTCCTTCAACAAGGGCTTTGATGGTTCCGTCCGGTAACCTTAACAGCTGCAAAACCGAAGCAACCGTACCTATCATGTGGACGCCGGTCTCATCAGGGTCGTCAACCGAGGCATCCTTCTGTGTGCTCAGAAAAATGCTCGTACGATTGGACATGGCCTGTTCAAGGGCCTTAATGGATTTGTTCCGCCCCACAACCAGGGGGGCCACCATAAAGGGGAATAAAACGATATCCCGCAAAGGCATCATGGGATAAATATTTGTTTCGGTATCTGACATAAAGGCAGTTCTATTTTAAGGTTAAGAGATTAAAAAATACGGGTTGACGTACCTGACAAGCCGGAACGGCTTGCAAGCTGATGCGGGCGGTCAGTTGGGCGTCTCTGCCCCTGCCCGCCTCCACCAGGTTTTGGAAAAGACCACTGTGATACAGTGTCAAAATTCGGCTTAAGCCGTTGTAAAAAAAACCGCGTCATTCTGAAAATCAAACCGGCATAAGGAGCCCGAAGGAATGGTCAGAACCGTACAGGTTATTTCATAACGGCTTCTAAGATACTCAAGACTCCATGGAACCGGAGCCCTTATCAGTCTCGCAGATGATTTCCTTCCGGAAAAGTCTCACCGCCGTTTTCCGGGTCTGCTGAGGAGAGATTTTCCCAAGGGCACTTCAACGGAGTTTATACCCTTTGGGTGCCCTTCTATTCTCAACAATCCGCCGCACTTTCTCAAGCGCTTTTTTTGGTTTCATTCTCATAAAGGACAACGGGATAATCCCCATTAAGGATCACCTGCTCGCTGATTACGCACTCTTTCACATTGGACTCGGAGGGAAGTTCAAACATGATATCCAGCATGGCTTTTTCTATAACCGAACGTAACCCCCTTGCCCCGGACTTGCGTTTCATTGCCTCTTTGGCTATGGCGTTAAGGGCTCCCTCGGTGAACCGCAAACGGATATTTTCGAACTCAAACAGCTTTTCGTACTGTTTGGTCAGGGCGTTCTTCGGTTCACGCAGGATTCTGACCAGATCCTCTTCCTCCAGTTCTTCCATGGTGGCAATAACCGGCAGACGGCCGACCAGTTCCGGAATCAGACCGAACTGCAGCAGATCTTCGGACTGCACGGAGGCCAGAACCTCTCCCACCTTTTTGGTGGTTTTGCCCACTACTTTGGCGCCGAAACCAATGGATTTCGTGCCGGTCCTTCTTTTAATGACCTTTTCCAGGCCGACAAAGGCGCCGCCGCAGATAAAAAGGATATTTGAGGTATCGATCCTTACATAATCCTGCTGGGGATGCTTTCTGCCGCCTTTCGGCGGCACACTGGCCACGGTTCCCTCAATAATCTTCAGCAGGGCCTGCTGGACGCCTTCACCGGAAACATCCCTGGTGATGGAGGCGCTGTCGGATTTCCTGGCGATCTTGTCTATCTCGTCGATATAGACAATGCCCCGGCTCGCCCTCTCAATGTCATGGTCTGCGGCCTGGAGAAGATTTACCAGAATGTTTTCCACATCCTCCCCCACATAACCGGCTTCCGTCAATGTGGTGGCATCGGCAATGGCAAAGGGGACATTGAGAATCTTGGCCAGGGTCTGGGCCAGCAGCGTCTTGCCGCTGCCGGTGGGGCCGATGAGGATGATGTTGCTTTTCTGCAGCTCAACATCGCCCTCCTTGTTGGTATATTTGGACTCAACCCGTTTATAATGATTATGCACGGCAACCGACAGGATGCGTTTCGCCAGATCCTGACCAATGACGTACTGATCGAGATGGGTCTTGATTTCCCGCGGCTTCAGCATTGCGCCGTCTCCCTGTTCCTCAAGATCATGGAGACGGTCTTCGCTGACTATTTCATTGCACAGATCTATGCACTCATCGCAGATATACACATTGGGTCCGGCAATAAGTTTTCTGACCTCGTCCTGGCTTTTGCCGCAAAAGGAACAGATCACATCAATATCATTATGGTCATCTCCCATAATTATACCTCCTCGTCAACGTTTTCCCGCTTATCCAGAACTTTATCAATCAGACCGTATTCCTTGGCCTCTGCAGCGCTCATGAAATAGTCTCTTTCTGTGTCGTTGCGGATCTTTTCTAGGGCTTGGCCAGTGTGATGGGCAAGAAGCCGGTTCAGGTCTTCCCGCATTCGCAGAATCTCACGGGCATGAATGTCGATATCCGAGGCCTGTCCCTGATAACCGCCCATGGGCTGATGGATGAGAATCCTCGAGTTCGGCAGGGCATAACGTTTCCCCGGGGAACCTGCCCCCAGGAGAAAAGCGCCCATACTTGCCGCCTGCCCCATGCAGAGCGTGGCAATATCACTTTTAATATACTGCATTGTGTCATAAATTGCCAGTCCTGCCGTAACCACGCCGCCCGGAGAGTTGATATAAAAGGTGATATCCTTGTCAGGGTCTTCCGCTTCGAGAAAGAGCAACTGGGCAATGATAACATTGGCGACATCATCATTCACCGCCCCGCCGAGGAAAATAATTCTTTCCTTTAACAGACGGGAGTAAATATCATAAGCCCGCTCACCTCTCGGGCTTTGTTCAACAACTACTGGAATCAAATTCATTCGGTGGCTCCTGCTTGTTCTGATTCGTTACCGGCAGCTTGAACCGGTATTTTCTTTACAACGGCATTTTCGCGTAAGAACTCAAGGATTTTTTCACTGAGGAGTTCATTCATGAAGGGCAGCAGTTCATTACGGCTGCGGAAATATTTTTTCACCTCGTCAACCGGCATGCCATACTGGATGGCAATCCTCTCAAAACCCTTGTTGATATCATCGTCACTGAGCTTGATATCTTCGGCTTCGGCAATTCTTTTCAGAATAAAATCGCCCCGCACCCTTTTTGCCGCGGCATCCTTATAATCATTGACCAGTTTTTCCTGATTCATCCCTGCTGATTCCAGGGTGAGCCCCTGCTTCTGCAGGTGATCCTCCAACTGCTTGATCTGCTCATTCACCTCATAGGCCACCAGCTTGTTCGGCACCTCAAAATCATGCCTTTCCAGAATCTTCATCATGACTTTGTCGGTCAGGTCACCGGTCTGCGCATCTTTTCGCTGTTTCTCTATTTTTTTGCGGAGATGATCTTTCAGCGAGTCAAGCGTCTTGAACTCCTCTCCCACATCCTGGGCAAATTCATCATTGACCTCGGCCAGAACCCGCTCCTTTATTTCCTTCACATTGATGCGGAATTCCACCTTTTTCCCGGCCAGAACAGGGTTGGGGAAAGACAGGGGGAATTCCACGATCCGGCTTGCCTCCTCACCTTTCTTCAGGCCAAGACAGGCATCCTCAAAATCCTTGCCGTTGCGGCCGGAACCGACTTCAACGGAATAATTTTCCGCTTTCACCTGCTTGATCGCTTCTCCATTGTCATCAAAACCCTGGAAATCGACAACCACCAGGTCCCCGGCAACTATCCCGCGCTCATCCACATTACGCAGCGGCGCCAATTCCTTACGCAGAGACTCAATCTCCGCGGCAACCGCCTCATCGGTGACGATGACTTCAGGCATTTCCACTTCAATGCCCTTATACTGCCCGAGCTCGAACTGGGGCTTGACATCAATCTCGGCTTCGTAGACAAAGGTACCATCATCGGCAAATTTATGGCTCTTGATTTCAGGATGCACAACCGGTTTACAATCGATCTTTTCCAAGGCGTCAAAATAGGTATCCTGAACCAGTTTCTCACCCACTTCCATTTTAATCTTTTCGCCGTATCCTTTTTCCAGAACTTTTCGCGGCACCTTGCCCTTTCTGAAGCCCTTGATCGACACCTCCGCCTTCAGTTCCTTATAGGCATCTTCAATTTTCTTGGAGACAATGTCTTCAGGAACAACAATCTTCAGTGTTTTGGTGAGGGAGCTTACATCTTCAACGCTGACCTGCATATGGTACCTTCCTTTCTAATATGAAAATTGTATCTGCATCAGTTATGATTAAAAAACACAAAAGGCAAAGGTGCTGAACAAATTTGCCCTTTGCCTCAACCTTATACATGAACTCCTGCCTGGTGCGAGAGGGGGGATTTGAACCCCCACACACGTAATGCGCTAGATCCTAAGTCTAGTGCGTCTACCAATTTCGCCACTCTCGCGTGGTTGAAAAATAAACAACTTTGGCAATACAGTCAAGACCGGTAAAACTTTTATAATAATATAAGGCAGAACCCGCGGGGCGCTATCTTTTTATTTTTGGCTTTGCACTTTGAAACTTTTGAGAGTAAGTTGTTCATCTTTTCATATGACTTCATCACCGTGATCATCCTGCAGATAAATTAGATTAAGGATAGTATAATGCCCCCCCAGCATAACAGCAAAGCAGGTTCCTCATTTGAGGCAGGAGGACATGCCACGTTAATCGGCAGCATTCCTCTGACCAGCCACGATGAGGCGCTTGAACTCGTGTTTAGGCACACGCCGCACATCCCGCTCTGGCCCCAACTGCCGGGCAATCGCCTGGAGGGAATGCTGCAGCAGTTCAACGAAGGACTGCCGGGCATTTCATCAGAGGGTGACAGGATATTCTTCAACACCGGATCAGATCATTTCGAGGCGGATCAGCTCACCTTTTTTGAGGAATACCTCGAAGTAGCGGAAAATTTCGAAAGGCTGGCAGATTCCCGCTTCAAGGTAAGTCCTTCCCATGCTGAAGGGCTTTACAAACTGATGGAAAAGGTCAAAAACAGGGATGGCATTCTCGCCCTGAAGGGACAGATTACCGGTCCCTTTACCCTGCTCACCGGCATAGCGGATCAGGATAACCGTGCCGGTTACTATGATCCGATGCTCCGGGAGATGATCACCAAGGGGCTGGCCATGAAGGCCGCCTGGCAGGTCACCTTCCTGAAAAAGGCGGGTAAACCGGTTATAGTTTTCATCGATGAACCAGCCCTGGCAGGTTTAGGTTCATCGGCATTTATCAGTATTTCCAAAGAGGACATCTCCACCGACCAGAACGAGATGATCGAGGCCATTCATCAAGCCGGGGGGCTGGCCGGCGTCCACGTCTGTGCCAACACGGACTGGCCCCTCCTTCTTTCCCTTGATTTCGACATCTTAAATTTTGACGCCTATGGCTTTTTCGACCGCCTGGTATCATTTAAAAATGAACTCTATGCTTTTCTGAACCGGGGCGGTATTATTGCCTGGGGTCTCGTCCCGACCGCAGAAAAAGAGCACATCCTCGCTGAAAGCACGGATTCCCTCGTGGCCCGCTGGGAAGCGCAGGCTTCGCAACTCGTCAATAATGACTGGGATATATCTACCCTGCTACGCCGGAGCCTGATTACCCCCAGCTGTGGCACCGGCGCCTTGACCGCGGATCTGGCTGTCCGGGTTCTCGAGTTGACCCGGGAGGTTTCAGAAAAACTGCGGGGAAAATACCTGTAAACATAATTTGTAATGAATAGACCCATCATAACATGCGAATACAACGAACGCACCAGGCAAAATTGCGGTGCGAGGTGAAAATATGGATGAACTGAACCAGATATTACAGCAAAGACGAACCAAAGCCGCGGAGTTGGCCGAACTGGGGGTTGAGCTGTATGCCAACAATTACAAACCGACCCATCAGGTAAAAGACGTATTGCCGGTAAATCCAGATCCGGCAGCATCCCTGCTGCCAGGCAGCATGTCCCTGGCCGGCAGGATTGTCGCCATGCGCAAATTCGGCAAAGCGACCTTCCTGCATATTCAGGATGAAACCGGACGCCTGCAGGTCTATATCAAACAGGACGTGGTGGGTGAGGAGGCATATAATATTTTCAAAAAACTGGACATCGGCGATATTGCCGGCTTCAAAGGCTCACTTTTCCGCACCAAAACCGGCGAACCGACGCTGCAGGCCATCTCCTTCCAGCACATCAGCAAATCCCTGCGGCCACTGCCTGAAAAGTTTCATGGACTGACCGATGTGGAAATCAGATACCGGCAGCGCTATGTTGATCTTATCGTTAATCCCGAGGTGCGGGATACCTTCCGCCGGCGGGTGGAAATTATCCGGCTGGTCCGTGACTTCCTGGTCAACCGGGGATTCATGGAGGTGGAAACCCCGATGATGCAGCCCATTGCCGGCGGCGCCACGGCAAAACCCTTCAAGACCCACCATAATGCCCTGGACATGGATCTTTATCTGCGCATCGCGCCTGAACTCTATCTGAAACGCCTGCTGGTGGGGGGCTTTGAAAAGGTCTTTGAGATTAATCGTAATTTCAGAAACGAAGGTCTGTCAACCAGACATAATCCGGAATTCACCATGCTGGAGTTTTATCAGGCATATGCCACCTACCATGACCTGATGGACCTGACCGAAGAGATGATTTCCTGGATTGCGGCCGAGGTGACCGGCT
Organism: Desulfobulbaceae bacterium; assembly: GCA_023230525.1. Taxonomy (GTDB): domain Bacteria; phylum Desulfobacterota; class Desulfobulbia; order Desulfobulbales; family SURF-16; genus SURF-16. Next base: position 24,313 of record JALNXE010000044.1, read on the forward strand.
CCATGCAGATCACCTATCAGGGCGAGGAGATCGATCTCTCCCCGCCCTGGAAAAGATATACCATGGAAGAGGCGCTCATGGAAATCGCAGGCATTGAGCAAACCATTTTACGTGATCCGGAAAAAATCAGGCAACTGGCCCGGGACAAGGGCATTGCGCTGGAAGCCACGGCAGGGCCGGGCAAGGCTAAAAATGAACTTTTCGAACTGCTGGTGGAGGAAAAGCTCATCAACCCGACCTTTATCACCGAATACCCCACGGAGATCTCCCCTCTTGCCAGGAGAAACAAGGACAATCCTGAGGTTACCGACCGTTTCGAACTCTTCATCACCGGCCGGGAAATAGCCAATGCCTTCAGCGAATTAAACGACCCCATTGACCAGAAACTGCGCCTGGAAAAGCAGATTGCCGAACGGGGCGAGGACGAGGAAATTTTCCCGGAGCTGGACAGGGATTTTGTCCGGGCCCTGGAATACGGCATGCCTCCGGCGGCAGGGGAAGGAATCGGCATAGACCGTCTGGTCATGCTGCTTACCGATGCACCCTCCATCCGTGACGTTATTCTCTTCCCCCATCTGCGTCCTGAAAAAGGTTAACAACGTGAGTTTTGAGACATTTATCTGTTTCCGCTACCTCAAGGCAAAGCGGAAACAGGGATTTATTTCACTTATCACCTTTATTTCCGTGGCCGGGGTCGCCGTGGGGGTTATGGCCCTCATTGTCGTGCTGGCCGTCATGGCGGGATTCACCTCCGAGCTGCGCAATAAGATTCTCGGGGTAAACTCCCATATCGTGGTGCAGAAGCTTGGCGGCATCATCGATAATTACCCTGCCCTGGTTAATGCCATCCAGCATACGGAAGGGGTCAAGTCGGTTACCCCTTACATCTATTCCCAGACCATGATCACCACCGGCAACAACGGCACCGGCATCGTGCTGCGCGGCATTGATCCGGCCAGCGCCTCCTCGGTGCTTTCCCTGTCAAGCCAGCTGATTCAAGGAAATATTGCCGGCCTGTCCCGTTCCGAAAAGGAACCTGGCAGCCCACCTGGCATCATTATTGGCAAGCATCTGGCCCGGGAGCTCAGGGTAGGAATGGGAGACCGGGTGAGGCTGCTGTCTCCCTCCGGCCCCCTGACCCCCATGGGAGTGATTCCTAAAATAAAAACTTGCGAGGTTACGGGCATTTTCGACACCGGCATGTATGAGTACGATTCCTCCCTGGCCTATATTTCCCTCAAAACCGCCCAGCAGTTTCTCGGCATGGGCGAGGCTGTGCACGGCATAGAAGTCAATGTCAATGACATTTACCAGGCCCAGGACATTGCCGCCAAAATCGAGGAGATGCTGGGCCCGGGCTTTGTGGCCAAGGACTGGATGCGCATGAACCAGAATCTCTTTTCCGCCCTGAAACTTGAGAAAACGGCCATGTTTATCATCCTTACCCTGATTGTGCTGGTTGCCGCCTTTAACATCATCAGCACCCTCACCATGGTGGTCATGGAAAAGACCAAAGACATCGCAGTGTTAAAATCCATGGGGGCCAAGTCCGGCAGCATTCTCCGCATTTTTGTCTATGAAGGGCTTATCATCGGCTGCACCGGCACGGCAATCGGCGTTGCCGGGGGACTCGGCTTATGCAAAATTCTGAGCCGTTATCAGTTTATCAAGCTGCCCAGCGATGTGTATCCCATGTCCACCCTGCCGGTCAAGGTCCTGCCGTTTGATGTGACCGCTGTTGCCCTGGCCGCAGTACTGATCACCTTCCTTGCAACCATCTATCCGTCGTGGCAGGCCTCCCGCATTGAACCGGCCGAAGCCCTGCGTTATTAATTACCATTATGAGAGACATCGGCAGCAGAACAGTTGATTTTTCAGCCCGGGGACTGATGAAATCCTACGGTCATGGGCCCGCCAGGGTGGAGGTTCTCAATGATCTCAGCCTGGAACTCCTGAGGGGCGAGATGGTGGCCATCACCGGTGTTTCGGGGACCGGTAAATCGACGCTTCTCCATATTCTCGGCACCTTGGACAGACCGGATAAAGGCACCATAATTTACAGAAATGAAGATATTTTCAAACGCGATAACGGCAGCCTGGCAACTTTCCGCAATCAGACCATTGGCTTTGTTTTCCAGTTCCACCACCTGCTCCCCGAATTTTCCGCCCTGGAGAACACCCTCATACCAGGCCTTATCGCGGGCAGGAAAAAAGAGGAACTTTTTGACGATGCGCGGGAACTGCTCAACAAAGTGGGCCTCGGTCACAGATTGGAGCACCGGGTCGGTGAGCTGTCCGGCGGTGAACAGCAGCGGGTCGCCCTTGCCAGAGCCATTATTATGAAGCCCGCCCTGCTGCTGGCTGATGAACCGACCGGCAACCTTGATCCCAAAACCGGCGAAAAGGTTTTCAATCTGATCCGCGACATGAATCAAGATTTCGGACTGACCACGGTCATGGTTACCCATAATTATGCCCTGGCCCGTCAGATGGATCGCTGCCTGACCCTACGAAACGGCAAATTGTCCGACAGCGGCATTTTGCGGGAAAATGATGCACTCTCCGCCTGCCATTGATTTTTTCATGGCAAGTATCTTCATTTTTTATTAACTATCACTAGTTAAATTTTTTAATTGATGCAAATTGAACAGGGTCGGGAAAAAGGTTGCCGGTGCGGCAATTTTTCAATATCCTGGTGAAGATAATTTCTTCTCTTATTCCCCTACTTTATTACGAAGACTTGCTATGCATATATCCCGTTTCCCACTGAGCCTGGTTATCCCTCTTTTCATTCTCACTTTTTTATTGCCTTTTTCCTCCAGCAGTAACGCTGCCACAGAGACTGCGGCTGCAGAGGCTGCGACTGCCGCCGATGCGACAACGGCAAACACCATTTTTCTGCCGTTTAAAATCAACACCGGCGGAGATCCCGCGCTGCTGTCCGAAAAAAGCGACCAGATCCTGTCAACATACGTTACCTCAAGAGGGCAGAAGTTCCTGGATCGCCCCCAGGTGACGGCGCACATTGATTATGCCGCGCTCTTTCCGCCCCCTCTGGAAAAAATCCGGCAGATCATCCCGGAGGGAAATCTCGAATACATCGTCTTCGGCAGCATCACCCAGGTGGGCAGCAAATTAAGTGTCGACGTTGTCACGGTTGATCTCCTTGACGCCACCTCCTCCCGCTCATTTTACCAGGAAGCGGCAAGTTCCGAAGAACTGGCCATCGTGCTCGACACCCTGGTGGACAAGGTTCTTTCCTACACCGGCCGGCTTTTCCGGATTGCCAAAATAGAAATCAGCGGCAACACCCGCATCGACTCAGGGGCTATCCTCAAACATATCCAGAACAGGGCGGGCGACCGGTATAATCAGGCCCAGCTCCGCGAAGATCTGAAGAACATTTACAAGATGGGCTACTTCGACGATGTCCAGATCAATGTGGAAAACACCGAGGAAGGCAAGGTGGTGACCTTTGCCGTCAAAGAAAAGGAAGTTATCTCAAGCGTCACCATCTCCGGCGAAGACAATCTCGAGGCTGATACGATCAAAGAGGTCATCACCGTTACGGCGAACACCATTGTCAATCCCCAGGAGGTCATGACCTCCGCGGAAAATATCCGCAAGCTTTACAAGGAAAAAGGATATTATGACACCGAAGTCACCACGAAACTCACCTACCCTGACAAGGACCGGGTCAATATTCTGTTTGAAATCAAGGAAGGGGAAAAAATATACGTCAAGGAAATCATCATCCACGGCAACAAAACCTTTGCCAGTGATGAAATACTGAAAATTCTCTCCACCTCAACCAAAACCTGGTTCTCCTGGTTCACGGATTCAGGCCTGCTGAAAAGAGACATCTTGAAGCAGGACGCCTCCCGCATCGGCGCCTTTTACCAGAATCACGGCTTTATCGATGTTCAGGTGGGTGATCCCGAGGTGGAGAAAAAAGGCGAATGGCTCTATGTTACTTTCAACATCACCGAAGGTGACCGCTATAAGGTAGGGGTCATCGATATCACCGGTGACCTGATCGAAGAAAAATCAGTTTTTGTGGCCATGACAACGATCGGCGAGGAAAAATATTTCAATCGCCAGGCTCTGCGGGATGATGTCCTGAAGATATCCGATTACTATGCCTCGAAAGGGTACGCCTTTGCCGAGGTTGATCCCCAGGTTACCAAGAACAGTGAAGAAAAACGGGTTGACCTTACTATCCATATCAGCAAAGGAGATCTGGTCCATATCAACCGGGTTATCATCAAGGGAAACTCAAGAACCCGGGACAAGGTCATTCGCCGGGCCATGGCTGTTGACGAGGACAGCATTTACGACGCAACCGCTTTAAAGAAGAGCACGGAACGTCTGCAGCAGCTTGATTTTTTTGAGGACGTCAATATCACCCCTGAGCCGACAGAGGAAGACAACCTGATGGATGTCATCGTGAACCTGAAGGAAAAATCAACCGGCACCTTCAGTATCGGCGCGGGATTCAGCTCTGCCGACGGTCTGCTGTTCATGTCCGACATTACCCAGCACAACTTTCTCGGCCGGGGCCAGGCTGTGTCATTACAGGCCAACGTCGGCGGGAAAACAACCCATTATAATCTGAGCTTTACCGAACCCCATCTCAATGACTCCAAGCTCTCCTTCGGTTTTGACGTGTACCACTGGACCCGGGATTACGACGACTATGACAAAAAATCCATCGGCACGGCGATCCGGCTCGGCTATCCCGTCTGGGAAAAATGGACGGTCTGGGGCAGCTGGGGGTATGATGACTCGGAACTGTCCGAAGTCAGCCCGTATGCCTCGCAGTACATCCTGGACTCCATGGATATCAATATCACCCACTCCGTGACCCTGGGCCTTTCCCGGGACAGCAGGAATCACCGGTATAATCCCACCAAAGGCTCCCTGCAGTCCGTGTCCGTCAAAAAAGCCGGCTCCATTCTGGGCGGAGACAGCGCCTTCACCAAGTATGAAGGATCGACCAGCTGGTATTTCCCCTATCGCTGGGACACGGTGTTCCATGTCCGGGGTGCCGCAGGCTACGTCACCGAAGACGAAACAGACAAGCTGCCTGTGTATGAAAAATTTTACCTGGGCGGTTTAAGCACCATGCGCGGTTTTGAAAATTACGGCATCAGCCCCCGCGATCCGCTTACCAATGAAAAAATAGGCGGCGAGAAAATGGCCTATGCGAACTTTGAGTATATTTTCCCCCTGGTCAAAGACATCGGTCTCAATGCCGTGGTCTTTTATGATATCGGCAATGTTGTCCGCGATTCGGAAAATATCGGCACTGATCTCCGGTCAAGTGTCGGCTTCGGCTTCCGCTGGCTGTCACCCATGGGGCCTCTGCGGCTTGAATGGGGCTATAATATTGATCCCCTGTATGATGAAGACCAGAGCCTCTGGGATTTCAGCATCGGAGGCCAGTTCTAACAGCTTGCCGGATTTGCTGGCCCGAGGAACGCAAGCGCATCCACCTCAATCAATTCCCGCCATGGCAGTTTTCACTGCCATGGCTTTTTTATTATGCAGCAATTATTCACCTTCCTTCAAAGCAACCTTAAAGAATCCGTGCACGTCGGCGGGCTGCGGCCTTCTGCTGCAGCCATGCTGGCCGCCCAGACCGCGGAAAGAACCGGCCGGTCCGTGCTCTTTGTCGTCCCCTCCGAGTCCATGCTGGCCAGCATGGAACAGGACCTGCACCTTTTCACCTCTCTTCCCGTGCTCTGCTATCCGGGTTATGAGATTCCGCCCTACACACCCCTTTCCCCGGACAGCTCCACCACCGCTGCACGGCTGGCAACCCTTTACCGGGTGCTGTCAAACCAGGGACAATTCATCCTGATCTCCTCAAGCGAGGCATTGCTGCGCCGCATCCTGCCGGTGCATATCCTCAACGAACTTGCCGAACTGGTCATCAGGGGTGAGGAGACGGATCAGCACGGGCTGGTGCAATCCCTGGTCAAAAAAGGATACGAACAGGTCTCTCTTGTCCAGAACAGCGGCGAGTTTGCCGTGCGCGGCGGCATTATCGATCTTTATCCCCCTCCTGTTGCCGAAGGTGATTCAGCCATTGACGCACCTGTCAGGCTTGATTTTTTCGGAGAAACGGTTGAATCGATCCGCTATTTCGACCCGATAACCCAGCGTTCCATAAAAGAGGTTGATGAGGCGATTTTCCTGCCGGTCAGCGATACCCTGTTCCCGGATCCGGCAAGCCTCGATTACCAGAAAATTCTGCACGCATTTGACCGGGAAGGTAAAGATCGCAACTGGGATCATACGCAGAAAAATGCCATCAGAGAAAAGATCAAAACCCGTACACCGTTTCCCGGCATCGAGTTTTTCCTTCCTCTTTTTTACGAAAAACTCTCCGCCCCCACGGATATCCTGCCGGAAAATACCATTGCCTTTTCTTACGCACCGGAGGAATCTTCCCAGTCCATCCAGCTGATCTGGGAAAGAATTGCCAGAAATTATCAGGAGGTGTGCAGCGTCAACAGCCCGGCATTGCCACCTGAGTCCCTTTTCCTGCCGGAAAAAGAGCTGGAGAAATCCCTGAATTTTTTCAGTCAGGTATTGCTGCACGATTTTGCGGCGCAGCAGCCCGACCAGGAGAAAACCCTTTCCATCCAAACCGGCAATCATCTCCTGCTCAAGCAGCAACTGGAACTGTCCCGCAAGAAGGAAGGCTTTATCGCCCCGCTGGTCAAGCAGATCAGCGAATGGCAGCAAAACAATGACAAGGTCGTCCTGGCCTGCCGGACCGAAAGACACGCCCTGCATCTGGCTGAGATGCTTTCCCATTATGACATTGGATTAAGTCAACAAAATGCCCCTTTGCGGCTGGAGCGGACCGGGGCGGGGCATGTGACACTGATCCCCTCTCCTTTAAGTGCAGGTTTCGATCTCCCCCTGGAAAGTCTGCATGTGCTCTCGGAAAATGAGCTTTTCGGCGAAAAACGGCTCGGCTCCAGAAAAAGAAAAAAACATGCCAGGCCGGCTGAAAGCATCCGTTTTGAAGAACTGCACCCTGATGATTTTGTGGTGCATGTCGAACACGGCATCGGTGTCTTTAACGGGATCATTAACATGTCCCTAAACGGGGTGGCCAACGATTATCTGCAGATCACCTATGAAGGCAACGATAAACTCTATGTGCCGGTTGACCGCCTAAGCACCATCAGCAAGTACCAGGGAATTTCGGACAAAGAGCCGAAAATCAACAAGCTCGGCGGCAAACTCTGGATAAAAACCAAGCAGAAGGTGACGGAAGCGGTCTGGAAAGTGGCCCAGGAGCTCCTCGATATCTATGCCAGGCGCAAACTGGCCACAGGCCATGCCTTCAGCGGACCTGACCCGCTCTTTAATGAACTGGAAGAAACATTCCCCTATGAAGAGACCTCCGGGCAGCTCAAGGCGATCAATGATGTCATCGCGGACCTCTCCTCCGAACAGTCAATGGACCGGCTGGTCTGCGGCGATGTCGGCTACGGCAAGACCGAGGTGGCGGTCCGTGCCGCCTTCAAGGTTATCGAGGATGGTTTTCAGGTGGCCATGCTGGTGCCGACCACCGTGCTTGCCGAACAGCACCTTGAATCCTTCCGGGAACGTTTCGCCGGCTTTCCGGTCCAGGTTGAGTGCCTCAACCGCTTCCGCAGCGACCGTGAACAGAAGCAGGTCATCAAGGATCTGGCGGATGGCAGGGTTGATCTGGTGATCGGCACCCATCGCATTCTGTCCAAAGATGTGGTTTTCAAACGCATCGGCCTGCTCATCATCGACGAGGAACACCGCTTTGGCGTGGCCCACAAGGAAAGAATCAAGAAAATCAAAAGCAATGTGGATGTGCTGACCCTGACCGCCACCCCTATTCCGCGCACCCTGCAACTCTCCCTGCTCGGCATCAGGGACCTCTCCGTCATCAGCTCACCGCCCAGTCAGCGGCGGGCAGTCAAGACCTTTGTGGCCAAGCATGACGACCTGGTCATCAAGGAGGCGGTTATCAAGGAACTGCAGCGCAAGGGCCAGGTTTTTATTGTCCACAACCGGGTGCAGTCCATCCACGAAATGGCCCACCGCGTGCAGAAGCTCGTGCCCCAGGCAAAAATCGCCGTGGCCCATGGCCAGATGCCGGGCAAGCAGCTCGAAGATATCATGGTCCGTTTTGTCAAAAATGAGGTGGATGTCCTGATCTGCACCACGATTATAGAATCAGGCCTTGATATTCCCAATGCCAACACCATTATCATCACCCGGGCCGACCGCTTCGGGCTGGCTGAAATATACCAGCTGCGCGGAAGAGTGGGCCGCAGCAGCGAACAGGCTTACGCCTATCTACTGGTCCCCTCCCTGGACGGACTGTCCAAGGATGCCCGGCAGAGACTGCGTGCCCTGATGGATTACAATGAGCTGGGAGGCGGCTTTAAACTGGCCATGAGCGATCTGCAGATCAGAGGCGGCGGCAGCATTCTCGGCAAATCCCAGAGCGGCAATATCGCGGCCGTTGGCTATGATCTCTACCTTGATCTGCTGCAGAAGACGGTTGAAGATCTGAAAAGAAGAGGCAAAGACGGTGAACTCTCCCTTGGGGAGCCTGAGGTGGAACCTGAAATCAATCTGGGCATCTCCGCCTTTATTCCTGATCACTATATTGCCGAAAGTGATCAGAGATATATCGCCTACCGGAAAATCACCAGCATCAGGGATGAGCTTGAACTTGAGGATCTGCAGGATGAACTGCGTGACCGGTATGGCGAAATTCCGGAGGAAACGATCAACCTGCTGCGGGTTATCAGCATCAAATTTTTCCTGCGGAAATTAAAGATCTGCAAACTTGA
>JALNXE010000045.1 GCA_023230525.1 Desulfobulbaceae bacterium
CCGGTGCCCTCCCCCACCCCCTTGGTGGTAAAAAAGGGTTCAAGGCAGCGTTTGAGCACCTCCTGATTCATGCCGATGCCGTTATCCTTCACCTCGAGGATAACGACCTGGCTGGAGGTTGTCTCGGTTTTTCTGAAGTGCAGGGCGGCAAGCTCCTCAGCTGCGAGATTTTTGTAACCAAGCGAAACGCTGATTTTTTTGGCAAAGCCAGATTCCTGCTGCTGCTTTTTTTCCACGGCATAGCGGGCATTTGACAGCAGGTTGACGAGGATCTGCTCAAATTTCTGGGTGTCGGTTCTCACCAGCGGCAGATCGGGGCTGACCAGTTCGCTGTATTCAATCGCGTGCAGACGGAACTGCTCCTTGAAAAAGGTCATGGCCTCCTGCAGCGGCCACTGCAGGCTGGCCTTTTTCCAGTCACCGGACGAGGCCCGGGAAAAGGAGCGCATGCTGTTGATGATATTGGTTATTTTTTTGACGTGGGTCCGCATCTCCTCCGCTGCCTCCGCCGCGGGACAATGGGGATCCTGTTTGTCAAAATAGTTTTTGCAGGTTTCGGCCCCGAGATTAATGACAGTGAGCGGCTGATGTATCTCGTGGCCGATGCCGGACGCCATCTCGCCGAGAGCCGTCAGCCGGCCGGCATGGGCAAGTTGGGCCTGATGGGCGGCAAGACTGTGTTCAACATTCTCCCGCAGGATGGCCGTGCCGAGCAAATTTGCCGCGGTTTTCAGGGCGTCCAGCTCCGGGGCCGGCCATTCCCTCTCATGCAGGCAATCTTCAAAACCGATCATTCCCCAGCAGGTGGCGTTGACCATGATGGGCGCGACCGCTAGTGACCGGATGTTGTAATTCTGCAAAAAGGAGACGATCTCCGGCTCGGCAAAGGTTGAAATATTGCCGCAGACCAGCTCTCCCCGGAGAAAGGTCTTGCGCCAGCTGTCAAAGCGGTATTTGCTGTAGGAAAGGGGGGAAGGCAGGGGATCACGGATCTCCGCCGGCATTCCCTCGCTGGCGACCCAGCGGAACCTGGGGTTGACCAGCAGCTCGCCGCTGTCGTCCTCATAGTGCTGCATGATATGGATACGGCTGACGCCCATCACCAGCCCCATTCTGCCCATCAACTCCTCGATGTAGAGCTGCCAGTCCCTGTTCAACAGCAGGGCCTTGGCCATGTCATTGACCGCGGCGAGAACCATGTCCCTTCTCAGCAGAATGGCCTCCAGCCGTTTTCGCCGGGCGACATCGGACTCAAGCTGCCGGTTCTTTTCGTTGAGTTCCTGGAGCAGGCGCTTGTTTTCCCTGGTGAGCAGATACATCTGCCCTTGCCCACCTCCTTGGTGGTGAAAAAGGGGTCGAAAATCCGGTTGATGAGATCCTTTTCTATGCCGCAGCCCGTATCGGTAAAGCTGACATGCACCTGGCCGTTTTCCTGCCAGGTCCTGATGGCCAAAGTGCCCCTGCCGCCCATGGCCTGCACCGCGTTCTGCATGATATTGAGAAAAACCTGGCTGATCCGGCCGGCAAGACAGTTCACCGGCTCAATGTCGCCGAATTCCTTGCTGATCTCCACCCCTTTCAGCAGCTTGCTGTCGATAAAGGGAATGGAGGAAACGATGATGCTGTGGATATCAGCCTGTTTGAACTTCTCCGCCCCCTGCCTGGTGAAGATCTTCAGATCCTTGATGATGCGGGTGGTGCGGGTGGTTCCCTCCTCGATATTGGCCAGCAGCTGCTCGAAGGTGGCAAAAATCCCGGCAAATTCAATCTCGTTTTTCAGGGCGTGAATGGCGGCGATATTTCTGCCGCGCTCCTCGCCGTTCGGCAGCTGCTCAAGGCCCTCGTAGCCGGCCAGCAGCTCTTTGAGATCTCCCAGCAATCTTTTCACCGAGGGCAGGGCCCCGGAAATAAAGTTGACGCTGTTATTGATCTCATGGGCCACACCGGCCACCATCTGCCCCATGGCAGCCATTTTTTCCGACTGGACAAGCTGCTGCTGCGCCTCCTGCAGCTTGGCCAGGGTTTCCGAAAGCTTCAGGTTGGCTTTTTCGAGCTGGGTCTGGCGGTCGGAAAGTTCCCTGGTCCGTTCGGTCACCTTCACCTCCAGCCCGTCTTTCAGTTCCTTAATGGTTTCAAAGGACTGCTCCAGCTCCTGAATCATGCCGCCGTATGTTTCAGAGAGCAGGCTGAGATCATCGCGCATCCCGGTGCCGCCGGTATTTTCCTTGACCTTTTTCAGGATGTTGCTGAGCGGCCTGGTCATCCGGCGCACCACCACAAAGGACATGAAGATACCTACGGTGAGAAAGCAGGCAACAATAAGGCCGGTGTTGACCAAGATATGCCGGACCCCTTCACTGAAAGACTGTTTTGAGATGACCAGGACCGCATAACCGATCAGTTCCCGGGCCGGCGGTTCGTCGTCCATCTCAAAAAAAAGGCTTTCATCACTGCCGATGGAGGTGTTGAAATAAACGGGCCACCAGAAGACGAAGCTGTTTGGGGTCTGCCAGTGCATCTCTCCGGCTTGTTTGATGTTTTTAAAGATACAGGCCAGATGTTCCGGATTATCCAGGATCTGGGACAGGGAATTTTCCTGTTTTTTTCGGCTGAAAAGCATGGCTCCCCCGTTGTTGAAAATATCGGCCTCCACCACGTCCTCATGGCCCAGAATGGCATTGACCGGCATGATGAAATCCTGATTATTTTCCGAGAAAACGGCAACTCTGACCGACTGGGCCAAAAGTCTGACCAGGGAGAGCCCATGTTTGATGTTTTCCTCCTCATAGGCCTTCTGCTGGAGTCTGATCAGCAGAAGATCAAACAAAACCGCCAGCACCAGGACCACCGCCACCAGGGTTAAGCTGATTTTGGCAACAAAACTTTGTCGGATTCTATGAAACGGCAGCCACTTTTTCATTGCGGTGTTTCTTCTGGGATATCAAGCTGCAATTTTCGGGCGACAGTGGAATTGACAATGGTTTTCACCCTGGAGATGTCAGCGGGAGGCACACCGCTCACCGGGGTGCCCAGCAGGATGCGGGCAGCCATGGTCGCCGCCTGCCCGCCCATGTCCGCCAGATCAAAGGTGACGACAATGGCGGCGCCGTTTTTCAGATACTTTTGCGAAAAGGCCAGCACCGGCACCTTATTTTTAAAGGAAAAAAGAAAGTAGCTTTCCAGGATCTGCGGGTTGGTGACGATGATATCGGGAAGCAGCCAGATGAGGTCCACCCTGCCGCGCAACTCTTCGAGCAGGGACGGCACCTCTTTGGTGCTCTGGGCTTTTGAGGCGACAAATTGCAGATCAGGCCTTTCCCTGCGGGCCTGCTGGATTTCCATGGCGCTGTGCTCCGTGTTGTAGATGATGCCGATGCGCCGGACCTGGGGCAGCAGCCTGGTCAGTTCGTCAAACTGCAGTTTGACCGGAATTTCCAGATTGATGCCGGTGATATTGCCCCGGTTTTCGATGATGGCCTCCGGGGCAACCACCAGCAGATAAAGGATGGGTATCTCATTGATGTCGCGCACGGCAAGCAGGGCGTTGCGGCCCAGGGTCAGGATGAGGTCAGGACGGTAATCCCGTATCTGCTGCTCGACCAAGGATTTAATCGGGTTTTCGCGGAGATCGATTTCCCGGAAACGGTGGGGCTCAATGGATTTGACCCCGCGGGCGGGCAGGAGATGGACAAGTTTGTCGGTGAAAGCCTGGACCACTTGGTCCATGGGCATTTCATTGCCGCTTTTCACCACCACAATATCATAGGCCAGGGCTGTACGAACCCCGGCGAGCAGCATGAGAATGATGATGGCAAGCGATTTTTTCATAGATATGCGGTAGTTGTTCCCTGACAGATTAGCAGGTCTTTTTACCCACTGCAAGCCAAACCCGCTAAAAAACAAATTCGATCAATATATTATGTTATTGTTATTACGCAGTTAATCACTGGTGACGACATGATGCCGCATGGTCACAGCTGATTGATTTATCATCAGCAAGAGCCTCACCCTGCCTGCTCAGGGTCGATTTATCATAAAGTAACTTTGAGGATGCGCCAAATCACGGTTAAAGCCACTCCAGGAACCGCCTCTCTGGGTAAGGGCGGGCCTTGCCCGCGATAACAGTGTCTCCGTAATGCCAAAGGTCGCGGCATGGCCCGCTCCTACCCCAGGATAGTTCCAGGGCTCAGGTTGAAGTTCCCTGGAAGAAAAGATGCTTCCCGGTTGATTATAACATGACCGCAGAGTGGAAAATGCCAAAAAATGCCGGTTTTTCCCTCCCGCAACTTTTCCCGCCGGCTTTCCCTGCGACAGGCATCCGGCGTTGCCTTTTTTCTCATTGCCTGTCCCTGCTGCATCCCCGCAATACAAATAATAACCCCGGAATAAGTCCCATTTGATTGTTATTACACAAATTATTATTGGACATCCCGCGTCGCCCCGTGATAATATTTTTTTATTTTTTTAAATAATGACCTGCCGCATTTTTTTAATTCAACCTCAGCCACCCCGCAAAAAATGACAACAAGGATGCCAACCCGTTTTTTTCGCATAACCTTTCCCATCCTGCTGGCCGCGGCCCTGTCCAGCCAGCCCCTGCTGGCGGCTGAGGAGCCGGCAACAGATAACGGTGAACCCCTGTCCCTCTACTTTGATCAGGACCTTACCGAGGAAACCACCACCCGGTCCCCCAAGCCGCTCTCCCAGGTGGCGGAAAACGTCAGCATCATTACCGCGGACGAGATCGAGCGGATGCACGCCCATACCCTGGCCGAGGTGCTGGACCGCCAGGCCGGCCTGTTTGTCACGTTCTACGGCCGGGATTTTTTCAGCAATGACATGACACGGGTCCTGGCCAGCCGGGAGTACCACGTGCTCTTTTTGTTGGACGGAGTGCGCATCAACCTGAATTCCAGCGGCGCGGCCATCACCAATTTCATCCCGCTCACCATCATCAAGCGCATCGAGATCATCAAGGGGCCGGCCTCCTCATCCTGGGGCTCGTCCCTGGGCGGGGTGGTCAATATCATCACCAAGGATGCCGGCAGGTCTCTCTCCCCCACCGGCAGCGCCCGCGCCAACTATGGGGAAGGCGACAGCCGGGAGGTGGCGGCCGAGGCGGCCGGCGGCAGCGAAAAGATCGGTTACTATCTCGCCGGCTCCAATATCGACTCCAACGGCCTGGCGCTTGACCGCTACGCGGAGCGGGATACGGCCTACGGCAAGATGGAGGTGCAGCTGCCCCACAACTCCACCCTCACCGCCTCGGCCGGCTACAGTGACCCTTTCTATAAAACCCTGAACTGGAGCGATGGCTGGGACATCGCCGGGCTTAACCTGTACGAGGAGATCGATCACCGCAACTTCTGGGGCACCCTGTTCCTTGACACGGAACTAACCGACCGGCTGAGTCTGCATCTCGCCCTCCAGCGCTTTGAAAATGACTTTGCCCATGACCTTTTTTCCTTGGGCAGCGGCCTGGGCAGGGCTCAGGGGGATCTCATCTATGGCGAGCAGTGGGATGACGCGGCAAACAGCTTTGCCAGCCGCCTCACCTGGGCGGAGGAGAGCTTCACCGCTAATTTCGGCTTTGAGTCAAGCCGCAGCAGCATGAACTATGAGAACACCCTGGGCCGCTATTTCGGCGGCCCCGCCACCACCTCCGCCGAGGTGGAAAAAGAGGAGCGCCGCGGCGTCTATGCCAACGCGACCTTTATCCTGGGACGCTTCTCCCTGACCCCCGGCCTGCGCTATGACTATAACGGCAACTCGGAGGAGTTCGTCAGCCCATCCCTGGGCGCCACCTACCAACTGAGTAAGGACACCCTGCTGCGCGCCTCCATCGCCAGGGGTTTTTCCGCCCCCTATCTGGATGCCTCCGCCGATTCTCCAGATCTCAAGCCGGAGACCATCTGGGCCTACCAGGCCGGGGTGGAAACCGGCCGCATCCCCTATGTCCAGCTCAAATGCACCCTGTTTCACCTGAAGGTGGAGGACGCCTGGTATACCACCGCAACTCCCTGGACCAACGCCGGCACCATCCGCTGGAACGGGGTGGAGCTTGAGGGGCAAAGCGTGGAATACCATGGCCTGCGGCTCACCGGCAATTTCACCCTGGTGGTGGAGGACAGCATGGGGAACGGCTCCACCAACATTGAAAACGATGAGACTTACACCGCCAATGCCATCCTGGACTACGCCAACCATGAGCATGATTGGCGAGCCCAACTGGCCGGCCATTATTACTGGATGAATTGGTCAATGAAAAACGAGAGGCCGCATTATGACAATTTCCTGTGGGACGCCCTGCTCAGCAAGGATCTCCCCCTGTCCGCCGTGCCGGTGGAGATCTATGTCAAGGTCCATAATATCTTTAACGCCAGCCAGTACTTTGACTATGAATACCCCAACCCGGACAGGTGGCTGGAAGCGGGCATTGTGGTGCGATTTTAATGTGCGTCCACACTAATTCGGGTGCACAGGTGGCCAGCGCTGCCAGGCTGTTTATTACCAATCATTCACCAAGGAGGAGAAAGATGAAAAAACGGATCAAAGTCATTTACAAAGGCAAAAATGCGCAGACCGTGGCTTCTTTAGGGGGGTGCTGCGCAGGTGTTCCTTCTGCGACAAAATGATGCCAGCAGTTTATTACCTTACCGGGAGAGCTGCGGCTCTCCTTTTTTTTGCCTGGAGCATGCCATGCCGTTAACTCCCTATCTGATCCCCTGCCGCCACCCCGCCATCCCCGGCCAGGTCCTGCTCTTTGCCGCCCGCACCGGGGCCCTGATCTTATTGTCCGAGGAGGATTTTGCCGCCTTACAGAGCGGCCAGGCCGCGGAGGAGGAGGTCGCCTCGCTCACCGACATGGGCTTTCTGGTGGCCGACGCCGCCACGGAACAACGGCAGGTCATGCACTACATGGATGACATCAACCGGCTCAACCCGAACCTGACCATTGCCCTGGTGCTGGGCATGGAGTGCAACTTCGCTTGCCGCTACTGCTTCGAGGGCAGCCAGAAGGGCGGCCAGGCCATGGATGACGCCACGGCGGACCAGCTGGTCAGCTTTATCAAACAGCGTTTCGGGCCGAACAAGAAAAAACTGCAGCTGCAGATTTACGGCGGCGAGCCCCTGCTCTACCGCAAACGTCTCATTTCCCTTGCCCGACAACTGAAACCCTTTGTCGAGGCGCGAGGAGGTGAACTGACCATTGATCTGGTGACCAACGGCTCCCTGCTCACCGAACAGGTGGTGGAGGAACTCAACCCCTGGGGCCTGGACGGGGTCAAGGTGACCCTCGACGGCCTGCCGGACAATCACAACCATTTCCGGCCCTTCAAATCAGGCCAGGGGAGTTTTGCGGTCATTGTCCGCAACCTGGCGAATGTCTGCGGCATGACCAAAATCCGCCTGGGCGGCAACTATACCAATGAAACGTACACACAATTCGGCCCCCTGCTTGATCTGCTGGCCGGCCATGGCCTGACCCCGGACAAAATCGAGCTGGTCAACTTCAACATCGTTCTCAAGGTAAACGATAAGCTCACCGCCAATGAATATCAGGGCGGCTGCGCCACCATCAACGAACCCTGGCTGCAGGAAGCATCGCTTTCTGTGCGGGAGGAGGTTTACCGCCGGGGCTACAACGTGCCGGAACTGGGGCCCCAGCCCTGCGCCGTGGAGGTGGACGACGCCTTTACCGTGCATTACGACGGCAGCCTGTATAAATGCGTCACCTGGGTCGGCCACCGTCAGTTCAAAATCGGCGATATCTGGCAGGGAGTTGACGAAAAATACCGCGAGACCCATCATGTCTTCCACTGGCGGAAAGAGGAAAAATGCCGGGAGTGTGCTTACCTGCCGCTCTGCTTCGGCGGCTGCCGGTTCATGGCCTTTCAGCGGGACGGACACATGGCCAGGGTGGACTGCCGCAAACCTTTCCTGGACGCCACCCTGCAGGCCATGCTGCTGCAGGATGTGCGCTACAGGCATGGGTATGAATTTTGAGTTACGGGGTCAGTGCTGAAAACTCCCGCACCAGCTGAAACTGTGGCACATTGAGGCCCAATATACCCATCGGCACCTTTTCATTGTGACGTTTTTTCAGTGATATCGAGCTGCAATTTTTTGGCAACCTTGGGGTTGACTATGGTCTTCACCCTGGTGATATCTGCCGGGGGAACGCCGCTCACCGGGGTGCCCAACAGGATACGGGCAGCCATGACTGCCGCCTGCTCGCCCATGGCATCCAGATCAAAGGTGACGACAATGGCGGCGCCGCTTTTGAGATATTTCTCCGAAAAGGCCAGCACGGGTATCTTGTTCTGAAAGGAAAAGTTGAAGTAGCTCTCCAGAATCTGCGGGGTGGTAACGGTAACATCAGGCTGCAGCCAGATGAGATCCACCCTGCCGCTTAACTCATCAAGCAGGGCCGGCACCTCCCTGGTGCTCTGGGCGTTTAAGGCGACAAATTGCAGATCCGGCCTGTCCCGGCGGGCCTGCTGGATATCCAAGGCGCTGTGCTCCGTGTTGTAGATAACGCCGATGCGGCGAGCAGCGGGCAGCAGCCTGCTCAGTTCATCGAACTGCAATCCGGCCGGGATATCCAGGTTGACGCCGGTGATATTGTCATGGTCCTTGATGATGATCTCCGGGGCAACCACCAGCAGAAAGACGATGGGAATCTCACTGATGTCACGCACCGCAAGCAATGCGCTGCGGCCCACGGTCAGGATGAGATCCGGCCGCGCCTCCAGTATCTGCTGCTCTACTGCGGATTTAATCGGATTTTCGCTGAGATCGATTTCCTGAAAACGATAGGGTTCAACGGTTTTGCCCCCACGGGCGGGCAGGAGATGAACAAGTTTTCCCGCGAAGGCCCGGACCACCTGGGCCATGGGCGTTTCATTGCCGCTCTTCACCACCGCAATATCATAGCCTAGGGCCGTTTGGGCCCCGGCGAACAGCATGAACATGATAAGGGCAAGCGTTTTTCTCATTGGCAGGCGTTTTTTTTTGCCTGACACACTAACCGGTCTTTCCCACGGGCGCAATCCCCCATCACTAAAAATATCACAATTAATTTGCCATTTGACTGATATTACGCAAATTATTATTGGACATGGCATGATGTCACATGGTAGTCATTGTAAGTTTTTGTCGTAAATACGAGACGCGTCTTTTTTCACTATATCAACAGAGCAAAAAAATGACAAAAAAGATGGCAGCTATTTTCCCCCGTGTCACTTTCACGGCCCTGCTGGCCGTAACCTTTTCCGCCCCGCCCCTGCTGGCGGCCGACGAACCGGCTGCAGCCGAGGATGATCCCCAGTCCCTGTACTTTACTGCGGACGCCACAGAAGAAACCACCACTCGCACCGCCAAACCCCTCTCCCAGGTGGCAGAAAACGTCAGCATCATCACCGCAGAAGAAATTGAAAAGATGCAGGCCCATACCACGGCCGAGGTGCTGGACAGGATTCCCGGCGTCTACATGACCACCAATGGCCGGGATTTCGGCATGACCGCCTCGATGACCATACAGGCCTCGAAATATGCAGATGTGCTGGTGCTGGTGGACGGCATGGACTGGAATTTTCTGGCCGGCGGCAACGCCAACCTCAACACCATTCCCGTGGCCATCATCAAACGCATTGAGATAATCAAGGGGCCGGGCTCTGCCACCTGGGGATCGGCCCTGGGCGGGGTGGTCAACATCATCACCAAGGATACCGGCGGCGAAAAGACATCAGGAAGCATTTCCTCCTCTCTTGGGGAAAGAGACACCACGGACAGCCGTTTCGAGCTAAGCGGCGCCACAGAGCCGGTCAGCTACTATGTCTTCGGCGGCAAGCAACGCTCCGACGGCCTGCGCAATGACCGCGACTTTGACAACCATATGCTGTTTGCCAAGGCTGCCCTGCCCACGGGTTCCGCCCTGAAGCTCGACCTGAGCTGCGGTTACAGCGAACCCCATGTCAATGCCGGCGACCTGGCAGGGGGCGGCATATTGTCTGAGGAAGTGGATCGGGCCTTCTGGACCAAGCTGAACGCGGATGCGCTGCTCAGCGACACTCTCACCTTTTATGGCTCAATCTATACCTACGACCAGAAATTCGTTATGAACCTCGACGAGGACGGCTCCTATGGCCCCCTTGGCGACCTTTACAGAACTACAGGTTATGACGAGAAAAAAACAGGGGTCAACGGCCGGCTGGTCTGGTTGCATGATCGGCACACCGTGGTCAGCGGTATCGACTATCTCCGGGGAGAGGTGGATGGCACCCTGGAGTCCGGGGACTTTCTGGTCAACTATCTCGGTTACCCCCCGGTTTTTCGTGAATTCGGCGGCATTGACAAGACCGCCGTGTATGTCAATGACACCATTCTCCTTGGCGATTTCACCGTTACCCCCGGCCTCCGCCATGACCGCAATTCCATCACCGATTCCTTTACCAGCCCGAGCCTGGGCATCACCTACCAGCTCACCCCCGCAACCCTGCTGCGGGCCGTGGCAGCCAGGGGCTTCACCCTGCCCAGCCTGGGAGATACAACTCTAAACGGCCCTTATTACGACCCCAACCCGGACCTCAAACCGGAAAAGGTCGAGTCCCTGCAGGCCGGTTTTGAGACCACCGCCATCACCAACCTGTGGTTCAAGGCCACCTACTTCGAACACCGGGTAGAAGACGCCTTTAGGAGAATCATCAATCCTGATACGGGTAACGATATAGCTATCAATGAAGACAAGCAGCGCCGCCAGGGTTTTGAACTGGCGGCAAAGACCGTCCCCTTTTACAACCTCTCCCTGCAGGCCGATTTCAGTTATGTGCATCTCAACAACTACGGCAGCTACGAAAATACGGATCAATACGCGAGCAACCTGGCACTGCTCTATGACAGAGGCACCATTGCCGCGGGCCTTTACGGCCACTATATCTGGTACGATGCTAGTGAAGCGGATTCCGATGACTTTATCTGGGACGTGACCATCCGCAAACGCTTTGCCCTTTCGGCCTCGCTGGCCATGGATCTCTTTGCCAGCGGCCATAATATCTTTAACGGCACCCAGGAAAGCGACAGGGACAATTACCCCTGCGTGGCGCGCTGGCTGGAAGCAGGCCTGCGTTTTCACTTCTAGTGTCAGGCTGATCACCGCGGTGATATACATGACGGCTGAACCCAGCAAAAAAGGCCCCCTGTACCCAGGGTTTACTCACTGAACCATTTTTACAAAGGAGATTTTGATGGCAAACGAGTCTATTATTGTTTTTGAAAGTGGCCAGGATGACCAGGAAATCGCGGCAACAACCACCTGCTGCACAAATGCCCAGGCAGCCCTGCGTGCTGCATCCTGATGCTGACCCATGGTGATTCAGGCAGGGGCCGGCCGGCCCCCTGCCTCTTTTTTTTTAGCTGAAACCCCGCCCAATGGCCTTATCCCACTATCTCAAGCTCTTTGCCTGGCCGGAAAATCCCCGGCAATGGCTGGCCTACTCCACCCGCCGTGGTTCCTATGCCCAGCTGCCCGGCGAACTGGTCGCCGCCCTGCAGCAGGGCCGGGCCGTGCCGCCGGACACCATGGCTCTTCTTGAAAAACTGGCCTTTGTCACCGCTGACCGCAATCAGGAGAAAGAGGACATTTTTTCCTTCAACCAGCGGTTGAACAGGCTTTCCACCATTTTTTCCCTGGCCGTCATTGTCAATATGGATTGCAATTTCCAGTGTCGCTACTGTTACGAGGGGACGCAGAAAGACAAGCTTTATATGACGGACAAGACCGCGGAGCAGGTGGTTGCCTTTATCAAAGAGCGGATAGGACCGCAGATCAAAAAAGTCATCCTGGATTTTTATGGCGGGGAGCCTCTGTTAAGCGGCCAGCGGATTGCCTCTCTTGCCGCAGCATTGCAACCCTGTTTACAGGAACAGGGGGTCGCCCTGGAACTCACCCTGGTGACAAACGGTTCGCTCATGACCGCCAGGGCAGTCAACGACTTGCTGCCATGGGGCCTGACCAGCTGCAAGGTGACCCTGGACGGCCCGGCCAATAACCATAACGCCTTCCGGCCCTTTAAAAACGGCGCGCCAAGCTATGAGCTGATTGTCCGCAACATCAAGGAGTGCTGCGAGCTGACCAGAATCGGCATTGGCGGCAATTTCACCAGGGACAATTACCACCTGTTCCCCCAGCTCCTCGATGATCTGCAGGAGCAAGGGCTGACGCCGGACAAACTGGCAATGGTGAAATTTGATCCGGTGCTGCAGACCACCGACAGATTTGCCGATCTGCGGTTCTGCGGCGGCTGCGCCTCCATAGAAGAACCGTGGCTGGCCGAGGCCTCCCTGCTGCTGCGCGGGGAGGTCCTGAAAAGAGGCTACCACACCCCGAAAATCAGCCCCACCACCTGCATGGTGGACATGGACAACAGCCTCACCATCCATTATGACGGCAGCCTCTACAAATGCCTTTCCCTGATCGGCCACCGGGAGTATGCCTGCGGCGATATCTGGTCCGGCATGAAGCCTTACCGGGAGCAGTATCAGCTTGACCACTGGCAAAAGGAGGAAAAATGCCGGGAGTGTGTTTACCTGCCGCTCTGCTTCGGCGGCTGCCGGTTCATGGCCTTTCAGCGGGACGGAAACATGGCCAGGGTGGACTGCCGCCAAGACTACCTGGACGCCACCCTGCAGGCCATGCTGCTGCAGGACATACGCTACAGGCATGGCCAGGCGTCGTAGGAGCGGGCCATGCCCGCGACCATGGGTTGCCGGAGCAACCAAGCGCGGGCATGGCTCGCTCCTACAGAATAATCCCTAAGCTGTGATCTTGCGCCACACCGGCAGCTCTTTGCTCAGCTTGACGAAACGGGGGTCGGAAAAAATACCCTCGCTCATCTTGCGGTTGGCGATCAGGATGGCGCCGGGCCGCATCTTGTCCTCGATCATCCTTTCAAAGCGCCGTTCGTCGTCGCCGTTGGCCAGGGGCCGGAAGTAATAGATGACGTCAAAACGGGCGTAATCATCATAGTGCCACAGATCATCCCGGGTGGCCCGGTCGCTGCCCATGAGCTTGCGGGCGATCTGCAGGGGGTATTCATCCTTTTCAAAACCAAAAACATCAAATTCCATCTGTTCGGCAAAGAGCATGACATTGCCGATGCCGCAGCCGATATCAAGCAGGGTGAAGGGCGCTTTTTGGGGCGCATTCTCCTGCAGATATTTGGCCGCGAAACGGAGCTGATCGAAGAGCTGCCTGGTATCCATGGGCACGAAGGGGTATTCGTTGGCCGTGTCGTTTTTTGAGTACTTCTGGGAATCCCTGGTATAAAAGCCGATAAAGCGGTTGATGATGCCAAAGAAGATATCGCGGATCTCTTCTTCTTCCGTGAGTTCGGGGAAATCCATCTGCTGCTCCTGGGGGTGAAATGTCATCTGTTGAAATATTGGCCGGTTTGGGGTATTTAGTCTTACTGGTCTGACTGGTCCGACTGGTCTTACTGGTCCGACTGGTCTGGCTGGTCTTACTGGTCTTGCTGGTCTTGCTGGTCTGACTGGTCTGATTAGTCTTACTGATCTGATCGATCAAACCTGTTTCCCCTGGCTATGGTCCTGCCAGAATGGACTGTCCTGATCGGCAGGACAGATATCCTCCGGCCCGATCGGATTTTTGCAAATTTGCGACAAAAGGTGCAAAATCCATGAATTTTGGGTCGCACTGCGCTTGCCCCAAATGACATGATGATTACATATAATACTTATCTGCTATCACCAGACCAATGGGACAAGCAAGACATTAAGACCAGTCAGACCAGTCGGACCAGTCAGACCAGTCGGACCAGTCGGACCAGTTAGACCAGTCGGACCAGTCGGACCAGCAAGACTAATATCACATTTCAAATAAAACAAAAGGAATAAATCATGGCAGAGCAAAATGACATCATCGCCAAAATGGAGACCTCCAAGGGCACCATCAATCTGAAACTTTTTGCCGACAAGGTGCCGCTCACCGTGGCAAGCTTTGTCAACCTTGCCAAGCGGGGTTTTTATGACGGCCTCACCTTCCACCGGGTTATCAAGGATTTCATGGTCCAGGGCGGCTGCCCGCTGGGCACCGGGACCGGCGAGCCGGGCTACCGCTTTGAAGACGAATTTGACCGCAGTCTGCTGCATGACGCGCCGGGCAAGCTCTCCATGGCCAACGCCGGTCCCAAGACCAACGGCAGCCAGTTCTTCATCACCCATGTTCCCTGCACCTGGCTTGACGGCAAGCACGCGGTTTTCGGCGCCGTGGTCAGTCAAGCCGACATGGACGTGGTGAACGCCATTGCCCAGGGCGACAAGATCAACTCCGTCACCATCGAAGGCGACACCACCGGGCTCTACCAGAAGATGCAGACGCGCATCGACCAGTGGAACAAGGCCCTTGATCTGAACCATCCCCATCTGAAAAAAGCCTAAAACCATGTACACAGCAATCGCCCAATCTTTTGCCCAGCCAAGCTTTGAGGAGCTGCTGGAGGAATCGACCCGCATCCATGGCCATATCTGCGCCGGCCAGGTGATCGGGGTGCGAATGGCCATGATCGGCCTGCGGGAGATCGGCATTTCCGACCCCAAGGGCAAACAGCGCAAAAGCCTCTATGTGCTGGTTGAGATCGACCGCTGCGCCACCGATGCCATCCAGTCGGTGACCGGCTGCTCCCTGGGCAAACGCTCCCTGAAGTGGCTCGATTACGGCGTCATGGCCGCCACCTTTGTCAACCTGAGCACGGGCAAGGCGGTGCGCATCACCGCCAGGGAGGAATCCCGCGAACTGGCCAAGAAGTACTCCCCGCAGATGGATGACAAATACAAACAGCAGCTTGAGGCCTATCGCGTCATGCCGGAGAAAGAGCTTTTCACCATCCGGCCGGTGTCCGTCACCATCCCGCAATGCGACATGCCCGGCCGCCCCCTGAAACGGGTGCAATGCCGGGAGTGCGGCGACTGGGTGCAGGACGGCCGCGAGGTGGAAAAGGACGGCCGGACGCTGTGCAGGAGCTGCGCCTCCGGCCGCTATTATGAACCATTATAAGAGAAGCTGGGAGACAGGAGCCAGGAGACGGAATAAAACGTCAATCACTCATTCTGACTTCTTACTCCTGACCCCTGTCTCCTGCTTCGACGAAATAGACCAAATCAGAAAATGGAGTTTCAGGATAAGAGAATATGCCAGCAAAAATAATCCCGGTTGATCAGGCAGTGGGCATGGTGCTGCCCCATGATATCACCGAAATCAGGACAGCGGACGCCGACAGCGGGGCATTCAAGGGCCCGGCCTTTAAAAAGGGCCACATCATCAAGCCCGAAGATGTGGAGCATCTGCGAAGGCTCGGCAAGGATCGGATCTACATCCTCACCCTTGATGAGAACGAGATCCATGAAAACGAAGCGGCGCAGCTGATGGCCGACGCCATGGCCGGGGAAGGCGTGCTCTGCTCCGGTCGGCCCACCGAAGGAAAAATCAGCCTGGTTGCCGCCCATGACGGCCTGCTCAAGGTAAACACCGAGGCTCTGTATCGTTTCAATCTGCTTGGCGAAGTGATGTGCGCCACCCTGCATGACAACACCCCGGTCAGCAAAGGCGAACAGGTGGCAGCCACCAGACTGATTCCGCTGATCTCCGAACGGCAGATCGTAGACCAGGCCGTGGCCATTGCCCGGGACGCCGGGAGCCTGCTGCAGGTCAAGCAGCTGAGAGAGGCCAGGGCCGGGCTGGTGATCACCGGCAGCGAGGTCTTTTATGGCCGGATCAAGGATTCCTTTGCCCCGGTGCTGCGGGAGAAGCTCACGAAACTCGGCTCCAGGGTGATCAAGGTGGCCTTTGCCCCGGATGATGCGGAGCTGATTGCCGCCGAGATCACCGCCTGCCTGCAGGAAGGGGCTGACCTTATTATCACCAGCGGCGGCATGTCGGTTGACCCGGATGATGTGACCAGGACCGGCATAATAAAAGCCGGGGCCACGGATGTCTGCTACGGCACCCCGGTGCTGCCCGGCGCCATGTTTCTCACCGGCAGAATCGGCCAGGTGCCGGTGCTGGGCCTGCCGGCCTGCGGCATGTTTCACAAGATTACCGTTTTTGACCTGATTCTGCCCAGGGTGCTGTGCGGGGAAACGATCACCAGGGAGGACCTGGCCAGGATGGGACATGGGGGGCTGTGCCGCAACTGCAAGAAATGCCAGTATCCGGTCTGCTGTTTCGGGAAGTGAGTTGGTCTGGCTGGTCTGACTGGTCTGACTGGTCCGACTGGTCTGGCTGGCCAATGGATAGAATCCCCCTTAGCCGTAGGAACGGGCCTTGCCCGCGACAGTTTCCTCAATGGATTCGGGTGATGGATCGCGGGCATGGCCCGCTCCTACCGACGACTGGATAGTTACGTAAAATCAATGGATTATCGGCAACAGTCTGAAGAAAAATAGCGGCGCAAATCTGTAATCGCCATTGCCCTGCCGTAGGAGTGGGCCTTGCCCGCGAACCAGGAATTGATGGCTTTACAGTTACCCAAAATCAATAAATTACCGGTCAAACAGCGCCGCCAGCAAGACCAATCAGACCAGTAAGCCCAGTCAGACTAATCTAATCCGGCCGAACAAGCATCCAGGTGCGCATGGCGAGGCGTCCGCTCTTCCTGTCCCTGCCGCTCACCGTTACCCGGTTCACATGGCGCTGCAGGGGCCGGTCATTGTCGATGGAGACGAAACCGCCGTCAACCTTGGCCCGGTGCCAGCCCAGGTCAGTCACATAAATCCCCAGGGAGTTCGGTTCATATCGATCCGGATAGAGCAGGGTCGCGCCGAATCTCTTCACCAGGGCGCTTTTGAGCGGCGCAGGCGGCGGCTCCAGCACCGTCACCGGCATGTCGATGCGGTTCAGCACCTCGGCAAAATGTTTCATGGTGCTCCACTCATTGCCGAGAATCGGCTCCCGGGGAATGGAGTTCAGATCCGTCTCCAGGCTGATGGAGCCGGGGTCCTGGCTCATGAGGGCCTCATAGCCCAGCTTGCGGGACTCTTCCTGAACAATGGTGTTGTACTCGCCATAGGGAATGGACAGGAATTTTGCCTGATGCCCCATATGCTGCTTAAGTATTTGCGCCCCCTTGCGCAGATCATCCCTGATCCAGGCCCGGTATCCCGCCTCATCCAGCCCCTTGGGCCGGTCGGCCATGCGGTTGTGGGAATAGGAGTGGTCCTGGAAATCGCCGCCCTGCTGCTGCACCTCGCGTACCTGATCCCAGGTCATATAGGCCTTGGAATTGCTGTCAATCCCCTGCACATAGAGGAAAACGGTGAATGGATAACCAAACGACTTGAGGATGGGCCAGGCCACCTCATAGACACTGCGATAGCCGTCGTCGATGGTGATCACCACCGCCTTGTCCGGCAGCGGCGTCTTGTGTTCGATGGCGCTGACCAGATCACTCAAGGAGATGACCTGGTAGTTGTTCACCATCAGATAGGCGAGCTGTTCCCGGAAGCGCTCCGCGCTGACGTTGGTGGTGGGGTATCTGCTTTCGCCGAAGCGGTGATAGATCAGCACGGTGACCCCGGGACCGGCAGCCTCGCCGGCCCGGAGAAGCGGGGGGGCAAAAAACGAGAGAAAAAGGGTGATGATTAATACATAAGATAATGAAACAACGTTATTGTTATATATTCGCATTCCTCGGCCTATCAAGAAAGGGGGCAGGCGGGGCTGAGATGACAGGTCGGTCAAATGCGTGAGATCGCCTGAACAGATCAGCTTTCAGATATCCGTTGCCGGAAAAATTAATTTTCTGATCCATTTTCATAGAATTGGCAATAAAACTATTTCCTGCAAATTGAATCGGTTACCCAGGATATACCACATCCGCCGGGCCTCTTGGTCTGGGCCACTATATAAGGTGGAATTGCAAAAATCAAACTTATTCTTGCCGCAAAAGGACCGAACCTGGGCAACGAAAAGTTGTCAAAAAAAAATGAACGGGTTAAAGATGGGAAATCAAAGTGGAAAATTTCTATACCAATTTAATCTTGTGGAGGGAAAATATGATTTACCGCCTGCTTGTTTTTTTTCTGCTGCTTTGCCAGCCCTTGCCGGCCCTGGCTGCCGACAGCGCGCCCCAGTCCCCTAAAGGCAACATTATCATGGAAACAACCATGGGCACGATCAAGATCGAACTTCTCGACGACAAGGCGCCCATTACCTGCAGCAACTTCCGCCGTTACGTGAAGGAGGGGTTCTTCAACGGCCTGATCTTCCACCGGGTCATTCCCGGCTTTGTGGTGCAGGGCGGCGGTTTTGAGCCGGGCATGAAAAAAAGAAACACCCATGAACCGATTGTCAATGAGGCGGACAATGGCCTGAAAAATACCAGGGGCACGCTGTCCATGGCCCGCACCCAGGACATTTACAGCGCCACCAGCCAGTTTTTCATCAATGTGGTGGACAACCAGAGCCTTGATCACCGGGGCAAATCACCGTCCGCCTTCGGCTATGCGGTTTTCGCCAGGGTCATTGACGGCATGGATGTGGTTGATAAGATTGTGGCCACCCCCACCGATAAGGCAGGGGTTTACAGCGACGTACCCAAGACCGACGTGGTGATGCTCAAGGTCTATGAAGAGAAGTAGCGTTCAAGCGTGCAAACGTTCCAACGCTTAAACGCTAGAACGCTGGAACGTTTAAACGTTGCCACGCATCACTTCTTCTCGTCAAACAGGGACAGGATCTTGGGGTCCTGTCCCTCCTCCTCGCTTTTTTTCTCCGTCAGTTCGGCAATCCGCCGCACCGGCCGGGTGGACACCCGTTTTCCCTTGGCGATCGAACCCTTGATGAGAAATTCATCAAAACTGATATCCTCATAGTTCTTCTTGGCCCTTTTGGACGGCTTGAGGTGGATGCGTATCCTGCCCCCCTCCCCCAGGGACAGGAACTGGATGTGCGACTTCCTGTGCGGGGGGAAAAGATGGTATTCCTTTTCCAGAATGAACTTCGGGCAATGGAACCGTTTGATATAACTCAGCTCCTCTTCACCATCCAGATAGACCACATTAAAGACCAGTTTTTCATCAACCGTGCCCACCCAGCACAGATCAGAACCGACAAAGACCTTTTCGGCCACGTGAATGACCTTGTAGGTGCCGTTGTTGAAAAAAAGCAGCAGCTTGTCATACTCCGAGCAGGCAAAGAAACGGTCGCAGTCGGATTTGACCTGATGGCCGAGGAAACCGCTCTCCCGGTGGTAGCCCACGGTGAGATTGGAGAGAGCCACATCCCTGGCCTCCACCTCGGAAAAGGCGGTGATCTCCGTGCGCCGCGGATAGAGATGGCCGTAAGTTTTCAGCAGCCGGTCCAGGTAGCGCAGGGTGAAGCCCACCATGTCCTGCAGGTCTTTTTCCACTGCCTTGGTCCTGTCCTGGATCTCCTTGATGTCCTTGCGCTTCTTGTCAATGTCGTAGCGGGAGATGCGGCGGATGCGGATCTCCAGCAAGCGCTCAATGTCTTCATTGGTCACGTCCCGTATCAGCCGCTCCCGGAAAGGAACCAGGGACTCCTTCACCGTACTCACCACCAGCCGGTAGCTGGCGCACTCCTCGATCTTCTTGTACAACCGCTCCTCAATAAAGATCTGCTCCAGCAGATGGGCATGCAGTTTTTCCCGCAGGCGGTCCAGTTCGATTCTGAGCTCGGTCTCCAGATCCCTCTTGAGTTTTGCCGTGTTGTCCCGCAGCAGTTCGGAAACCTGGATGTTGACCGGCCGGTTGTCGCGGATGCAGGTCAGATTGGGGCTGATGGGCACCTCGCAGTCGGAGAAGGCATAGAGCGCCCTGATGGTGTCCTCGGCGTAGATGCCGCGGGCGAGCTTGATCTCGATCTCCACCTCTTCGGCGGTATAGTCGTTGATGGAGACAATCTTGATCTTGCCGGATTTGGCGGCCTTCTCAATGCTTTCCATCAGCGACAGCGTGGTCGTGGTGTAGGGGATCTCCTTGATGAGAATGGTTTTCTCATTTTTTTCGACAATGCGCGCCCGGCATCTGATCCTGCCGTTGCCGTCATTGTAACCGGAGACATCCATGAGCCCGCCCTGGGGAAAATCCGGGTAAATCTCAAACGGCTCGTCTTTCAGGATCTTTTTCTGGGCCTCCAGCAGCTCGCAGAAATTGTGGGGCATGATCTTGGTGGCCATGCCCACGGCAATGCCGTCCGCCCCCTGCAGCAGCAGCAATGGGAGCTTGGCGGGCAGCACCACCGGTTCCTGCATGCGGCCGTCATAGGAATCGGTAAATTCCGTCAGATCCTTGTTGAACAGGATGTCCCGGGCCAGGGGGGTGAGACGGCACTCGATATACCGGGCCGCGGACGGACCATCGCCGGTGAAGATATTGCCGAAGTTGCCCTGGCGATCGATGAGGTAGCCCTTGTTGGCCAGGTTGACCAGGGCGCCGAAGATGGACTGGTCGCCGTGGGGATGGAGCTTCATGGTTTCGCCCACCACATTGGCTACCTTGCTGAAGCGGCCGTCATCCATGTTGAACAGGGTCTGCATGATGCGCCGCTGCACCGGCTTCAGGCCGTCGGTCACATCCGGGATGGCCCGCTCCTTGATAACATAGGAGGTGTAGTCCATGAAGTTATTATCAAAAAGCTGATGCAGATACCCGTATTCCGTCGGATTTTCCATAGTTAGTCCTACTAGTCCTACTGGTCCTATTGGTCTGACTGGTCCTACTGGTCCTACTGGTCCGACTAGTGAGACTAGTAAGGCCAGTCAGACCAGTAAGACCAGTGAGACTAGTCAGACCAATCAAATCAGATGAGTCATGATGTACTCTTTGCGCACCGGGGTGTTTTTCCCCATGTAAAAGGAGAGCAGCTTCGGCACATCGCTCAGCCGGTCGATGTTCACCTGCTGCAGGCGCATAACCGGGCCGATAAACTGTTTGAACTCACGGGGCGAGATCTCCCCCAGCCCCTTGAATCTGGTGATCTCCACCCGTTTGTCGGCCTTGCCTTTGCCTTTAAGCTCCTTTTCCGCCAAGATCTTCTCCTTTTCCGAATAGCAGTACCGGGTTTCTTCCTTGTTGCGCACCCGGAAAATCGGAGTCTCGAGAATGTAGACATGGCCCCTTTTCACCAGATTTTCAAAATAGGTGAGAAAAAAGGTGAGCAGGAGATTTCTGATATGCAGGCCGTCCACATCAGCGTCGGTGGCCAGGATCACCTTGTCGTAACGCAGGCCCCCCACCGATTCCTCGATATTCAAGGCCCGCATCATGTTGTACATCTCCTCGTTCTTGTACAGCAGGGTCAGGGACTGGCCGAAGACATTCATCGGCTTGCCCTTCATGGAAAAGACCGCCTGGGTCATGGGGTCCCTGGCGCTGACAATGGAACCGGAGGCGGACTGGCCCTCGGTGATGAAGACCATGTTTTCCCGGCCTGCCCCAGAGGGGTTGTCCTTGCTGGGATGGTACTTGCAGTCTTTCAACTGGGGCACCCGGATGGCCACCTTCTTGGCCTTGGCCTTGGCCTCCTTGCGCACATGCTGCAGTTCCTTGCGCACCTTCTCGTTCATCTGGATCTTGTCGATAATGACCTCGGCGACTTCCTTCTCCTTATAGAGATAGTCGCAGACAAAATCCTTTACCCGGTTGACAATGACTCCCCTGATCTCCGTGTTGCCCAGCTTGTTCTTGGTCTGGGACTCGAAGATCGGATCCTTGATCTTCACCGCCACCGTGCCGACAATGCCTTCCCGCACATCCTCGCCCAGGTATTTTTTGCCGGTGAACTCGTTGACGCCTTTCAGGATCCCTTCGCGGAAGGCCGAGAGATGGGTGCCGCCTTCGTTGGTATAGGTGCCGTTGACAAAGGAGAAGTAATTCTCGCCATAGCCCTCGGTATGGCAGAAGGCGAGTTCCAGGGTCTCATCCTTGTAATAAAGGGGTTCATACAGCCGGCCCTCCTCGATCTCATTGGCCAGCAGATCAAGCAGCCCATGGGCGGAAAAGAAGCATTCCTTTTCCAGGCAAAGTTTCAGACCGGCGTTGAGATAGGCATAGCGCCACAGCCGTTTGCGGACAAACTCCAGGTTAAAGGCATACTCCTCGAAATGCGCGTGGTTGGGCAGAAACTCCACCAGGGTGCCGTTTTTTTCCGTGGTTTCGCCCTCATCCTGCCCCTGCAGGATGCCTTCGGCAAACACGGCCCGGGCAAAACGGCCCTCCCGGAAGGAGGTAACCGTGAACTGCTCGGACAGGGCATTGACCGCCTTGGTGCCCACTCCGTTGAGGCCCACGGAAAACTGAAAGACATCGGTATTGTATTTCGCCCCGGTATTGATCACCGAAACGCATTCCACCAGCTTGCCCAGGGGGATGCCGCGGCCGAAATCGCGCACCTTGACCCGGCCCTCTTCGCCGTCGTTGATGGTGACAATGACCTTCTTGCCCGCTCCCATGATAAATTCATCCACCGCATTATCAATCACCTCTTTGAGCAGGATATAGATGCCGTCGTCAGGATGGGAGCCGTTGCCCAGCCGGCCGATATACATGCCGGGCCGCAGGCGGATATGCTCCAGCGAGCTTAAGGTCTTTATTTTTGATTCATCGTAGGCTACTGTTGCAGACATATCGAGTGTTACGAAAAAGAAAAGTTGCTGACTGCGTATTCATGCCCCTTGCGGGTATTTATGCCCTTGCGGGTATTCATGCCCCCTGAGGGTATTCATGCCCCCTGAGGGTATTCATGCCCCTTGAGGGTATAAAGTCTTGACCCCGAATTCCCGTGACGATAAATTAAGAAGTTATCATGCACTGTACGGCTGTCGAGAGTTTTTTTACGAGACAGTCAAAAGTTTAAGGGCTGGCGCAATATTTACGAGTTACATTCTATATCTCTCTTTCCCGCCGGACGCAACCTCATTTAAAAATCATTTTTTTGTTGATTTGAAAAATTCTTTGCCTCTCTGCCTAGTTACGTTAATGTAATTTTTTTTAAAAATGATATGATAGTCACGAATGGCCGCCGGCAGAGCCTGCGATAATGGTTGCAGTCGTTTTTTTATCAGCGGGGATTAATTATTTCAACAATGATTACAGTATGTTCCGGCAAGGCGGCAAGATAAGCGATCAGCAAATTCCAACAAATATTTTCTTGATAGATAAGGATATTTTTCATGTCAGATGAATTAAATGAAAAGCTTGGCAGCACAACAGTTCTCTGGAACCTGGGCGACCTTTACAGCTCTCTGCAGGATCCGGCCATCAAAGATGATATCGCCTTTTGTGAGGAGGAGGCGGTCCTGCTCAGGCAATCTTTCGCCGGCAAGCTCGACACCCTCACCCCGGACCAGCTCGCCCGTCTGGTCCGGCGGTTTGAGAGGATTGAATCCTTTGTCGCCAGGGTGGCCACCTATGCCTTTCTCAATTTCACCACCCAGATAAAAAACCCGGAGGCCGGCGCCTTCCTGCAGCAGATCAAGGAGACATCGAGCCGCATTGCCAGGGAAACGGTGTTCTTTGACCTGGAATGGAGCAAGATGGACGAAAAGATCGCCGGTCCCCTGCTCGCTGCCGAGGAAACCCGCCATCACCGCCATTACCTGCAGAATATCCGCCGCTATGCCAGCCATATGCTCTCCCAGGCGGAAGAGACCCTGCTCATCGAGACAGCGCCGGTGGGCAGGAGCAGCTGGACCAATCTCTTTGAAAAGGTGCTCGGCCATCTCCAGTTCGGCGAGGCAAAGCGTACCGAGGAGGAGGTGCTGGCCGATCTCTACTGCCGGGACCGGGAGGTGCGCCGCAAGGCCGCGGACGAGTTGACCGAAGGTCTGCAAAGCCAGCTGCACATCCTCACCCACATCTTCAACACCCTGCTGGCCGACAAGATGATCAGCGACCGGCTGCGCAGCTACCCCTCCTGGGTCAACTCCATGAATCTCGCCAATGAACTGGAGGACGCCACGGTGGAGGTGCTGATTGAGGCGGCCACCTCCCGCTATGACCTGGTCCGACGTTACTATACGGTGAAAAGGCAAATGCTGGGGCTTGACGAACTGCGGGATTACGACCGCTACGCCCCCCTGCCCCACCTGCCGGCCGCCACCATCGGCTGGGAGGAGTGCAAGGAGATGGTGATCACCGGCTTCCGCAATTTTTCGCCGAAAATGGCGGAAATCGCCTCCTTCTTCTTTGACCGCCGCTGGATCCATGCCCCGGTGCTCGATGGCAAACGGGGCGGCGCCTTTGCCCACCCCTGCGTGCCGGAGGTCCACCCCTATGTGATGGTCAACTATACGGGCAATATCCGCGACGTCTCCACCGTGGCCCATGAACTGGGGCACGGCGTCCACCAATACCTGGCGGCCAAGCAGGGATACTTCAACAGCAGCACCCCCCTGGTGCTGGCCGAAACCGCCTCGGTCTTTGCCGAACTGCTCATCTTTCATGACCAGCTGGCCTTGCTCACCGATGCCGGGGAGCGCCGGGCCTTCACCTGCCAGAAGCTGGAATCCATTTTCGCCACCGTCTTCCGCCAGGTATCGATGAACCGCTTCGAGCACCTGATGCACAACGCCAGAAGGGAAACGGGCGAGCTGTCCGACCGCAGGCTGAGCGAGCTGTGGCTCACCACCCAGAGGGAGATGTTCGGCGACTCGGTCACCCTGACCGACAATTACGGCATCTGGTGGTCCTATATCCCCCACTTTCTCCATTCACCCGGCTATGTCTATTCCTATGCCTTCGGCGAACTGCTGGTGCTGGCCCTCTACAATCTCTACCAGACGGAAGGGGAGAAATTCATCCCCAAATATCTGCATCTTCTCAGCCAGGGCGGCAACCTGTCACCCTATGAGCTTCTGCAGCCCTTTGGCGTTGACTTAAACGACAGGAACTTCTGGCAGGGTGGACTGGCGATCATCGATCAGATGCTGCAAAGTATTGAGTAAACGTTCTGGATGAGCCAGAAATACAAAATCACCTTTCTCGTCCTGCTACTGCTCGGACTGCTGATCTATCTGGCGCCTAAACTGCTGGCTGTCCGGCAGGTGCAGTCGGAACTGATCCAACAGGCAAGCGCGGCCCTCCATGCCGAGGTCGCCATCGGCCAGATACGCTGGCGCTGGGCTCCCCTGCCCCACCTGACCCTGTTTGACGCCACCGTCACCCACCGGGATTTTGCCCTGCAGCTGCCGAAAGCCAGAATCTACCCGGACTGGCAGGCCCTGCTGGCCGGCAGGGTGGCCATCGGCCGGCTCTATCTGCGCTCGCCCCATGTCACGGTAAACCCCTCTTTTTTTTCAGAACCCGCAAGCCAAGAGGGACAGAAACCGGTGCTGCCCGGGGCCAATGTCACCGTTGATGACGGCACCTTGGCGATTCCCGCCTTTGCCGGTGACCGGTTTGCCTGCAAAAAACTCTCTTTTACCGACATCAGCCTCAAAATACGCAAAAATGCCGATCATCTGGCGATCAACCTGCAGAGCAGCTCGTCCTTTGCCGGGGCGCTGTCAATGCAGGGCAATTTTTTTACCGATTCCGCCTCCTATGCCGGCACGGTCAAAGCGGAAAAATTCGAACTTGCCCGGCTCGGCGAGCTGACCACCAGTGTCATGAAACCGCTGGACTCCCAGGTGGATTTCAGCTGTGACATTATCGGCCAGGGCCGGCAGTCCATGCAGGTTCTGTTCAGCGGCGATATCCCGGCCTTTTCCCTGCAGCGGCTGGAGCAGCCGGTGCCCTTTCAGTTCAGGGCCGCCAAGCTGCTGCTGGAGAAAAACGGCAAGGATCTCTCGGCAAAGATTTATGCGCTGAACCTTGCCGACCCGCAGGTCTCTCTGTCCGGCACGGTCAGCCGCTACTTCACTGCCGATTCACCCCTGCCGCTCTACCGGCTGGATCTTGCCGCCAGGGATATCGACCTGAGCGGGGTGCGCGCCAGACTGCTCGCCCTGCTGGGCGATGAACATATCACCACAACCGTGTGCAACGTGGTGCGCGGCGGCCGGGCCAGATCCGCCACCTATTCCTTTAACGCCCCGCTTGCCGGCTTCGCCAATCTGACGGCCATGACCATCAATGTTGATGTGGACAATGCCGACATCCATGTCCCGGAGGTGGAGCTTGATCTTGCCCGGGCCTCGGGGCCCATTATCATCAAGGACGGCAATATCCACGGCTACAATCTGACCACCTGGCTCGGCCAGCATTACGGCTCAAAGGGTTCCTTTTCCCTGGGACTTTCCGAAGACAACCATCTTTTCAAGCTTGATCTGGATATCGACGCAGACCTGGCCACCCTGCCCCAAACCCTGCATCATCTCATTCATCATGAGAATTTCAGAAGGGAGGTTCTGAAGTTTTCTTCCCAGGGGCGGAAAATGGGACATCTCACCATTGGTGATGATCTGCGCGATTTCACCGTGGATGTCAGCATCCCCGACCTGCGGGAGGCACAGGTCAACTATGAGCGGATCAGCTGGCCCATTGGCTTAAAGGGCGGCAAGCTGCACATCCATGGGGATGAGGTTACGTGGCAGGGGGTGGCCGCCGACATCGGCCCCCATAAGCTGCTTGAATGCTCGGGCAACCTTTCCTGGGGCGACAACAATATCCCCTTTGCGGTGAAGAGTATTGCCGCAACCCTTGATGCCGCCTCTTTTTTCGCGGAGCTCAACCGCTATCCCGTTATTACCGCCACCCTTTTTCCCAACATTTCCTCCATTGCCGGGGTTATCTCCGTGAATCAGGGGACCGCCGCCGGACCATTCCTCCACCCGGGCCTCTGGCAATACCAGCTTTCCGCCAAACTTGCCCGGATCACCTGCACCATCCCGCAACTGCCGGAAACGCTCAGTATCGATGCCGGCACCCTGGAAATGACGGAAAACCATGTTGCCCTGACCGATGCCGACACC
Source organism: Desulfobulbaceae bacterium (assembly GCA_023230525.1). GTDB lineage: Bacteria > Desulfobacterota > Desulfobulbia > Desulfobulbales > SURF-16 > SURF-16. The sequence continues at coordinate 26,949 of JALNXE010000045.1, forward strand.
AGATTTCTTGACTCACCGCTGAAACTTTCCGCCGGACTTTCCCACCAGCTTTTCTCCTCCTGGCAGGGCTGGCTGGAGCTTGACGGGCCGGTCACCACGAAGCAGGGCAAGTGGCTTGCCGCAAAAAACTGGATACCAGACCTCTTTTTCCCCAAGATCCCCTGCGCCATCCACAAGCTGAGAATTAATTTTGCTGACAGTAACGTGGCGGTTTTGGGCACGGTGCAGAACAGCTCTTTTGCCGGTGTGCCGGTGCAGGTGGCGATGGATGTAAAAATAGAGGACGGCGTGCACCAGCGTACCAGCCTGCATTTTTTCAGCAACCAGCGGGATGCCCTTGTCACCATCAGCGGCAGCCCCCAGGCCGCAACGCTGCAAGTCTCCTTCCAGGGCAGCATTGACTGGCAGACCGTGGCCGCGATTTTCAATACGCGCATGGTGTTAAACGGTGAACTGAAGGGATCTTTTACCCTGACCCCCCCTGCCGGAGAGCAGCAACTGAGCTTCAACGGCCGGGCCGAGGCGCGGGACCTGCAATGGCTATGGGGAAAATTTTTACGGCAGATCAGCATTTCCCGGCTGTCACTTTCCGGCAGCAAGCAGCGTTTAACTATAAATGACCTTGCCTTTACCTTTGAAAAGGAACAGGTCAGCGGTTCCGGCGAGCTGCGGTTTTCCCCGCGCAAGCTGAACACGGATCTGTCCCTGCATGCCCGGACCCTGTCCCAGAATACCCTCACCCATTTCATCGATGACCTGACCATATTCCTGAGCAAGCTCAGCGGCACCGACCCAAAAAACCTGGCCTCCTCCCTGTCCGGCACAATTTCCGGCGCCATCAAGGTCAGGGCCGATGAATTCCTATTCGCCGAAACCATCAAAGAAGGCAAAACCCAGAACTACAAACTCACCCCGCTGCTGGGCGCCATTGATTTCAGCAACAAGCAGTCAACCACCCTGTTGCTGACGGACTCGAATTTCTGCGGCCTGGGCATCGACGGCACCCTTGCGTGGCAAGACGAGCAGAGCCGCAAGGAATTCACCTTGAAAAATCCGGCGGGCTCCCCGCCGGATTTTGAAACATTTCTGCCCTGCGCCGGGGTGAAAAACACCCTCATCTCCGGTCCTTTTTCCGTAAACGCCACCCTGACGGATGAAAACGGCAATCTCTCCGCCGGCAAGTTCCTGCTGCGGGCCGAAAACGGGGTGCTGGAAAAGATGGATATCCTCTCCAAGATATTCAAGCTGATCAATTTCACTGATCTGTATCAGGGGCTGTTTTCCAGTGGCTTCCGCTACAAGCTGCTGGAAGTGCACGGCCATGTAGCCAAAAATCTGCTCATTCTCGACAAGGCGGTCATGGATGGCGAGGGCATGGATATCATGGCCCAGGGCAACATCAATCTGCAGACCCTGGACACGGACTTGACCTTTTTTATCGTACCGTTTAAAACGATTGATAAAATCATCAATATGCTGCCGTTGGTCGGGCGGATCATCGGCGGCAAAAAACGCCACATTGTCACCTATCCGGTGAAGGTGACCGGTAATCTGCGGGACCCGCAACTCAGTGTTCTGTCCCCGACAGCCATCGGTAAGGCAGCGGTGGATTTTATTTTTGATACCCTTACCCTGCCCCTGGACCTGCTGCCCACCATGCCGGACGCAGCCCAGCCGGAAGAACAGAACGGCGGAAAGGAATTAAAAACGGAAAAGCCTGAACAGGAGGCGCCTGGGAAATGATCGTCAAGATTGTGGGAATATTCTTTGTGGTGGTGGGGACGGTGATCTCGTTGGCTTTCTGGGTGCCGGGGCTCATCAACAGGGACCATCTACGGCAGATCATGGGGCAGCGCTACCCCATGATTTATTTCATCTACTTCACCAACGGCCCGCTGCTGCTGATTATCGGCGCGGCTATTCTGACCTTTATGCGCTGACCGTGTTCCTCAGCACCCTCTCCAGATCTGCCGCGTCGTGATGAAAATAAAAATGCTCACATATGCCCAATATGCGAACATTTTTTATTTTGCTGCGACACAGAACCGGGCGAAAAGACATGTATTCAAGATGCCCTCATGTTGATCAAACGCGGCTCTCTCTTCTCCGCCGGCTTAAGGCTGCCAAGCCTGTCAGCCCTGAGCCAAGCAACCAGATGGCTCCGGGTACGGGAACAGCGGAAACTTGTCCACTGCGAACAGCTAACCCGTAGCGCTCCTTGTCCTGATAGTCGTAATCCTGGTTGCCGTAGAGCATGTGGAAGAGCCAGGCGTAGTTATCCGTTTTGATAACATGCTCCGTGCCGTACCAGTACCAGGAGGCAATTAAATTGTCAAAATTGGAGGCGTTTAATTCTGCGGTTGTTACCAGTTGAAAATCTCTGTCCGGATAACTTTGCAATCCTAATTCTTCATAAAACAGATGCCCCATCTCGGAGGTGATTTGATTGTAATCGGCAGATGAGTCTGCTCCGGCACTTGGCAGCCGCCAGGAACTGCCGCCCCAGTCAACGCTATAAGCTGCATCAACATGGTAGACCAAAGACGAATCAAGACCTGCGGCCCAGGTATTCTGTTCCTGCCAATTTGTTTTGTCATGAGTATAATCCAACCAGATGACCGAATTGCCGTTATTGTCATTGTCCCAGATTAAATTGTAATCCGAGCCGCCGTAAGTGGCGGTACCAATGGTGGTTAAGGTCGCTTGCGCCATGCCGGCCACGCTGAACATCAATAACCCAGTTGCCAATCCTGCTGATAGCTTCTTTTTCATTTTCATTTCCTCTTCGTTTTGATGAGAACTTTCACAAATCTTCAACCCTGCGGTTTCCCGCCCCTCATGTGAAAATTTGCCATTATTTTGCCATGTTACAGAAGAGAGATCTTTCGGCTTTATCTGCATTTGCAAATCAAACCAGATAAATTACTTGTATATTAACATATGGGAAATAATCCTACTAGGTATTCCTACCAGGTTGTTTTCCTGAAAGGACTTGCTGACCAAGACAAAACGCTGAGGAAATAACACTGGTGATGGATAATCTGAATAGGCTTGAGACAGGGGCTCTGCATGAAACATCCCCACCGGAAAAGACAAAGGTCTTATGGGGCCGTTTCTAATCTCTTTACGCACGAAGTGCATGGAAGATGGCTGAACATGGCCGAAATAGAGTTGAATGAGCTCATTGGCCAATAACTCACCAGAAGATTTGACGATATCGAGGTCGTTAGAAGAGAAGTACGGAGATGGCAAGAATTCAGAAACAACAGAGGCGCCAGGAGGAAATTGGAAGTTACTGCCAAGGAGGATGCACGGAGAGAGTTTTCACGTCTTTATACGCCACTTTGTTGTTGACGAGACACTCCTTTATCAACGTCCCGCTGCTGCATTATTATCGGCGGCGCTTATTTAGACCTGTCTGCGCTGACCACCCTGTTCCAGATTTCCCTGGCCGTCTCTTCCTTGGACAGCAGGGGAAATTCCGTCTGCCCCCCCTGGCGGTCAAGCAGGATCACCCGGTTGGTGTCAACCGCGAAACCGCTGTCAGCTGCCGTTATATCGTTAATAGCAATATAGTCGAGATTCTTCTTCCGCAGCTTCTCCCGGCCGTACTCCACCAGGTTGTCGCTTTCAGCGGCAAAACCGATGAGCAGCGGGGGCTTGGGCCGCTGGTCTTTGATCTCGCCGAGTTTCTGCAGAATATCCTGATTGGCGGTCAGCGGCAGCGAGATGTCTTGCCCGGTCTTCTTTATCTTGCCGGCGGACAGTTCAGCCGGCCTGAAATCGGATACCGCCGCAGCCTTGACAATGATGTCCGCCACATCAAAACGGCTCATGACCTCCCGGTACATCTCCGCCGCGGTGCGAATCTTGATCAGCTCAACCCCGGCCGGGGGCACCAGCCCGGTGGGACCGCTGACCAGGATGACCCTGGCGCCGAGCTGCCGGGCCGCCGCGGCCATGGCGTAACCCATCTTGCCCGAAGAACGGTTGCCCAGGAAGCGGACCGGATCAAACGGTTCCTCGGTGGGGCCGGCGGTGACCAGCACGGTTTTGCCGGCAAGATCCTTGGGGGTCAGGGCAGCGATAACGGCATCCCGCACCTGGTGCCATTCGGGCAGACGGCCCGGCCCTTCCTCGCCGCAGGCCATCATGCCGCTCTCCGGCTCAAGCACCAGATAGCCGTACTCCTGCAATTTCCGGATATTTTCCTGGGTTGCCGCATGCAGGAACATCCTGCTGTTCATGGCCGGGCAGACGATAATTTTCGCCTCGCTGGCCAGCACAATGGCGGCCAGCAGATCATCGGCCAGGCCATGGGCCAGCCTGGCGATGGTCTGGGCGGTGGCCGGGGCGATCAGGATGAGATCGCTGGAACGGGCCAGGCTGATGTGGGGAATCTGCTCCTCATCCCCGACGGCAAACATCGCCCCATGGACGGTGTTGCCGGTCAGGGCGGCAAAGGTCAGCGGCGTAACGAACTTTCTGGCGGACTTGGTCATCACCACCCTGACCTCCGCCCCATCCCGCTGCAGGGAACGGACCCAGTCACAGACCTTGTAGGCGGCAATGGAGCCGGTGATGCCGCACAGGATGTTTTTATTCTCCAGGACAGGCGCCATGGTCTGGGCTTACTCCAGCGGAGAAACGGAAAAATTCTCGCCACCGCCGGTACTACCGGCTCCACCACTCATGGAATCCGTGTCCTGGGCGATATAGATATTAACCACGGTCTTGAAGTTCAATTTGTTTTCAGAGATGGTGATCATGCAGGTTTTGTCGGGCTTGGTGAAAATCAGCAGGTAATTTTTTGCCTTGACCACCCCGGAGAGCTTCCAGCCGTTCTTGGGCATGGAACCCTCGAAAAAGTCGGAAAGGGAAATCACATCAATACGGCCATCGAAGGTCAATACCCCGCCGTTAAAGGAATTGGTCTTGACGAACATGGAATCGTCCCGATTCATTTCCAGGCCGTCAGGAATGAGAACCTCCCGGAAATCAGGCGGGTAATAGGGCTGGCTTGCCGAGGACGCATATGCCCCCTGGGAATCACCACCACCCATGGTGCCCATATTGGTGCAGCCGGTCAGCAGCAAGAAAAGGAAAAGAAGGGAAACACAACTTAAGGAATAAATCTGGTTACTTTTGCAAAACATCGGGGACCTCCTGGAATGTTTTTAAAATAAAGGCGTCAAGTCCCTTGCGGGACGATTTCTGCTTGCGGTGCAGCGGATAACCGATGGCCAGCACCGCCATCAGATCATACTGCGAAGAAAGGTCAAGAATCTGATTGACCTCTTTTTTGTTTTTCAGGATCTGCCCGAGCCAGACCGCCCCAAGCCCCAGGGCCTCCGTGGCCAGCAGCATATTTTCAATGCAGGCCCCGGCAGCCTGATGATCCTTTACCTCATCATACATGGCTTCCGTATCAAGGTAGACGGCGATGAGTGCCCGGGCGGCCAGCACGATGTGGCTGTAATGGGTGGTTTCGCTCAGTTTTTTTCTTGTTTCATCATCCGTGACCAGGACAAAACGCCATGGCTGGTTGTTGAGGCCGGATGGGGCCCAGATACCGGCCCGGACAATCTCGCGCAGGTCGCTTAAGGCAACATCCTCATCCGTAAACTCCCGGATGCTGCGGCGCCGGTAAATGGCTTCCAGAACTGTCTGCGGCATGAAAAATACCCCCCTCCTGTTGCTGATGGCGGTTTTTACCTTCCATAATTACCCCTTTGTTGCAGGAATTTCAATAATTTGTTAGATGAGATGAGCAAAAGGCGCCTGGCCGCTTCACTTAAAAATACAACGTGAGAAGATAACTTACCGTGGCAAAAAAGAAAAAACCTGTCCCGCCCCCCGTGCTCGGCAGAGGTGCCGCCCTGGTGGATAGCCATTGTCATCTTGACATGATCGATGACGGACTCTATGCTGACCTGGTCATGGACCGGGCACTGAGCGCCGGGGTCCGCGCCGTGATCACCATCGGCATCGACCTGGAAAGTTCAAGAAAGGCGGTGGCGTTTGCCCACAGCCATGCCGGCGTCTATGCCGCGGTGGGCATCCATCCCCACCATGC
>JALNXE010000046.1 GCA_023230525.1 Desulfobulbaceae bacterium
TCTCTCATCCTGCCAGCCGATAACCCTGCGGAACTCCGGGTCATGGCCCATGGCCAGCACGCTCCAGGTCTGCACGTCCAGCGGCGCCACCTCCCGGTTGGCCGTGCCGTCAAGATCACTGGCCCCTGCCAGGAAATGCCCTCCCTGGGGGTCATACATTTTCAGGACAAAGCTGCGGGCGTGTCTTGCCCGCTCAAGCCAGACCGGGTCGTTGGTGACCTCGGCCAGCTGCATGAAGGCCACGTAGAGATCGATATTGTGCTCGGTGCTGCGCCACAGTATCCGCTTGGGCCCGTTGCCGCCGCCACCGTCTTCCTCCCAGCCGTCGAAACCGCCGCTGTAACCGCCGCCTTTGCCCACCAGGGTATCGGAATTGCCGGCTGTTTCATCAACCCGGCAATGGCGCTCAATCCATTCCGCCCCCTGCAGGGCGGCCTGCAGGTAATGATTCTCCCGGCCCGGCAGAGAATACTTGCGATGGGCGGCCAGCAAAGAGATGACGGCCCAGGCCATATTCCCCGTATCCGAGCTGACCTGGTATCGGTCCTCCACCCAGACGGCAGCGGCGCCGTTCCCCGCGGCCTCTGCCGGAACCTGCCACCAGCCGGGCAACCGGGCCGAATCACCGGCAAGCAGATCCACCGGAACGGCCAGGTAGGCGTTGCGCCACCTGCCGTCCCGGTAATGCCGGTCATGATTCTGCAGCCAGATCAGGGTATCGGCCAGGATTTTCCCCCGCTTTGCGCTGTCTGCGTCCTCTTTGGCCAGAAATGCCAACAGGGTCAGGGCATTGTCGTAGAGAAAGGCGGCATTGCGCAGGGAATTATCCTCCTTAACCGCGGTTGCCCGGTAAGACCGGACCAGCCGCAGCATGTTCTTGTCCGCATTGTTATACCTGACATTATCGAGATAGACCGTGGCGCCCTGATGATTCAGGCCCGCATCAAAAAAGACGGAGAGCCCGCCGATCACCCCGGTGAGATTTGACCCAGGCGGGATCGCAATTTTAAACGGCTGCCAGCTGGTTGTCAGTTTGAGGACTTTCGGTTCGGTTTTCAGCCGGTTCAGGGTATCGCGGTTCGGTTGGCCGGCATTGCCGCTTCCCTTTTCATTGACGCCGCCCACTTCAATTCTGACCCGCTCTCCGCCGACTTTGCCGCGAATCCAGCCGGTCAGCTCGGTTGCCCCCACCAGGACCCGGCCATGCCGTTCCCCCCAGTTTCCGCCGCTCATATCGGGATAGGCCCAGGTCACCCCGGCCCAACCATTTCTTTTCGCCGGCCGATAGGTGATGCGCAGGCAGGTTTTGCCGGCAAAAGGGCTGTCCCAGCTGTCAGCGGCCAGGGTGAGATCATTCACGTCACCCGACCAGTTGATGGGATAAAAGCCGGCCGCCCCGCTGCCGTACTCGTCATACACCACCGTGCCATCGGTCAGGCGGTCCATCTCCCGGGCCAGATAGCCATAGACGGAGTCTGTGCTGGCTGAGTTAACGGTAACGGTGCTCTCGGCTGCGACGATTGGGGAAGAGGTTTGCGGCTGGGCGGTTTCTGCGGCAAAAACATTGCTGCTCTTGCCGCCCAAAGGCAGAGAGAAAAGGCAAAGGAGGATGACAGCCGGCAGGTGACGGGTTTGCGTCAGTAAAAGGACTCGGAGGACGGTGGTTAATGTCTTCATTTTTATTTCGATATGATGGGCGAAAAAGATCGCGGCGGCAAGGGCCGGGTTTAAAGCGGCAGGAGTTGCGGTACGGAATTTTTTCCTCATGGTAATATCACGCTGACTCCTGGCTCTGGTTCCAAAATATTTTTATAACGAATAAGGATAACCGGCGCGGGCTAATGCCAGCCCAGAGCCGACAGCCGTCTCCGCGTCCAGCTCACCCGCAGGTTTTAGCCGAAACCGATAATTTTATCAATCCGCCCAAGTTTCCCTACCGCCCGGCTACGAAGGTTTTTTTGGTTGCTTATCCTTCGCTTCTTTGGCTTTTTGGTCATGTTTCTTAGTCATCTGTTTCTTGCTCTTGTCCTTATCTTTCTTGCCGCCCTTGTCTCCCATTGCTCGCTCCTTTCATATTGTCAGTCTTTTCCCGCCGGGTATGGCGTCGTCGCGTGGTGAGTTTTCGTTTTGCTTATATTTATTGGATCAATATGGCTAACAGTGCTGATAATTGAAAACTTTTCATAATTTCAACTATTTCCCCCACTTATTGCAATATGATGGGGGCGATATGGAAACGGTTCAGCTGAGTCCCTTGCAAACCAAAGCCCCTGGGTCAGGTTGCCGATTTCCTTCCGCATCCCTTCCCCATGTTTTCTTCAAAATGAATAGTATCTCAGAAAGACCAAACTCGCCAAGGGTTATTTTGCAAGAAAAAACTACTAAGCCGTTGTAAAAAAATAACATGGTCAGAGAAATGCGCGGAACGGCATAAGGAGCCGTAACGAAATTGAAAAACGGCCATGTTATTTCGTAACGGCTCCTAATCAATGGCAGGGAAATGCCAAAATTGTCTCGCGATTTTTTGAGTTCCTTATTTCACTGCCGCCGCCCGTGAAGGATTGTTGCGGCAGTCGTAGCGGCAGTCCTTTTCCCATCCTGCCGTTTCATCTCGGGGAAAAAAAGACATAATTTCACCCAAATAAATCCTGACAAATAAACATTTTAAAATTACTTTTTTTACCTTACATTTATCTCATTTTATGAGTAAATTTATAAAAATGGCTTTATCAGGCGGCCCCTCTGCCGAGGGAATGGATTGCGGGTTCTGCTTTCCGAACCGGCCCGTAGCCGGGTGTTTGGAGGATTTGCCATGAAACAGCAACAGGTGCAGGAACATTTTGCCCGGCAGGCGGATGAATACGAGCAACTGATGGTGAAGCTTGTCCCGCACTACCTCTTCCAGCATCAGGTCATCGAGGATCTGTTGCCCCAGGAGAACCTGGAATACCGTGTTCTTGACCTGGGCTGCGGCAACGGCATTCTCTCGGAACTGGTTTTGCGCAAACTTCCCCGCGCGAGGGTCGTGGGCTTTGATCTGACGGAAAAGATGCTTGCGGCCTACCGGCAAAAACTGGCCGGCTTTGCTGAGAGATTTACCCTGCAGGCCGGGGATTTCCGGGTTGACCCCATCGGCGGCGATTATGATATCATCCTGGCCGGGCTCACCCTGCACCATCTCACCTGGCCGGAAAGAGAGGCATTTTACCGGCGCCTTTTCGCGGCCTTGAACAACGGTGGCAGATTCATCGCCAGGGATATCATTATCGATGAGGACCGGGAGGTGCGCGGGTATCACGCCTTTCTGTGGAAGAAATTCATGCGGTCCCAGGGAGAGGACCCGGAGTTCTGGTACGCGAAGCATCTTGAAAAAGACCACCCCATGACCTTGACGAACCATTTTTCCTGGCTGAAAGAGGCAGGTTTCACCAAAACAGCCTGCCATTGGCGGCTCTATAATTTTGCCGTCACCTCGGCTGAAAAACCATAAAAGAAACAGATCCGGTCAGCGTTATCTGTATGCTTCCGGCGCGTTGCAACTGAAAACTAAAGGAGACGATCATGACTCAGGAAAACACAAACATATGCCCGACCTGTGCGGGGAAAAAAGTTATCCCCGGCAGATGTGAATGCAGCATGGAGTGGCGCGGCACCCAGAAAGGCGATAACTGGGAGGACTGCCAGTGCACGCCCGAGGTGCAATGTCCCACCTGCCACGGCACCGGCCTTATCAAGTCCGGCAAGTGATCCCGGCGCGGCACCCCCCCCAGGTGAAAGGATGAGAGCCCAAGTAAAAAAAGGCTCGGCGGTCAAGGAATTCCTGACCGCTGAGCGATGCTTTATTGCTGAAATCGCCAATGACCCGGACGACGAGCAGGTTTCCATCGCCCGCGCCCGGGTAAAACCCGGCATTGCCACGGCCAGGCATCGGGTGCGCGGCACCGCGGAGCGTTATCTCATTGTTGCCGGCCGGGGCCGGGTCGAGGTGGAGGGGCTGGAACCGGCAGAGGTGACGGTGGGGGATGTGGTCAGAATACCCGCTCAATGCGCGCAGCGGATCATCAATACCGGCGACACAGACCTCATTTTCTACTGTGTCTGTTCACCACGGTTCCGCCAGGATAATTATGAGACTCTTGAATAACTCAGCCATGCTGCCAACCCGCGGACGAAACAAAACTCTCGGCGGAAATCACCCCGCCGGCAGACTCCGTCCCGCACGGACAAACTCCCCATCCTCAATGATTTTTCCAGACCAGCCATGACAATCCCCGAGTACCAGGTATTCTCCGTGCCCCAGCCCTTTGAACTGCAGCAGGAGTGGGACAGCCCTCTCTGGCGGCAGGCCCCCGCCTTATCCATTGCCGACTTCCGGCCGGAGAGCACCAACCATCACCCGCAGACCGAGGCGAAACTGCTCTGCAGTCCCGTTGCCCTGCATGGTTTCTTCCGGACCAGAGACCGCTTTGTCCGCTGCGTCCACGACCGCTTTCAGCAACCGGTATGCCAGGACAGCTGCGTGGAGTTTTTCGTCCAGCCCACAGCAGGCGGCGGGTACTTCAACTTTGAGTTCAACTGCGGCGGGGCCATGCTTGCGTCCTACATTGTCGATCCCACCCGGACCGAACACGGCTTCCGGGATTTCACCCGTCTGACCATGGAACAGGGCAGCCGAATCAGCGTTTATCATTCTCTGCCGGCACTGGTTGAGCCGGAGATTACCGGCGACATCATCTGGTTCATCGAGTTCCGGCTGCCCTTTGCACTGCTGGCAGAGTATGCCGGGCCGCTGGGAGAGATCAAGGGGCAGGTCTGGCGGGCCAATTTTTATAAATGCGGGGATAAGACCTCCCACCCGCACTGGGCAGCCTGGTCGCCGGTGGATGAATTAAATTTTCACCTGCCCCGCTGTTTCGGCAGAATCCGCTTTTAACCCACCGGGTAAAAAAACATACCTTGCCACTGTTTTCAGCAGCTTATCACTTGCCTTTTGCCAGGTAAAACTACTACTGTTTGACTAGACGGCAACTGGCCGGATCCAAATACCATAACGATGAGAGAGGTGCCATATGACTTTCCCGGTAAAAAAATTTCAGAAATCAGCAGTTATAATCGCCATAGCAGGCTGCATGACCATTCCCCTCCTCTCCCCCGGGGTGCATGCCCAAGGCAACTGGCTTGAGCAGGGAGCGAAAATTCTCGGCAGTACAAAGCAGTCGGATAGCGGGAAAGCCGGTCTTTCCAATGAAGAAATCGGCGGGGCATTCAAGGATGCGCTGAACATCGGCACGGAAAAAGTGGTGAGCAGACTGGGCAGCCTTGACGGATTCAATGCCGACCCCTCCATCCATATCCCCTTGCCCTCGCAACTCGATACGGCAAAAAAAATGCTGTCCCAGGTCGGCATGGCCAATCTTCTCGATGATCTCGAACTGAAGCTGAACCGGGCGGCCGAGTCGGCGACACCCAAGGCCAAGGAACTTTTCCGGCAAGCCATAACCGACATGACCTTTGATGACGTCATGAAAATCTACAAAGGCCCGAAAGACTCGGCCACCAAGTATTTTCAGGGCAAGATGTCCCCTGCCCTGGCCAAGGAGATGCAGCCCATCGTGCAACAGAGCCTGTCAGAGGTCGGGGCGGTCCAATCCTATGATAATGCCATGGCAAAATACAAGAACATCCCCTTCGCGCCTGATGTCAAAGCTGATCTGACCAATTACACCGTGCAAAAAGGGCTGGACGGCATTTTCCATTATGTGGCCAAGGAGGAGGCCGCTATCCGCGAAAATCCCGCCCGGCAGACCACTGAGCTGCTGAAAAAGGTGTTCGGAGCCAAATAGGCCCGCGGGGCTGTTGCAACATGAAGGCAGCACGGCATGAAAACATCAGAAAACCTCGGAACGGCATCTTAGGGGCTCAGCAATTGTTGATATACCGTTTATAAAGCCTCGAAACGTTCGTCATTCCGGCATGTTCTTAGCCGGAATCCAGTCCATCAGCTGGATGCCAGCTAAAAACATGCTGGCATGACGGCAAAGCTAAACGGTACTTTTATAACTTCCAACTCCCTTAGTCAAATATGCGGATGCCAACTTAGGAGCCGTTACGAAATAACATGGCCATTTTTTCAATTTCGTTACTGCTCCTTATACCCCTCAAGGGGGTACTGAAAAGAGTGCCGTTCTGCGCATTTCTCTGGCCATGTTATTTTTTTACAACGGCTTAGAAAGGGACGGGCGTAAGACCCCGGGAAACGACATGGAGAATTCCGCTGACCGCTTCTGCCAGATTTGCGGCAGGAAGGCAACCGAAACAGATCTGTTGCGAGCCAGCATGCTGCGGCCCGTGGTGGTCGAGGTGATTAGGAAAAGTTTTTCCGCCTGGTCGGATGAGGGATTCATCTGCCTGGACGACATGAAGCGTTTCCGTACCGAGTATGTTTCATCCCTGATTGCAGCGGAAAAAGGGGAACTTTCCGAACTGGAAAGGGAGGTTGTCGACAGTCTTGCCAAGCATGAGATCATTTCTTCCCATGTTGACGAGGAATTCGACTCCATGCTCACCTTCGGCCAGCGCCTGTCCGACTTGATTGCCCGATTCGGCGGGAGCTGGAGTTTTATCATCATATTTTTCTGTATCATGGTCATGTGGATGGCCGTCAATTCCTATTTGATGTCAGCCAAGCCCTTTGATCCCTTCCCTTATATCCTGCTGAATCTCGTCCTGTCCTGTCTTGCCGCCATCCAGGCCCCGATCATCATGATGAGCCAGAACCGGGTTGAGGCGAAAGACCGCCTGCGGGCCGCCCACGACTACCAGGTAAATCTCAAGGCAGAGCTTGAAATCCGCCAGCTGCATCAAAAACTTGATCATCTCCTCTCCCGGCAATGGGAACGGCTGGTGGAGATTCAGGAGGTCCAGCTTGAGCTTCTCAATGAAATGCACAGCCAGCAGAAAGGGCAGAAAAATGAGCACGGTCAACAGCAATGATCACAGATTTCATCTGGGATTTACAGCGCCTGCTGCGGAGTTGCTTTTATTCATAACGGAGGGAAGATGAACTTGACAATCCTTTACTGGCACTGGCTGGTATTCGGCATGGTACTCATGATTGCCGAGATGTTGATCCCAAGCTTTACCATCTTCTGGTTCGGGCTGGGCGGGCTCATCGTGGGAGGAGCGCTCTGGCTTTTTCCGGAGCTAACCTTAAGCTGGCAGCTCTTTCTCTGGGCCGCGGCCTCATCGCTCTTTACCGTCCTGTGGTTCAAATTCTTCAAACCCCTCATGCCGGACAGAACCAAGGCCGGTATTTCCAGAGAGGCGATCCTGGGGGAAACCGGCCAGGTCGTGAAAGTCCCGCTGGAAAAAAATGAGGGGATCGTCCGCTTCACCACCCCGGTCCTGGGATCGGATGAATGGCCGTTTATCTGTGAAGAAAAAGTCAATCCCGGAGACCGGGTATTTATCAAGGATATCTCCGGCAACACCCTGATTGTCGGTAAACGTGCAGCAAATTAAGTCCCGAATTCAGATAACCTGATCTCGGCAGATTTTACCTTGATACCCTGATTGCGGCTTGAGAAGAGAGTGGTGAATAACTTATTGAAATTACATCATGACATCAGAAGTTCTGAAATTGGAGGGAAGCATGCCTGAAGTTGCCGTTGTCTCTGTCTTTGTGGTTCTGGTCATCGTCACCATCGCCCTCGGGGTCCGCATTGTCCCCCAGGGGTCCAAATATGTGGTGCAGCGACTGGGGAAATTTCACAAAACCCTCGGCCCGGGGCTCAATCTCATTGTCCCCTATATCGACGCCGTTGCCCACAAGGTGACAACCAAGGATATCGTGCTGGATATTCCCTCACAGGAGGTGATCACCAAGGACAATGCGGTCATCATCGCCAATGCGGTGGCCTATATCAATCTGGTGATACCGGAAAAGGCGGTCTATGGGGTGGAGGACTATGCCCTGGCGATCCGGACCCTGGTCCAGACCTCCCTGCGGGCAATCGTCGGCGAGATGGACCTTGATGACGCCCTGTCCTCCAGGGATCAGATCAAGGCAAAACTCAAGGCCGCCATCTCAGACGACATCGCCGACTGGGGCATCACCTTGAAAACCGTGGAGATTCAGGACATCAACCCTTCCCAGACCATGCAGAAGGCCATGGAAGAACAGGCGGCCGCGGAAAGACAGCGCCGGGCCACCGTAACCAGGGCCGAAGGTGAAAAAAGCGCGGCCATCCTGGAGGCAGACGGGCGTCTTGAGGCCTCCAAGCGGGACGCCCAGGCCAAGATAGTCCTGGCCGAGGCCAACCGCACCGCCATTGAAATGGTCACTCAGTCGATCCAGAGCAACGAACTGCCTGTCATGTTTCTGCTGGGGGAAAAATATATCGAGGCCGTTAAAACCATGTCCACCTCGGCCAACACCAAAATAATCGTCTTGCCCGCCGACATTCCGGCCGCAGTCCGGGGCATCATGAGCACCCTGGGCAAATAGATCAGGCAAGCTGCGCATCGCTTTGACACAAAAAAGGAAACTGGCCTGGCAGTTTCCTTTTTTTGATCTGGCTTCAGATTATGAAAAAAAGATCATTTTTTCAAAATGATCAGCAGCAACCCTTCTTCGATTTTTTCCTGACATATCCGGCAAGACCGGCAAGGCCGGTGCCAAACAGCAGCATGGTGGCAGGTTCGGGGACCGGAGCGGTTTCGTAACAGCCTTTGAGATCCATCTTTTCGACCATGAATGCACCAGAAAGTGCTGTGATGGTAACCTCCAGCATGTGATCCTCACGCAGGTAGGATGTTACGTCGAGGTTGGCACCGTTAGCGATGAGTAAACGGTCCAAGGATACCAGAGCAGCAACCAATGCACCATTGGTAGGAAGACCTCCCGAACTGATGCTTGTTGAACCAAGCGACAAAGCCTGATCTCCCAATAACTCAAAAGTTATCGTTTCGGTATCTTTTGGATCATTTACGTCGGTAAATTCCATGGTAAGGAAAGCATAATGAAGCAGGTTCGCAGGATCCATGCTTCCGGTGCTTTCCTCGTAACCAAGTAGATTCGCTATGAAATCATAGGATTGAGACTGCAACTCAGGGCTGGGTATCTTCCAGAGATCCATGACGTCATTATTCAAATCAAATATCCAAGTGAATGTATTATCGCTTGCAGAACTGTTTGCGGCATTAAAAACTACACCACCTTGCCCGTAGTCTTCAAAGTGATAAAACGTGGTGGCATTGGCCATGCCGGCAGAAGCAGCCCATAGAAGCAGGGCAGCCGGAATCAGCAGTTTTCCTCTCATCATTTCATTCCTCCCTTTAATGAAATCGATATATTTCCCCAAATATGCGATTTCCATTTCCGCCGCGTTAACAGCTCATCCAGACATCAAAACGGATGTTCCCTCCCTAAACGCTGTGTTTTATATTATGCAAATTAAAAGCCATTGATGCATTTTTTGTTACATTTAAAAAATGTAACGATTTCGGATAATTACAAACTGAAATTCCTCTATGGCCTGCCGGTTTTAACCAACCAGTGAATTCATATTCATTTAAATGGATATTTTTGTCCACTTTTCCGGAAAAAATGGACATTTCCGAAAACAAAACGGGGATTATCAACAACACTATTTCAGATATTGGTGGGGGGAATTGAACGGGAAATCACGGCGAACCGCGGAAAAGAAGACGGAGAAACGCAATCCGGGCAGGGGCAGCTGAGCTGCGCCCCCACCCGGACAGAATCGCCCCGGAAGGAAAACATTTTTTTACGGGGCCTGGAAGATATCGATATCGCAGGTAGAGAGGTCTACTTTTCCCCCGGCCTCAATGCCCTGATAGATCGTCCAGAACTTTTCATCTACCCGTTTCTCCCGGGAGGTGCTGTCTTTCTTCATGAAGCGCCGGGCAGCGCGGGGACCGGCATTGTACACCGAATAGGTTGAACGTGGCGCATAACCGGGGTCGCCATTTTTAGCGGCAACAGCCATGCCGTATTGCGTGAGATAGCGCATGAGAATCTGGGAACCAGCCCGAATGTTGTAGGGAACCTCCCAGCGCAGACGATCCAGGTTGTAAAAGCCGCGCCAGACATGCTGATTGATCTGCATCAGGCCGATGCTGCCGGCAGTGGAACGCAGGTACGTGACCTGGCCTCCCTCGTCCACGAACTGCCGCCAGCAGCTTTCAATCAGAGCGGTAGCCGGCACCAGATGCTGGAAAATCTCCGTATACTTGGGGTCGAGTTTACTGCGGCTGATTTCCTCATCCGCGGCAGATTGCAGCAAGCTGCCGATCTGTTGCCGGTATTCCTCCAGTTCTTCGGAACGGGGAACCCAGCGATTAAGCGATCTGCTTCGTTGCGCCTCATCGGCGTAAACCATCGGCAAAAGAAAATCCAGGAGACGGCGGCTGAGTGACGGCGGTGGCTCTGCCGGAGCAGATTCCGGCGCTGGTTCCTGCGCTGGTTCGGGTGCCGGTTCAGGGGCAAATTGGAAAAGTTCACGCAGGGCGGGGTCGACTTCCCAGTCAAAATAGAGCGGGTCTGCCGTGCCTCCCGGCTGCAGCGTCCGGGCCAGGCGGCGCAGGCCATCCGTGGTGATCTGCATACCAAGCCGCGGCGCCGCGGCATCCAGCGTGAGCAGGGCATCACCGGCGTTAACGAAAGTCATGTAACGGAGCGGCTGGCCCTGGATCAGGTCACGGTCTTCGGCCTCCTCAATGATCAAGCGCAGCTGATGCCAGGCATCGACAAACAAGTTCCGCAGCGGATCACCGGCCGCCAGCGACACCTCGCCGGCCAGGATCGGCAGCAGCTGATAACGGCTGGTTAGAAGAAGATCAAACAGCTGCTCACGCATTTTCGTATCGACAAAATCAGCTCCGGCACTCTTGATGACAAAAACCAGGAATGCATCCCAGGGTTCCAGCACCTTCTCAAAACTCTCCAGTTCGGCAGAGTCGAGCGGTGCCTCGGCGGCCAAAGGCATCTCGGCGGCAAGGGGTCTGTCCGGTACGGTGAGCATCAAGGGCACCACAATGCCGTTGACGTCACTGCGAAGCGGGCCGGCAACGATGGAATTCAAGGTGGCATCAAGCTGGTCCATCTCCGCAGGTGAAGCGCAGGCCCGGAGAAAGGCAACAATCTCCTGCTGCGGAGGCTGGAGATCAAGTGAAAAATTTTCCAGGCGGGGGTGGAGATAATGTTTGACAAGTTTCCAGACCAGACCTGTTATCATCGGTTTGGTGCCCGCATTATCGGAAATAACCGAATCAACGATATGATAGCGCAACTGCCATTGCGCATCCACATACGGGGAAAGGGTCATGTCAATGGAACCGTTCCAATTCAAGGCCACCGGCCATATCCCCAGAAACTTGAAACCCAGGCGGGCGAGAATACGGGAGGAAAAGTGCGGCTGGCGGTCGCGGATATACAGCCGCGGCTGGTCTGAATGCAGATAGCGGTATGGCCCTTCCTGA
Organism: Desulfobulbaceae bacterium; assembly: GCA_023230525.1. Taxonomy (GTDB): domain Bacteria; phylum Desulfobacterota; class Desulfobulbia; order Desulfobulbales; family SURF-16; genus SURF-16. Next base: position 11,503 of record JALNXE010000046.1, read on the forward strand.
TAAAGAACCGTTGGCTTGTCGTTCAGGGGATTCAGGTATCTGGCGATTGAGTGCTGCAGCAGGGCCGTACGCAGTGTGAGCGGCAGCTCTATTGTGGAGGCTGCCGACAGCCTCGGCGGTGCCGTAAGCAGGCAGAGCAAAATTGCGCAGACAAGCAAAAAACTCCTGGCGATCATGGTCTGCTCCGATGGCACATTAGGTAGTGATGATTGTTGCATAGCAAGATTAGGGGGAAAATAAGATTACCAAGAAACCGGAGATAAGTGAGATCTCTAAAAGATAGGCCGTTTCAGCCGCTCCGCCCAATATAGACAAACACCTTCCCGCTGTCAATCTTTCCGGTATATGCCGGAAACAGGAAGAGAACCATTTGACAATTTTGCATTTTTTTCACATATAGATCGATGAAGATCGTTTCCGCCGATTATGCCGCATCCCCAAGCACCTTGCGCATGATTATCCGGCCAGGCCTCTGTGCCTGACCTTGCTGTTTTTCAGATATCGCCATTTAACAGTTAAATTGTTTCCTATATCCTAAAATTTAACCAACTGAGGTGAAACGAAATGAATGACAACGTATTGATCATCCTATCCTGCGGCACAGACAACCCCAATCGCTCCACCCGGGCCATCCATCTCGCCAAAGTCGCTAAGGAAAACGGCAAGAACGTGTCCCTTTTTCTGCTTGATGAGGCGGTCTACATCGCCAAAAAGGGCATTGCCGACCATCTCAAGGCCGCCACCGGTGATGTTGCCGATGACCTGCTGGCATATCTCCAGGAGTATGAAGTCCCTATTTATGCCTGCACTCCCTGCGCCAAAGCCCGGCAAATCTCGGAGGCTGATCTCATTGCTGGCGCCCAGATGGGAACCGCCGCAAAAATGATCGAAATGGCGTGCAACAGCGCCGTGATCAGCCTGTAACAGCCAGCCGCTTTTTTATCAAAAAGGCATCTCTGCGCTATCAGCCGGGGTAAAGCTTGGTGAAAACCTTTTTTTGCCCCGGCACTTTTATCGGCAACAGAGCCCCCCCTGCCTTGGACTGCCCATCCAATCAATGGGATTTAGAGACCCGAGGTATCATCTTGATCACCATGGTTCCCTTCATTGTCTGAATATCCTCAGGCACCAGTTTGACGGGAATATTGCGTGTGCCCAGCTTGAACAGAAAGGGCTCCATGGAATCAAGCGAAACCGGGTATTCTTTGCCGCCAAGGGAGGACAGCAACGGCAGAAGTATATCTGCGGAATCGGTACTGTCTTTTTTCTCCGCCTTGGGAAAAACCGGGGTGACATAAAGAATCTTCTGCTGCTTATCGAAACGGAGAAAAAGTTCGCATGTCACAGGCAGCTTGACGCTTCCCAACTCCATCTTGACTGTCTGGCCGGCGATTTTGGTATTCATGGCAATATCACGGCCCAGGACAACCCCCTGAATAAAGATTGATTTTTCATTTATCTGCAGTCTTTCCAGGGAATCAACGACAATGCTTCCTTCCATATAATGGTTCTGTGGTTCAATTGGTATGGGCAGGGAGTCACTGATTACCTTCCGGAGAATTTCCCCAGGCATGGTGATTGTCACCACCTGTTCACCGGCCCCGGCCTGCCTGCCGCCGGACAGAAAAATAAGAACAAAAGCCAGGAGAAAAAGGTGTAAAAAGCCGAATCTGGTTGATTTCATAAAAAAATATTCCTTGTAATTATGCTGAACTCGTAAAAAATCTGTTTCCCCCACAGAGCACACAGAGATCACAGAGAAAATATTTTTATTTTCAGCAAGTTATCTCTGTGGGCTTTGTGCTCTCTGGGGTTAATTTTCATTACGAATTCATCAATTAAGCTGAGGTGAAATAATATCGCCGTCCAGTTGCCAGAGAAGTTATCAAAAATAAAGAGGCATTTCATAACATCTTCTAAAACCGCTGACCAATCATCATCTGCAGCCCAGGCCAGAAGACAGAGAAAGGACAGGCAGAGAAATTGCCGCTGTATCAGGGATCAAGCTTTGCCAGTGCCACATTATAGCCGATAACCATCAGCGTGTCTTCCGCTTCAAGGGTAAGATCCGCCTTGGGAATAAATGAAAATTTGTGCCTTCCCTTTTTTTTGATGGAAATGACCTGAACATTATAGCGGTTGGTCAGATCAATCTGGCGCAGCGTTTTCCCGGCCCAGCGCTGCACAACCAGCTCCTTGATCGACATATCAGGGGCAAACGGCAGTTCGCTGATGAATCCCGGCATGGCCACTCGGTTGGCGAGTTGCCTGGCTGCCAGATGCTCCGGGATGAAAACCTCGTCAACCCCGATTTTGAGCAGCAGTTTCTGGTGGTCGCTGTTGATCGCCTTCACCCAGACCTGGGGCACCCCCAGCTCCTTGAGATACATGGAGATCATCGAACTGGCGGCAATGGAATCGCCCACACTGACCAGAACATGGCCCATGTCTCCGAAACCAAGCTGCTGCAAGGCTTCCTTGTCAGCAGCATCAGTCTGATAGACATAGGGGATGACGTGTTGAGCCTTCTTGATATTTTCCGGGCTTGAATCAACCCCGATGACCTTCCTGCCAAGTTCGACAAGGGTCTGGCCGAACTGAAAGCCGAACTTGCCCAGCCCTATTATACCGATATCCGATACGTTCATCTTCATTTTTGACTTGTCCTCACGGCATCTGCGCCCGGCAATACATTCATTTACAGCAATACCCGCAACCTGCCTCTCATCAGCCGACCATCATTTTTTCTTCCGGATGGGTGTAAAAACGCTCACGGTAAAGACTGTTCATGGCATCCAGAAAGATGAGGGGCCCGAGGCGGCCGATGAACATCAGCATAATGACTATGCATTTCCCAGCCATGGAAAGTTTAGGCGTCAGACCGGTGGTCAACCCTACCGTCCCGAAAGCCGAGGTCGCTTCAAAAAGCGCATCAAGGAACAATCCTCCGATGTCCTGATGCGAAGCCCCGCCTCCCTCGGTGATGTTAAGCAGAATTGTAGCGCAAAAAATAATAGTTACCGCAAAAATCATCAAGGTAAAGGCCTTGTTCATGGTTTCCTCTTCAATGCCATACCCTTGCACCACAACCTGCTTGCGCCTGAGGATCTGCGACCAGGCAAAGGATGCCAGAACCCGGGAAGTGGTTACTTTGATACCACCGGCACAGGAGCCGGGAGCGCCGCCGATGAACATGAGAATCAGCATGATGAGCAGCGAGACATTGGTCATGCCCCCGATGTCCAGGGTGTTAAATCCGGCCGTGCGGCAGGTGACGGATTGAAAAATAGACGACAATACGGCGTCGGCAAAGGGCATCTGCACGTTGCCGATATACTCGGCAAAATAGATGCAGAAACCGCCGGTTGCGATGAGAAACATGGATGTTTTAATGACCACCCGGCAATACCAGGTAATCGGCCTGACCGACTTCGTGCGTAAACGTTTTCTGGTCCAGCTGCCCAGTTCCACCAGTACTGAAAAACCGATACCCCCAAAAATAATCAGCGCCATGATGACGATGTTGACAACAAAATCACCCCGCCAGGCCATGAGATTGTCGGGGAAAAGGCCAAAGCCGGCGTTGCAGAAGGCGGAAACGGCATGAAAAAGGGCGGAGAAAGGATGAAAAGAGATTGGACTGCGCACATAGAGCAGAAAGGCCCCGGCAATTTCGATGGAAAAAGTCCACAGCATGATCTGCACCAGAAAATGGCCGAGATGAAAACTCCGGTCGTGCAGCAACCCCTGGCCGATGATGATTCTGTCCGTCATTGAGACCTTGTGGCGCCAGAGATAAAAAGCCAGGGCGCTGAAGGTCATGATACCCAGACCGCCAAGCTGAATGAGCAGCAGAATCACGGTTTGCCCCAGCAGATTGTAACTCGTGCCGGTATCGATAACCGTGAGGCCGGTCACGCAGGTGGCCGAGGTGGAGGTGAACAGAGCATCTATGAAAGACACCTCCTTCCCCGGCTGGCAGCACTGCGGCCGGTGCAGAACAATGGCGCCGGTTAAGATAATCAGGCCGAAAAAAATGATCGGCAGCCAGATTACCGGCAACGAAAAACGTTTTTTCATAGCAGTTGGTTTGCTCCAGAGCAGTCATGGCAGTCGACCTTTTCGAGCTGCCTGTTTTGTCCTCGGCAAAATAGTATACTTTCCCTCCTACTGCAACAGGGGCATCATCAGCGTGGCCAGGCTCAGGAAAACAAAAAAGCCGCTGATATCGGTGGCAGCCGTGATGAAAATGCTGGAACCCAGGGCCGGATCAAGCTTTAACGCCTTGAGGGCCAGCGGGATGGCGGAACCGAGCAGACCGGCGATGATGAGATTACAGACCATGGCAAGCAGCATGATCAACCCCAGCCACGGCTTATGAAAAACAAAAAAGGCGATAGAGCCGACCAGCAGGCCGATTATGGCGCCATTAAGCAGCCCCACACTCGCTTCGCGCATAATGACCCCCCGGCCGCGGCCGAGGGGTATCTTGCCCAGGGCTATACCGCGCACGGTTACCGCCAGGGTCTGGGTTCCGGCGTTGCCGCCGAGTCCCGCGATAATCGGCATGAGGGCGGCGAGCATGACGTAACTGGATATGGTATCCTGAAAGCGGCTGACGGTGAACGATGACAGCATGGCGGTAGCAAGATTAAGGGTCAACCACGGGCTGCGCAGGCGAATACTCTGCAAAATGGAGGAATTTTCATATTCTTCCGCGTCGGCGCTGGCCATACGCAGCATATCCTCAGTGGCCTCTTCGGTAACAACGTCCAGGGCATCGTCATGGGTGATGATGCCGACCAGGGCGGCGCCGCCGTTGACCACCGGCAGGGCGATGAGATCATACTTGGCTATGAGTTCGGCCGCCTTTTCGCGGGGATCCACAGCGCGGATGTAAATGACCTCGGCTTTCATGATATCGCCCACATAGGCGGTTGGTTTGGCCAGAATAAGTTTGCGCAGGGAGACAAAGCCGAGCAACCGTCTGTCTTCCCCGATGACATAGGCGTAATAGATGGTTTCCTTGCCCGGCCATTGACGGCGGAGTTTTGCCAGGGCCTCGGTAACGGTAAGGTCGGGCGTGAGCGTCACATACTCCGAGGTCATGACCGATCCGGCCATGTTTTCCTCATATGAACTGAGTTTGCGGATATCTTCCCGTTCAGCTTTTGCCAGGAGAGGAAAAACCGACTCCTTGGCATCTTCAGGTAATCGCTTGAAGAGATCGACCCGTTCGTCAGCCGACATCTCGGTAAGCAGGTCAGCCAGTTCGTCCTTGTTGATATTCTCGGTAAGGTATACCTGAAAATCGAGATTAAAGTAGCCGAAAACCGCAGCCCGTTTCCAGGGCCGCATCAGGGAGAGCAACTCCCAGACAGACTGGGGAGACTGGCCGGTCAGAATCTCGGCAAGTGTTGCTTCGGGAAGCTCCGCGCAAAGATCACGACGGGTTCCCGCCTCGCCGCTGAGAAGAAGGGTGCGCAGGTCTTGCGCATATTCAGGAGTGGTCATTGTTCACCTCCAGTCTGGACAGTATGTAAGAGACTGACTGGAGAGGAACCGTGAAAAACGATGGGCTCAGGGAATCATGAATGAAACCCCGGCACCTTTCGCATTGCACCACTGCAGTCGGTCAGCTTTGGTCTTGCTGCCAGCAATTTATGCCTACCAGGGCTAGGGTCGTCCATTGATAAACCTTTTTACACATTTTAAAAAAAATCCAGGGAAGGGCTGGTCTGTATAGAGGTGAAACGCTTAGCAAGCGCTACAGCCTATCCTGAGTTTTATAGAACGCAAAACTCGTTTATTATAGCCCTTGAGATCAGAATGTCAAAAGAATTTTAACCAAAAAATGGTGTCTTTGTATTTATGCCCCTTGCGGGTTAAAACTGAAAATTTACCACAAGAGCACATGGCTCATTGACTATAACTCAACTTTCTGACTTAATCCGTCATGGGAATTCAGGAGACAGGAGACAGAATTCAGAATGGTTGATTTTATGTAACTATCCAGCATGCGCTCTGGACACCGGCTACACTCCGTCAGTCTGTGAGCATGAATTGAGGGGAGCGGCCCTCAAATAGTAAACGCAATGCCTCGGATGCAGTGACACCATGTTTGCGGCACGTAGATAAGTAACTGCGGATTCGGCAGAATATCTTGGCTCCTTCCAGCGAACGGAAACAGCCGGAGATTTTCTGCTGGACCTTGGTCATCCGCAGGTCGTTTTCGGCCTGATTGTTGGAGAAAGGGACATCTTTCTCGTCCATGAATCTCAAAACGTCGCTCTCGAAATCCCGGAGACGTTCCAGGAGATTTCGGGATTTTGTTCGGGGAAGCTTCCCTCTGCGGCCTTTTCGTTTTGTTTCATCCGGGGCGGGACACTCTTTCTCGGCTTCGTGCAGCAGGTCCCGGTAGCGCTTGCGATAGAGCTCCGACTCCCTGATTTCCAAGCGGCCTCCGGCTTCGTGGGTTGCTTTGTTGATTTCTTTGAGCAGGGCCGACATCTGTTGCGCCCACTGCTGGCCGTCCTGCTCCCAGGCCCTTTCCAGTTCCCGTAAGTGGTGGGCGTTGCACAGCGAATGAAAGGCGCCATAGTTGAAATAGGGCTTCCAGTGGTCATGACACAAGATGCCCTGAAACTCCGACAGAATTCCCATTTCATCCAAGGCTAAACTGCCTCGCTTGGCATGGGGATAATAACAGGTGTACTTGGCCGTCGAGGCATTATGCAGCCAGCTCCGCACTCCGCCGATATTAATGCCGGTCTCATCGGCATGAACCAGCGGCGACGAGGTGAGCTGCTTTTTGACCCACTCGTCAAAGGCTTCAAGACGATCATGCGCCTCTTTGTTGAAATTGCAGATCGAGCCGTTGCTGACCGGAATCTGCAGTTGGTCCTGAAAATGATCCTCAATCCGATTGTAGGGGATCAACTGGTACTGGGACATGTACACCGAGTTGACCTTGACCCCGATACCGTACTGCATCGGCCGGATGACCCCTTCCGGAAATGGCGCGACATAGCGTTTGCCATGGCTGTCTTCCAGGACCTCTGCTTTCCATTCGGTAACGACTCTACCGATGTCAAGATCGATGACTTGGCGGGTCTCGTATCCGGCTTGCCGGTACTGGCCATGCGGCAGCGTTGCTCTGTCAATTTCGATGATGAAGGATTCATCCGGATCGGGGACCTGTTGCAGCGTTGTGCCCGTGTGCCCTGGTTGGCCTCCTGGCTTACGGCCACTTTGGACCCTTGGCCGTTTGACACGGTTCGGATCGGTTGATGGTGGTTTGCTGCTGTTTTTGCTGTTGAGCCCCAACCGGTTAAGCAGGATGGTTACCAGAAGCAGCAGCGTTTCAAGACTGGCCTTGATTGCCGGCGACAGATTCGTTTCGGTCACCAGCAGGTCCTGGACCCTCTTGATAGTTGTTTCTACATTGACGTTGTCGACTGTCATCCCGCCCCCGTGTTTGTGATATCTCACTATAACACGGGTTTTGAAAACGGAAATTTTGTCGTCAGGATGCCCCAGGAGGAGACTTGATTGTTTTGGATGCGCTCGACCATACGGGCATTGTCGCAAATGCAACCCGTAACGAATGGTGGCCTTGTGGGGGCATCGTGAGCGTGGACATGCTCAGGCTCCATTTTTTTGAAAAATCACACGAAAACCGTGTCAAGAACTTTTTTGGGGTGGATGCATTTTTTTTGAGCTGAATAGTTACGATTTTATTACATTTTATTCTGGCTCCTGTTTTCTGGCTGCTGAATTATCTAAAAACAAGCTGCGGGGACCATGAGGATATCATTTAAGGCAGTTGAAGCGCTTGCGGTTATTGCCCGCCGAAATGATAAGCGATCAGTTTTTTTGAAGGCTTCTGCCAGGCGAAAGTCTCTTCAGCAAAACTTGGCTGCTGCCCGGCAAGCTGCGGCAGAGCAGTTGCCAGGGATTCCACGGTTTTACGCCTGATTACCAGAAAATACTCATCCGGGGCCTTTTCCATAAAATCCCGCATCTGCTCAGGATTTTCGATGAGGATCGCCGGCCTTGGCAGATCAAGATAAAACAGCACGTTTGGCTCGGGTTTCTCATAAAAAACGAGCTGCTCCGGAGGCAGATCACCCAGCCTGCTTTTCAGCTGCAGGGCAAAGGGACGTTCGGTGCGGTAGATTTCCAGGGGCCTGGTTTGCCAGCAGAAATAACCGCCGAGAATGACGGAAACCGCCACCAGCAACCCGCCCATACCTGCCGGGGTTCCGGTCAGGCGGGCCAGCCAGTCCGGTCTTTGCCGGTCAACCAGCAGCACGCAGAAGGTCGCCAGCCCGGTGAGCACAGTGGCCAGCTGCAGACCGGCAGGGACGGCAAAACCGGTTTTTGCCGCAACCAGGGGCAAGATCAGCGGGCTGGCAAGTTCGAGCAGGGCCAGCAGGTAGACCAGCAGCTGCTGCAGCCGGAGCAGCCAGCGGCCGATTGCCTGCCTGGACAGGGCCCCGTAGCCGCCGGCATTGCCGACATATACGGCCATCCAGAGCGCGATAAACGGTACAATGGGCATAATATAATAGCTGCGGCGGGAGCCGGACGCGCTGAAAAAAAGAAAGATCATGGCCACGGCCTTGATCAGCCAGCGGGTATGGGTATCCAGCTGCCGCCAGCGGGGTAACCCGGCAATCAGTGCCCCGGCGAACAGGGGAAGCCAGGGGAGCAGGAGAATGGGTACCTCGTAAAAATAGATATAGAACGGCTGCACATGATCAATGGGGTCGAAGTAACGCTGGATGTTCTCCTGGAAAACCAGGGCCAGACCGCTTGACTGGTAATCCGGCCTGGTCATGGAGGCGTAGAAAAACGGCCCCAGGTAAAAGAGACTGCCAAGAACCAGGGCAAGCACATGGGAAACCGTCAGATAGCCCCGCCAGCGCCTCTCGCGCACCACATCAGGCAGCAAGGCGGCAATGGGCACCACCACGGCGGTCAGCCCCTTCAGCTGGGCGCCGATGAAGAGGATCAGATAAAAAACCAGAAAAGAGAAGAAATTCGGCCGGTCGCGCCAGGCCCAGTACCAGGCCACGGCCAGCAGGATAACGGCCAGGTTCTCCACATCGGCGACGCCGGTCCGGGACCAGAACAGGATACTGTAGGTGCTCAGCAGAAACCAGCCGGCAGTCAGGCCAACCTGGCGGGACCATAACTTCAGGCCCAGCCAGACCGTGATCGCCACGGCAACCAGCAGCGAAAGCGCGCTGGGGAGGCGGACGGCCCATTCATTGAGATGTCCGGTGACCAGGGATACGGCGGCCACCAGCCAGTAGGTCAGCAGCGGCTTGTCGAAATAGGGCTGGCCGTTGATGTTGGGATGAAAAAAATCCCCGCTCTGCAGCATCTCCCGGGTCACCTCGGCCCAACGCCCCTCGGAAGCCCACAACCCCCTATAACCCAGGGACCACAGCGCAAGCAGCGCTGCCGCCAGGCCCAGAACAATATAAGCGCCATATCCTGATTCTCTTTTATCCATAACATTGTCCATCACCATCTTTTCTCCCTCAGCGAACCGGCCAGCCTGACCGCGGAACTGCAATCAGATCTGGAGGCCGGCGAAAATAACATACTAATTCAGCAAACACAAACAAACATCGAAGCCTGCAGCCGGGTTATGCCCAATGCGGCATTTTTTCCAACGGCAGTTAACCAGCCGTTACCTGACATTATCGTAATAGCAGGTCTTGCCGCAATAATTGGTAAAGACCAGCCGTTCTCCATCCTCCCTTACATAATCCGGCAGCAGGGGAATTTTGCCGCCTCCGCCCGGGGCATCCAGGGCATACATCGGCACCGCCAGCCCCGAGGTAAAGCCGATCAGGGATTTCATGATCTCCCTGCCCGTGGCAATGGAGGTGCGGAAATGATTGGTGCCGCGGGTCATGTCCCCCTGGAACAGATAATAGGGCCTTACCCGGATGCGCAGCAGCCGGTGCATGAGTTCCCGCATGGTCTGCGGGTCGTCATTGATGCCGCGCAGCAAAACGGTCTGGCAGCTCAGCGGAATTCCAGCGTCGGCCAGCCGGGCGCAGGCCTGCGCCGCCTCCGGGGTGATTTCAGCCGGATGGTTGAAATGGGTGTTGATGTAAAGCGGATGAAATTTCTTCAGCAGTCTGGCGAGCCGCAACGTTACCCGCATGGGCAGGGTGCAGGGCACTCTGGTGCCGATGCGGATGATTTCCACCGAGGGGATGGCCCGCACTGCCGTGAGGATCTCCTCCAGCCGATCATCACCAAGCAGCAGCGGGTCGCCGCCGGAGATCAGCACATCCCGGATTTCCGGATGACTGCTGATATAGTCAATACCCGCGGCAAGGGTCTCCCTGCTGATCACCATCCGGTCGGTGCCCACCTTGCGCTTGCGGGTGCAGAAGCGGCAGTACATGGCACACTGGGAGCAGACCAGAAAGAGCACCCGGTCCGGATACTTGTGGATCAGATTGGGCACCGGACTGAGATTTTCTTCATCCAGGGGGTCCGCGACACAGACCTCGTCCTGCAGCTCTTCAAGGGACGGCACCGCCTGTTTCCACAGGGGGTCGTCTTTTTCCCGGATCAGTCCCAGATAGTAGGGATTGATCCGCATGGGAAAAACCGCGGCCGCCTGGGCAATTGCATTGACATCAGGGGCGAAGCGCCCGGGAATATCGCCCGCCCTGGTGATGCTTTTTTTAAGTAGATCTTGCCATCCTGGCATGGACAGGTGCCCTGAATTCCTGTTAAGATTATGTCCAGCAATACAACATCAGCAACGGAAAGCCACACTAGCATTTTTGCCGTGTCCGGGAAATGACAAAAAACAAAAAAACAGCCGGCTATCTCGCTCTGCAGCAGGCAGGCGAGCTGAGCAAAAGAATTGAGCAGCTTACCACAATTCTTGCCGATTGTACACTCTGCCCACGCCGCTGCCAGGTGAACAGGCTGGCCGGCGAGCAAGGCTTCTGCCGCACCGGCAGGGATGCGGTGGTGGCGAGCTACTGCCCCCATTTCGGCGAGGAATCCTGTCTGGTCGGGGTCAGCGGCTCCGGGACGATTTTTTTCGCCAACTGCAATCTTGGCTGCGTGTTCTGCCAGAATTACAGCATCAGCCATCAGGGTGAAGGGATCGTGGTGGACAGCGGCCAGCTGGCGGCCATCATGCTCAGCCTGCAGAAACAGGGCTGCCACAACATTAATCTCGTCACCCCCAGCCATGTGGTGCCGCAGATTGTCGCCGCCCTGCCCGCGGCCATCGCCAAAGGGCTTACCCTTCCCCTGGTTTACAACAGCAGCGGCTATGACGCGGTGGTTACCCTGCGGCTGCTGGAGGGCATTGTCGACATCTACATGCCGGACTTCAAGTTCTGGAGCAGTGAGTCAGCCAGACGGTTGGCCAATGCCCCTGACTACCCGGACATGGCCAGAGAGGCTATCACTGAAATGCACCGGCAGGTCGGCGATTTACAAATCGATGCCCAGGGCATTGCCGTTAAAGGGCTGCTGGTCCGCCATCTGGTCATGCCCGGCGGACTTGCCGAGACCGAAGAAATCATGCATTTCCTGGCAAAGCTTTCCCCGCAGACCCATGTCAATGTCATGGAGCAGTACCGCCCCCTGTATAAGGCGGGGAAATACCCGCCCATCGACAGGCCCCTTGCCCATGCCGAGTACGCGCAGGCAGTCGGGCTGGCGCGGCGGGCCGGGCTGAAAAGGCTTGAGCAGAACGGCCTGCTGTCTCTCCTCAAAAAAATGATGCCCCGCTGAAAAACTTCGCCTGTCAGGCCGGCCTGACAGCCCGCAGCTTTCTCCCAGCCCCTGTTTCCGTGATGCCTTACAAATAAATTTGTCAAAAGTTGTTGCCAGGAATCCTGGCAATTTTATATGTGATTACCATCGACTTTCAGCAAGTTTTAATAATCTCCTTGGCCGCGGTAAAGTATGCACAGCGGCACGGGCTAAGCTGGGCACCATCCTGCCCAGTTCAAAACGCCGGTTGAATCGGTAACAAAACTCAGCAAGATAGCGAGGTATATGCTTCTCACTGATTGCATGATAACTTCCACGGATGGCATTTTTGACGTTGCCAATCATTGTGTTCACCCCTCTGAACTCTTTGATCTCAACACTGTCAGGACCGCCTCCAGTGATAATACTCTGATGCGCGCAACCTGCTTGCTTGATTCCTGTGAAGCAGCTAAGGCCGTCAGAAACAACAAAACTGTAAGGCGACAGGTGCTTCTCGCACCATTGAAAAATTTCCTGCTTCGAGAATCTGTTCACCTGGCTGAAACGCATTTGCAAAGGATGACCTTCTTCATCAGTGGCAACAGCAGCAATAAAAGGTGTTTTTCCGGATGCGCCGCGTCCTCTTTTCCCACCTCTGCTTTTGCCACCAAGATAGGAATCGTCGATCTGGATAAAACCAGTTAGGGGTTTTGCATCATCTTGTTTTTTCATGACATGTTGCAATTTGTGCTTCAAACGCAGGGCGGCATTGGCTGAAACCCCAATAGTTCGCGAAAGATTGAGTGAAGATATGCCATCTTTTGACTGGGTGATAAGGTAAATAGCAAGGAACCAGATATTGAGTGGTAATTTTGTATTATCGAAAATGGTTCCGCTGGTGATAGATGTTTGACGCCTGCATTGCTTGCACTGATAGACTTTACGGGTGCTGATTTCACAATAACAGGTATGGCCACACTCAGGGCAGACAAACCCCAGCGGCCATCTCATGTTAAAGAGAATTTGGCGACATTTCTCGTCAGTACCGTATTTGGAAAAAAATTTGGTCAAACTCAAGCCTTTCTGGAACTGAATCATATTTTTTGCCATGGTCATCCTCCAACTGAGTGAACAGTTTTAAAGGATTATGCCATAGCACATAGGACAAATAATGTCCTACCAGTTGAGTAAGCTGAAACTAAGTGGTAATCACAATTTTATATAACAATTCCGGCACAGACTGCACAACCCTGTTTCATCGCCTGGCAGGCCCGCCAAACAAAATAGGTAAATCTACTAGCATTCCGCTACTCAATATTATATAAATTAAAACAGTTTATACTCTTCAACCATTGAACGGTCTTCTTTTCATAAAGATTCATAATTTATGACACTCGGTCAGACAGTACGCTCGTCAGTGGGACAGAAAATTCTCATGGCAGTCAGCGGGATAATGCTCAGCCTGTTCCTGGTGGTCCACGGCATAGGCAACTCCATGACATTTTTCGGCAGCAAAGCCTTCAATGCCTATGCCGAAAAACTGCATTCCCTCGGCTTTCTGGTCCCACTGTTTGAACTCGGCCTGCTCGCTGTCTTTCTGCTGCACATTTTCCTCGGCCTCACCCTCTTTCTGCAGAACAACCAGGCCAGGCCTGTCCGCTACCAGATGGAAAAATCCTCCGGGGGCCGCACCCCGGGATCACGCACCATGCCTTACACCGGGGTGGTCATTCTGATCTTTCTGGTAGTCCACCTGCTGAACTTTCACTTCACGGACCATTCCATTCCCATCTCGGACATTGTCAGAAACGTGCTGCGCCAGCCCATCTACGCCCTCTTCTATCTCTCCGCCCTGGCCGTGGTCGCCCTGCATATCAGCCACGGTTTCTGGAGCCTTTTCCAGAGCCTGGGCATCAACCACCCGAAATATAACGCGACACTGCGCAGCGGCAGCCTGGGGGCGGCCCTGGCGCTCTCCGCCGTCTTTATGCTCATTCCGCTCTGCACCTTGCTGATTAAAGAGTTTCTGCGGTGAAACCTGATGATACTTGATGCCAAAATACCGGACGGTCCCCTGGCGGAAAAATGGGACCGGCACCGTTTTGCCGGCAAGCTGATTAATCCGGCGAACAGGAGGAAATACACCGTCATCGTGGTCGGCTCCGGTCTGGCCGGGGCTTCCGCCGCCGCCACCCTTGCCGAACACGGCTATCAGGTGCAGGTCTTCACCATGCACGACAGCCCCCGCCGGGCTCACAGCATCGCGGCCCAGGGCGGCATCAATGCCGCCAAGAACTACCAGAACGACGGCGACAGCATCTTCCGTCTCTTTTACGATACCATCAAGGGCGGCGACTTCCGGGCCCGGGAGGCCAATGTCTACCGGCTGGCCCAGATCAGCAACAGCATCATTGATCAATGCGTGGCCCAGGGGGTGCCCTTTGCCAGGGAATACGGCGGCTCCCTGGCCAACCGCTCCTTCGGCGGGGCCCAGGTCTCCCGCACCTTCTACGCCAGGGGGCAGACCGGCCAGCAGCTGCTGCTCGGCGCCTACAGCGCCCTCATGCGTCAGGTGCATCTGGGCAAAGTGACCATGCATACCCGCCGGGAGATGATGGATCTGGTGGTGGAGGACGGCAAGGCAAAAGGCATTGTCACCCGGGACATGCGCACCGGCGCCATCTCCTCCCACGCGGCCCATGCGGTGGTGCTCGCCACCGGCGGTTACGCCAACGTCTACAATCTTTCCACCAACGCCATGTCCTCCAACGTCACCGCGGTCTGGCGGGCGTATAAGAGGGGGGCGTTTTTCGCCAACCCCTGTTTCGTGCAGATCCATCCCACCTGCATCCCGGTGCATGGCGACTACCAGTCCAAACTGACCCTGATGAGCGAAAGCCTGCGCAACGACGGCCGGGTCTGGGTGCCCGGCAAAGCTGGGGACAAAAGACCGCCCGGCCAGATCCCGGAGGCGGAGCGCGATTACTATCTGGAGAATAAATACCCCGGTTTCGGCAATCTGGTGCCCCGGGACGTGGCCTCCCGCAATGCCAAGGAGGTGTGCGACCGCGGCCGGGGGGTCGGTGAGACCGGCCTTGCCGTCTATCTTGACTTTGCCGATGCCATCAACCGGGACGGCATCGAGACCATTTACCGCAGATATGGCAACCTCTTCCAGATGTATGCCAAGATCACGGATCAGGACCCGGTCAAACAACCCATGATGATCTACCCCGCCGTGCACTATACCATGGGCGGCCTGTGGGTTGATTATGACCTGATGAGCACCGTGCCCGGCCTCTTTGTGCTCGGTGAAGCGAATTTTTCCGACCATGGCGCCAACCGGCTGGGGGCAAGCGCCCTGATGCAGGGGCTGGCCGACGGTTACTTCATCCTGCCCAACACCATAGGGGCTTATCTGTCCTGCTGCACCCCCGGTGCACCGGACGGATCGGCCAGGATCTTCGCCGACACGGAAAAAGAGGTCGAGACACAGCTGGCCAGACTGCTGGCAGTGCAGGGAAAACGGACCGTGGACGATATTCACAAGGAACTCGGCAGACTGCTGTGGGACCATTGCGGCATGGCCCGCAACAGCGCCGGCCTGCAGCAGGCCCTGGCCCGCATACCGCAGATCCGCGAGGAGTTCTGGCACAATGTGCTGATCCCCGGCGCCGGCAAAGAGCTCAACCAGTCCCTGGAACGGGCGGGCAGACTGGCTGATTTTCTCGAATGCGCCGAACTCATGGCCAGGGACGCCTTGGATCGGCAGGAATCCTGCGGC
Source organism: Desulfobulbaceae bacterium (assembly GCA_023230525.1). Taxonomy (GTDB): domain Bacteria; phylum Desulfobacterota; class Desulfobulbia; order Desulfobulbales; family SURF-16; genus SURF-16. The sequence goes on from JALNXE010000046.1 coordinate 27,038, forward strand.
TGCCATCTGCGGGAGGAAAGCCAGACGGAGGAACACGAGGCCAGGCGGGATGATGCAAGGTATGCCTATGTGGCCGCCTGGCAGTACCGGGGAACCGGGCAAACGCCCATGCTGCACCAGGAACCGCTCACCTTTGCAAATGTAACGCCCAGCCAGCGAAGTTATAAATAGATGCCGAGCACAAAAATTGACATAAATCTCAAAATCTGGCGCCAGGAAAACCCGGACGCCCCGGGCAGTTTCCAGCAATACAGCCTTGCCGGCCTGTCAACCGACATGTCTTTTCTGGAAATGCTTGATGTGCTCAATGAAAAGCTGACCCTGGAAGGCAGGGAACCGGTGGCCTTTGATCATGACTGCCGGGAGGGGATCTGCGGCATGTGCGGGGCAGTGGTCAACGGCCAGCCCCATGGGCCGGAACCGGGCACTACCCTTTGCCAGCTGCACCTGCGGCACTTCAGGGATGGCGATCATCTGGTGATCGAACCGTTCCGGGCCAGGGCCTTCCGCATAGAAAAGGACCTGGTGGTGGACCGCAGCAGCCTGGATCACATCATCCAGGCCGGCGGTTATGTCTCGGTCAACACCGGGGGAGCAGTGGAGGCCAACACCATTGCCATCCCCCAGCAAATCGCGGAACAGGCCATGGACGCCGCCGCCTGCATCGGCTGCGGGGCCTGCGTGGCCGCCTGCCCCAATGCATCCGCCATGCTCTTTCTCGGCGCCAAGGTTTCCCAGCTGGCTCTGCTGCCCCAGGGACATCCGGAACGCAGGCTGCGGGCGCTCAGCATGGTCGGCAAAATGGATGAGCTCGGTTTCGGCAACTGCAGCAATGAGCGGGAATGCGAGGCAGCCTGCCCTAAAAGTATTTCCATCCGTCATATTGCCAGACTGAACAGAGAATTTATCAAGGCAGCTCTCTTTGCGGAATAATTTAGCCCTAATAATAACTCAACTTTCTGACTTGATCTATTTTGTCGGTGACATAGTTGCTGCTCAGATCTCCGTCATGGGAATTCAGGAGACAGGAGACAGAATTCAGAATGGTTGATTTTATTACGTTTTATTCTGGCTCCTGATTTCTGGCTTCTGAATTCTCAACAAGCTGCGATGACCATGAGGATATCAATTTAATTTCAACATGTTACCATAACTCAGAAAGTTGAATCAATAACATTAATGAGCAGAATCATGCCATTTGCTTTTCTCAATTCCCTGGGCAGGATATGGATCCTGCTGGCTCTTCTCCTGGCCTTTCCACCTATGGCGGAAGCCGGGGAGAACTATATTTTCGGCGGTGGCCCAGCAGGGGGCACCTTCCAGTTTATGGCCGCAGGTATTTCCTTATATGCACCGGTAAAAAAAATCAGCGATTTCAAGGTAGAGGCAAAGGCCTCGGCCGGATCGGTGGAAAACCTGCGCAAGGTCAATTCAGGCACCTATGCCATGGCCGTGGTTTACTCCGGCGAGCTGTACATGGGACGCAACGGCCTGCTGCAAGATGACCCGACCCGCTATGAAAATGTGCTGGCGGTCAGTTACTTCTATGGGGCTCCGGCCCAGCTCATTGTCCGTAAAAATTCCGGGATAACCAAACCCAGCCAGCTTGCCGGGCTGAATGTGGGGGTGGGCAATGAAGGGTCCGGCGCCTACGCCAACTGCGAACGTCTTTTCAGCCAGCTGGACCTGTGGGGCGCTATGCACAGACAACCCATGGGCTACAACGATGCGGCATTCGCCTTCATCAATAACCGGCTCGACGCCTTCTGGCTCTTTGTCGGTTTTCCCAGCGGCGCGGCCATCATGGCAGCCGAAAACAACGATATTGATCTCCTCGATCTTTATCAGCCCGCCAAGAAAAACGGTTTTTTCAAGAAATACCCGTTTTTCTCCAAGGTGGTCATTCCCGCAGGCACTTACAAGGGGGTGGACCGGGACGTTGAATCATACCAGGACTCCGCCCTGTGGGTAGCCAACAAGGACCTGCCTGCCGAAGTTGTTTACCGGCTTCTCTCTTTAATCTATACGGATGAGGGGCTGGCCTATCTGCGCGGGTTGAAGAAGACCGCGGAGGCAATGTCCGTCAAGGACGGCGTCAAGGGTATTGTCACCCCGCTTCATCCCGGCGCCATCAGATTCTGGAAGGAAAAGGGAATTATGTAAGCAGCAACCCCTGGGCAAAAAATCTCTACCTCCCTTCCCCGCTTTATTCCTCTTCCCTGTAGGTATTGATTACCAGCACCGGACAGGAAGCCATTTTGATGACTTTTTCGGCTACACTGCCGAATATCATCCGATCAAGCCCGGTAAAACCGTGGGTGCCGATGACAATGAGATCGATATCTTCCCGGGCCGCGAAGTTGATGATTTCCCTGGCCGGATGCCCGGAGAGGATAACACTTTCAAATTCACCGGTCACATAAGAGCGATTTTCCTCCAGAAAGTCTTTCATACTCCGCCGGGCAGACGACTCAAAGCCCTCATCAAACGGATCGAGCCGGACTTCAACGGGAAGCCCGGTATAGCTGTATGGGTCTTCCACTACAAAAAGTAAAATCAGTCTCGCCGCAAACTTCTCTGCAATGGTATTGGCATATTGCAGAAGCATGGTTGAGGCGTGGGACAAATCCACCGGCACCAGAATCTTCTTTATATCATCCACTGGCTGCTCCTTTTTGAATATCCGCTGGCTAACGGATTTTTAATTTTTTGCTAACACAAATCTATCCCTCTCTTTATCCAAATCTCACATTCCCCGGTTATTTTTGCCTAAACCCCGGCTGAACCAGGAAATTCTCAATCAAGTACGGGATCATCGTGGCCCATGAAATTTCCTGAATCTACCCGAAATCTCGAAACTGACCGGGATTCCCGGATGAATATTAAGAGAAATTCAAGTTCCATGAGGAGGTGACCATAACAGCTTGACCAAGGGAGAGAGAACGAATTTCCGGCTGACCCGGCCTTTAATTACCAAAAATGGAGGAATAAAACAATGAAGAGCTATTTTAAAGCAATTGCCTTGACCGCAACCTTAGCCGTGCCTTTCCTGCTGGCTGCCGCAGCCGATGCAGGCGGCCATGACCACGATAAACACCATGACCATAAAAAAGGGGCCGGCAACTGGCTTGCCTGTGATTTCCATCAGCATACCTTATACACCGACGGCTCGACGACATTTGATTTCGTCATGGAGAAAAACAATGCGTTCGGCCTTGACTGGTGGGCCAATTCCGAACATGGCGGTGCCCGTAACCGTGACGGCGAGGGGATAAGCTGGCTTGACACCAGCAAGTATCCCGTCAACCCGATCCTGGGTGACTTTCCGGAAAAGGGTTACATGTACCGCTGGCAGTCCCTGCGTGATTTCGTCTATCCCGACATCGAGAGAAACCGCGGCCTCTACCCTGACAAAAAAATAGCCTCCGGCGTGGAATGGAATGTTCCGGGCCATGAGCATTGCAGCAGCGGCATTGTGTCCGAAGACCCGGGCGCCATCAGCGCCTGGGAGTATATCTTTGACAAGTCAGACGACGACACCAGCCGCGAGGGAGAAGTGACCCCATATGGCGTGCTGGCCAAAGAAAACGGCAAGATCTATGAGTGGGTTGACGGCAGCAAGATCATCACCAGCAAATCCACGGAGGAGCAGCATGCCGATGCCGTGGCCGGCTGCGCCTGGATGCAGCAGCAGCTTGATGCGGGCAAAATCGACAACGGCTGGATCGTTTTCGCCCATATTGAAAGAAACGGCACCTGGAGCACCGGCGGCTACGACATCAATAACTTCCGCGATTTCAACAACGCCGGCCCTGACGTCTGTTTCGGCTTTGAAGGCGCCCCGGGCCATCAGGCCAACGGCGACCGCGGCGGCCTCAGCACCACCAGGGCTTTCGGCGGAACATACGGCGGAACCGGCTTTTACACGGCCACCCTTGGCGGCCTGTGGGACGCCCTGCTGGGTGAGGGACGCCATTGGTACAACTTTGCCAGCTCCGATTACCATAGTCATTACACAGCCGGTGGTGACGACTTCTATCCCGGCGAATACCAGAAGATCTGGACCAAGGCGGTTGACGAAAACCGGGACGGCGACATCTCTCTCGATGAAATCGCCGACGGCCTGCGCTCCGGCAATTCCTTCCATGTCATGGGAGACCTGATCACTACCCTGGAATTCACCGCCAGACAAAACTCCCGCATGGCGGAGATGGGCGGCGATCTGCAGCTCAGCAAACGCCATTCCGCCAAGGACCCGCTGGTGATCAAGATCAAGTTCATGAGCCCTGCGACCAACAACAACGGTGACACCCCGGTGGTTGACCACATCGACCTGATCGCAGGCCAAATCACCGGCCTGGTTTCCCCGGACAGCCCGGATTACACCAAGGCGACCAATGAATCCACCAAAGTGATCGCCACCTTCACCTCTGCCGACTGGGAAGTGGATGAGGACGGTTACAACGTCATCACCTACCCGGTCAAGGGTCTGGACAAGAGCATGTATTTCCGCTTGCGCGGCACCAATCAGCCGGTTAATGCACCTTTTGAGACCGATGAAATGGGCAACCCGCTGGCCGACTCGCTGGCCACCGCGGGTCTCGGCCTGGACGGGGCGGAGGAAGCCTGGGCGGATCTCTGGTTCTACTCAAATCCGATTTTTGTCAAGGTGGAATAGCCAGAGGCCCCGGCCTCTGATCCCATATGCATGACAACAGCCCGGAGGGGTGGAAAGGGATGTCCGCCCCTCCGGGCAATTCCGGCTTTCTTGTCGTACCCCTGCAGCGAGAGAAATGGCTGAAAAGAAATTGAAATTAGTCCGTCTGGCGTATATAAAAGAGGAAGAGGCGCTGAACAGATCCCGGTTCAGCATGATCAGGCTCTGAAAAATTTTATGGCGGACCACCGAACGTTCCGCCACCCTGGAAGGGAGCATGGCGAAAAAAAAGAAGATATTCGTCCTTGATACCAACGTTATTCTCCACGACTCATCCTGCATCTATCAGTTTGAAGAACATGACATCGTCATTCCCATTACCGTCCTCGAAGAACTCGATCATTTCAAAAAAGGCGACCAGACGGTCAACTTCCATGCCCGGCAGTTCACCCGTGCTTTAGACGAACTCAGCGGCGACAAAATGTTCAACGGCGGCATCCGTATCGGCCCCAAATCCGGCAAGATCAGCATCCGGCTGGAGCAGGAATTCCACCCCAATCTCCGGGCAAACTTCATGCCCGCCAAGGCGGATCACCATATCCTCAACATCGCCTATCATGTGGCCCAGGACAATGCCCCGAGACAGGTCATCCTGGTGACCAAAGACGTCAACATGCGCATGAAGGCCAAGGCGGTGGGGCTGATGGCTGAGGATTACACCACGGACCATGTGAAGGATATCTCCGTGCTTTACACGGGCTGCCGCACGCAGGAGGATGTGGCGGAAGAGATACTTGAAAAATTTTATGTGGAACCCAATGAGGTGGACCCGGAAGAGATCAGGATGACCCCGCCGCTGCTGGCCAATGAATACATGATCCTGCGCAACGGCAAGAAATCGGTGCTGGCCTGCCTGAACGGCAAAAGCGGCCGCATCAGCCGCCTTGACCGGCAGACCGCCTACGGTATCCAGCCCCGCAACGCCGACCAGACCTTTGCCCTGCACGGCCTGCTGAACACCGCCATTCCCCTGGTCACCATCTCCGGCAAGGCCGGCACCGGCAAGACGCTGCTGGCGCTGGCCGCGGCCCTGGAAAGACGGAGCAGTTACCGGCAGATCCTGCTGGCCAGACCGGTCATTCCGCTGAGTAATAAGGACATCGGCTACCTGCCCGGCGACATCCAGTCAAAACTGAAGCCGTACATGCAGCCTCTTTACGACAATCTTGGGGTTATCCGCAATCAATTCACGGAAACCAGCGACCGGGCCA
>JALNXE010000047.1 GCA_023230525.1 Desulfobulbaceae bacterium
ATGAGTTCGAGGCGGTGTCGAGAATCGACGATTGGAGAGAAGAAATCTCGTGATGGGATACGCCTGTTCATGGCTGCCTGTTTGCCGCCACGGTACACCGCAAACCGGTGGGTCAGATGGAGTTGATCGGTGTTATGGCAGTGCTCATGGCTCTGCAGTCAGGGTTGCCGCCCTTGGATTTCAGTGAATTTGTTGATGAGAGGAAAGAGGAATACTTTCTGGCGGTCCGAAAAGGGTTGGATAAAGATTATCAACCCATGAAAAAGATTTTCAGCGAGGTGATTTTTCTGACTTTGAAGCTTTATGGGAGCGGGTGAGGGTTTTCCCGCACACTTCCATGAAAAATGGCCGGAATTATTCTGACCCGGCAAGCAGCGCCTTGACATAAATAAGACAAGCTACAGCGTTTCCCTTTCAAACTGCGTGGCAGCCTGATTTGCAGAGGTATGCATCATGAATCCCGATTATAACCTGCGCCCCATCATCACGGCGGCAATCCCTTTTGTTGCCGTGCGGAAAAAGGAAACCGGGGGTTTCGGCGCCACGCCGAGGCTGCCCGCCACCATCCAGGATACTTACCATGCCCTGCATATCCTCCAGCTTGCCCGGCAGTGCCATGCGGTGGATGACGGTGAGTACAATCCGTCCGCGGACGAGAAGCTGCGTTCCTATCTCACCGCCTGCCGGCGGATTTTAGGGGTCGGGGTGAGAACAGCCTTCCAGTTGCTCTGGTGCTGCCGGGCTGCGGGGCTGGCACTGGACCGGGAGACTGTCGCCGCAACCGTCACGGGGAAAATGCAGGCCGCCGCTTCCCTGGCAGACTTGTATTTCGGCGTCAGGATTCTCGACGAGGTGTTGGGTGAAAAATCCCGGCTGCCTGCCGAGGCCGCCAATTTTACCGCTGTCCTGAATCAAAAATGGCGAGCAGTTGACGAGGCGTGGATGCACATCTATCTGTCCCAGCAAATTCGGGCCACCCTGCCACGGCCGGCAGCGGAGCTGGTCGCCTGGTTCCGGGCCTCGCAGAATGGCGATGGCGGCTTCGGTTTCTTCCCCGGGACAACCTCGTATGTTGAAAACTGCCACGCCTGCCTGCGGGCCTTGGCCTTCCTGGGGGTTAAGCCCTTGGATTCGGACCTCGCCTTTCGCTTCCTCTGCGGCTGTCAGACCACTTCCGGCGGTTTCGGCCGCAGCAGTAGGTCCGCTTCATTCCTCGACTCCACCTGGCATGCCCTGGCCGCCCTGGCAATTCTCGGCTGAAAAATCCGGCCCCGGCCCCACAAAAGCGGCCTATAGCTGAATTTCCGGTATCGTACTCCGGGATACATGCAGGCCATGCCCCCCGGCCAGGCAACTTTTTTCTGTGCCGAAAAGAGTTCAATTTGACGCTACAGTTGTAGCGATGATTAAGCTCTAAAATAAGTTTATATTCTAGTTCTTTAATGCACTACAATTTTGCTTGCAATTGCCCGCCTTGTAGGCTAATTTCATCTCACATTTTAAATGAGAGGTGCAGTTATGAAAATCGGTATATTAAACCAAAAAGGCGGTGTGGGAAAGAGCACGATTGCGGTCAATCTGGCTTACGGTCTGGCGGCAAACGGGAAAAAGACACTTTTGATCGATATCGATCCGCAGGCCCACAGCACCGTCATTTTCTGTGCAGATGTCCCCAGGGAGAAAACGGTCAGGGAAATATTTCTGGACCGGGCCTTTGACATCAGAAAAGTCATCCATCCCGGGCAGGTCAACGGTGAAACGATGAACGAGCTGTCGGTCGTGCCGGCGGCAATTCATCTGGCCACGGTGGCCGAGCAGATCAACGCCCGGACCCATCGGGAGAAGCTGCTGCATAACCACCTGCGCAGGATCGAAAACAATTTTGACTACATCCTGATCGACTGCCCTCCCACCCTGGGTGTCTTGTCGATGAACGCGATATTCACCGCCGACCTCATCCTGATCCCCACCACTTACGGCCGCTACTCCCTGGATGGTATCGCCGATCTGTTCGCCACCATCAGCGAGGTGAAAGAGAGCGATACCTATAATTACCGGATTGTGCGGAACAGTTTCGACTCCCGCAACAGGGTGTCGAACCATTTTATTGACGAACAGCTTGCCCCGCTGCAGGCCAGTCTGCTTGCCACCATCATCCGCAAGAATGAGGCGATCAACCAGGCCCAGATGAACAGTGAGCCCATCTTTACCTTTGATCCCAGATCAAACGGCGCCCAGGATTTTCACTCCCTGACCCGGGAGATTGCCGCCCATGGCTAAGAAAAAAATCACCGGGCAAACAAAGCTTGCCACCACCAGCTCGCCGGCCGATTCATCGGAAGAGTTGAAACTGGTCTCCCGCAAATCGCAGCTCAACCCCACCAGCTTCCGGCTGACCCCGGAAGATTCGGACCGGCTGAAAAGCATCACCGTCGCGGTCAACGAGCTTTCCCCCTACAAAAAAATATCCGAAACCATGGTGATCAAGGCCCTGCTGTATAATGGCCTGAAAATCAAGCCGGAGAACCTGCTCAAGGCGATTCGGGAGGTGATTTTGTAGAGGCGTGCAAAGCTACTTAACGAGCTAATAAATGCACTACAATTTTGGCCTGAAAATGCTGAAGGACGGGAAATCGCTTGCGAGTGAGTGCCTGTTGCCTGGAGGAAACTTTGCCATAACCCAGAGAGATAACTTGCTGAAAATAAAAATATTTTCTCTGTGATCTCTGTGTGCTCTGTGGTGAAAACAGACTTTTTACGAGATTATCCACTTTGGCCCGGCCGTAAATCTATCTTTGACATCTCCGTTTTTTTCTGCTTTGTTGGTAGCGGCGTAACTACTCGGGTCGACAGTCGGCAGAGAGCCGGTTTGACCAATCCGCGCAGTTGCGCCGCGGCTGACAGGGGAAAAAGCGCAAACAGGGAAGGTGGCCACCACATGCTGCTGCAATGCCTGAACATAAGCTATCGCTATCCGCAGGGTGACGCGCTGGTTTTTCGCGATCTCAACTGCCGTCTGGCCGATCCCGGTTTTCATGGCCTGTTCGGCCCGTCCGGGGTGGGCAAAAGCACCCTGGCCAGGATCATGGCCGGCGAGATCAGCGGCTTTACCGGCGAGATCAAGCGCCGGGACAGGGCAGGAATCCTCTATTCCTGCAATACCGAGCGGCTGCCCGGCTGGTCCAGTGTCGGCGATCATCTGACCAAGGTGACCCCCGCGGCCAACCTGCCGCTGCTGCGGGAACTGATCACGGCCTTTGACCTCGGCTCCTGCGTTGACTCCCGCTTCTCCCAGCTCTCTCTCGGCCAGAAAAACCGGGCCAATCTCACCCGCTACCTGCTGCAGGATTTTGACCTGCTCATCATGGACGAAAGCCTGGCCAATGTGGATGAGGCCACCAGAAAACAGATCATTGTCACCATCAAGCAGATCTTTCCGGACCGATATTTCCTCTACATTTCCCACAGCGTGGCGGAGGTTGCCACCTTCTGCGCCCGCATTCTCGTGCTGCGGGACATCCACAAGTCGCCGCAGCTCATCGAGGTGGCCGGCCGCGACCACCATGGCGATGCCGTCCCGGACAGACCGGCCCTGGAGCGGGCCATGCTGGAGATCGTCCATGCTGCATAAACGGCTTTCCCAGTTTCTGATCATCTATTTTCTCGGCCTGGGTCTGCTGCTGGCGGTCAAGTACTGCTTCGGCCTGTCCGATTATGTCATTCCCGGCTTCACTGACATGCAAAACACCGCGCAGGCGGTCGCCGCGGGTTATCTGCGGGCGGTGCTCGATACCCTGGGCGTGGCCGTCATCGGCCACGTGCTGGCCATTGCCCTGGCCACGGTGGTGGCCATTGTCGGCAGGCCGGACAATCTGCTGGGCACCATGATCAAAACCGCTGCCTACAACCTGCAGGCCTATCCCATCGTGGCGGTGGCGCCGATCATTTTCATCCTGCTGGGCGACGGGCTGCCGAGCCGGCTCTTGATCGCCGCCATCATCTGCTACTTTCCGCTGCTGCTTTCCTTTATCGGCATCCTGGGCGAACCGGTGGCCGGCATCGAGCATTTCTATGTGGTGACCGGCAGGATGCGCTGGCAGCTCGAAGTCAAGATCCGCGCCTTTGAAAACATCCACAAGCTGATTACCGTGGTCACCGGCAGCGCCACCCTGGCCATGGTCGGCACCATTGTCGCCGAGTTCATCGGGGCGGACAGCGGCATCGGCTACAGCCTGCGCATCGCCCTTTACCAGAGCGATATCGCCAAGGTGCTGGTGGCCTTATTTCTGATCGGTGTTTTTAATTCCCTCTATCTGGTGGCGCTGGAACTGCTCGGCCTGGCCGTGCGGAAAAGAATGGGCGTTGAACAGAGGACACAGCAATGAATGGTGCGCTCCCCCGCCTGGTTTTCCTGCTCGGCCTGCTTGTTCTCGTTTCCCTGCTGGGCGGCTGCCGGCAGCGGGGCGGGGAGCCTGCGGCAGAGCTGAACTACCGGCTCAAATGGCTGTATAACATCAATACGGCCGGCGATCTCTATGCCCAGGAGCACGGCTTTTTCACCAGCCGCGGCCTGAAGGTGACGGTCAAACCTGGGGGGCCGGAGCGTGATGCCATCAGGGAGCTGGAGCTGGGCCGGGCCCAGTTCGGGGTTGCCTCGGCGGACCAGGTGATCCGCGCCCTGGCCAAGGGCGCGCCCATTGTGGTTATTGCCCAGCTCTTCCAGCAAAATCCCCTGCAGTGGATCTATCGCAGCGCCGGGGCATGTTACGCCAGTCCCCGGCAGCTGCGCGGCAAAACCGTGGGCATCACCTTTGGCGGCAACGATGAGACGATCATGCGCGCCCTGCTGGCCAAGTACCGGATTGCGCCGGATGAGGTCAACCTCTTCAGCGTGCGCTACGACTACACCCCGTTTTACCGCGGCGAGGTGGACCTGTGGCCCATCTACCGCAACGCCGAGGGTATTGTCATTGCCGAAAAGATGGCCAAGGCAGGGGAGCAGACCGGCTTTTTCGTCCCGGACCTCTTTGCTGTGCGTTTTGTGGCCAATTCCCTCATCACCACGAGATCGATGCTGGAGGAGAACCCAGGCGTGGTGCGCAGTTTCCGTGACGCCCTGCTGAGCGCCTGGCAGGAGGCCATGGCCCCGGCCAATGCGGCCCGGACCATTGCCCTGGTGCATGCCTATGATCAGGGCACGCCGGCAGAGATCATCGCCAAACAGCTTGACGCCACCCGGCAACTGATGCTGCCGGAAAACGGCCGCTTGGGCAGGATAGACGTGGCCGCCTGGCAACAGACGGAAAAAATCATGCTGGAGCAGGGAGTGATTGACTCCCCGGTGGCGGTTGAAAAGGCCCTGCTTCCTGATGGGCTGTAAGCCTGCCAGGCGATTTGCTGCGGAAACAGCCTCGAACATGAGTAATTTCCAATGAACAGATCAAACCATAAACTCACCCATGCCAACCTTGGCCAGATGCCGATGTACGTCAACTAACTCGACCGCTTCGTAAAGCAGGCGGACGAACACCCCACCGTCGGTATTGGAATCAGGCTGTGAATTTTTGTTGTTGACGTAAAGGACTGTTATGGACGGTGTGGACGGACGCTGAGGGGGTATGGCCGAGCAGGAAAAATTGATTGCCAAGCATGGCGGCTACCACAAGCTGAAGAGTTTTCAGGTGGCGCAACTGGTCTACGATGTCACGGTGCGCTTCTGTGAACGCTATATCGAAAAGCGCAGCCGCACCCATGACCAGATGGTGCAGGCGGCGCGCGCAGCGGGGTGCAGAACATCGCCGAAGGCTCGCAGGCCTCAGCCACCTCGAAAAAAATGGAGCTGAAACTCACCCAGGTGGCCCGCGCCAGTCTGGAAGAGCTGAAGCTCGACTACGAGGATTTTTTGCGCCAGCGGAGGCTGGCACAGTGGGAACGGGAAAACCCGCTCAGACAGAGTTTGATCAACCGGCGTTGTCAAAGCGCCGATGAGGTGGCGATCTGGGTAGTGGAGATGAGTCGGGGTGGTGGACTTTGTGGACAAAATGGACAGAGTGGACGAAACTTCGAAAAGTCCACGGTGTCCACGGGGTCCACTCTGTCCACCAAGATCTATCCCGAACTTTCGGCTAACGCAGCGTTGGTGCTGCTTTCGGTTGCCTGCTCTCTGTTCGATCGACAGGTTTCGAGATTGGCCGCCGATTTTGAAGCCGAGGGCGGCTTCACCGAGCGCTTGCACCGGGTGCGAACCGCCAATCGCAGAAAAAACCGATGAAACAAACCTCCGAGGCAGCCTTTGAAACAGCCATTGAGGCCGTGTTGCTGGCCGATGGGTAACAGGCGATCCTCCCCAGCGCATTTACCTTCCTGCGGCACTTGGCGATTGGGCAGTCAGGTTTATGCCCGGCTTTCTTCCTGGTTAAATAAGGCTAAATATTTAATTTCGCCAGCAAATCAAACAGATATATACCGCCGACCCCGCCGAATGGGATAAGCAGGGCCTGCAGGACCGGATGCTGGGTAAATGGCGCGAATGCCCCCTGGCGGCTCGATCTGACCTCGCTCAGGGCAAATTCGATCTGGCTGGCCAGGCTCTGGCCTTCAGTCTTATCCGCCAGAGTTCCGGCTAATTGCTTGGTGAGGCGCTGTATCGCGGCCGCCCTGGCCCGCTCAGCCGAACGTCTGAGAACAAAGGCGGAGCTCCAGGCATAGAGGGCGCCCAGGGTAAGGATGATTCCCAGCCCTATGGGCAGGTGCCAGTTGTCGAAATAATTGATCCGGGCCATGAACAGGATGAGCCAGATGCTAAAGGGATAAAAGATGAGCTTGCCAAGGGCCTCGGTACGTATGGCGATCAGACGAATCAGCATCCAGTCCTGGAGGGCTTCATCTTCCTGAATATCGTCTTTCCCGCAGAATCGCCTCACCGAACCCCTTGGCCATTGCGGCAGTTTTCCGGCCAGGATGATGAAACGCCGGAAGGTCCGGGTTACGTCAAAAACGTAAAAGTTCAAAACGATAAAAAAAACGACGCTGAGCAGCAGGGCAATCTTGTCGGCCCCCCAGCTCAGGGCGCCGCGCACCGGCGTCACGGGTTTCCCGAACGTCAGGAAAATCAGCAGGCACAGGACCATGTATAAAAAGATGATGGGGGCCAGGCGGATGAGGCGATAGCCCAGCGAGTCCCGGCGCAGATAGGCGTTCCACAAGTCGGCCATGTTGGCCACCTTCCCCTCCCTTTGTGCATCCCAGTTGTAATTCACGGTGTCACAGAATCGGTTCACCACCCCGGTGACCCTGGGCCGCAAACCGTTTCCCCCCGCCTGGTCCTTGCCGGGTGAAACCTCCCCGGCGGCAGCTAAACCGAAATCCCCGGCAATCTTTAGTCTGTTTTTTTTCAGACCGGCGGATGAATACAACAGGAAGAAAAAAGAGAGAAACACGGCGGTCAAACGCAGAATTTCCGTAGGCCAGATACTCACGCCTTCATCCCAGGAGAATGGTTCCTCGCCGGGAAGGTGGATGAGGTAAAATAACCAGCCGATGAAAACCAGCAGCCCGGCAGCAAGCGCCAAGGCCGGATACCTTCGACCGCTGATGGTTGCCTTAATGGCTGTTTTGACCGTGTGGCTGGAAAAATAGAGGAGGAGGAAAATAGCCAGGGCAATGGCCACGATTTTTGCCCCAAACCCCAGGGTTGCGTTTGCATCCCCGGCCGCCGCCGCTGCGGGAGAAGTTGCGCCGGACAGTTCAACGGCGCTGTGGCGGCCGATTTCAAATATTCTCGGCTCCTTAATATATTGAATATTTCCAGGATGTTCTGGCATGGCTGTTGCGAGTGCCTGCAAGGTTGCGGCGAAAATGGAGGACTGGTAATTGCTGCGGAACGACAGGGGGATTTTTTTGGGTGGCGCTGCTGTCTTCTGGACCGCGGCTTCCTTCTCCTGCCACTTGAGACCGTAGCTTGAAGCCACGACCAGATTGCGCGTCCATTTGCTATTGTCCGGGTGCAACAGCCGGGCATCGAGGTCGGTGGTGAAAAATATGACATCCGGAAATTTCTGGCGCAACGCCTGCAGCACCAGGTATTTATCGTAAAAATCGCTGCCCAGGACACCGATTGCCCTGATGGAGCCCTTCTTGGGTTCAAGTTGCAGCCGTTCGATTTCGTATGCCTCGCCGGCCAGCCTCCTCAGGTAATCGTACTGGCTCTCGCCGATGGGCCTTTCCAGATGTTTGACCTTGGTGCCGTCGCCTTCGCCGGATTCGGGCGTGTCGTTTTTCTTCTCTTCTTTTTGTCCGGGAAGGCTCCCGTCGATGCCGCGCATATAGCTGAAGTGGATCAGTCTATCCCCGGCTATCCCTTTTTCCGCAAAAACCTGCTCGTAGATGCGCAGAAGCGAGCGGGCATACAGGGTGTCCCATTCGGCCACCAGCATGATGTAGCCATTGTCCCTGTCGGCAGCCACCCGGCGAAGTTCCAGTTCAGTCAGCAGTTTCTCGGCCAGCATCCGGTCCGAGGCGATGGTGCGGGTGAAAGTAATCTTTTTTTCAGCAAATTTGCTGATAACCTGTTTTTCGGGGGAATCGGCGGACGTCCGTTCACCGGCTTTCGCCCCGCCCAGCGTGGCGAGCAACAGGGAATCATCCATGGTCGCCGTAGCCGAGTAGATCTCGAGTCCGGCCAGGCGCTCGTCGAAGGTGCCGAGTTCCGCCACCATTCGCTGCAGGCTGGTCGATCCGGCCGGTCCGATGATTTTCAGGTTTATGTTGTCTTTGAATTTCCCTCCCTGCTGCAGGCCCAGGCGGTCGGCCAGCCACCCGAGATTGGCGAGGGGCGCGCCGGGGAGGGGCGCGCCGGCGAAAACATCGTCGTTGATCCAGAGGACCAACACCGAATCCCTGTTGCCCGCGGCGTCATCGCTGGTGCGGGAGAACCATTCGAAAGGCATGATGTTCGACATGGAGATTGCTGCGGAGCCATTGTCAATCCGCAGGAAATCAAGGTGCTCAGGGTCATCCGGCACGTAGTCCCGTTGACCGAGGCCGGTCAGTACCGCATAGCGCCGCCGCAGCCGGTCTTCGGTCTCTTCAGCGTATGGCGCGCCGAAAACCATGACGCCGAGTATGGTCACCCGGCCTTTTCCGGCTCTGCGCCCTATCTGGGCCTGCAGGGAATTACCAATCCCGGCGGCCTCATTTGCGGCACTGTCGCCAGCCTTGGCGTGGTAATCCAGCACCGCCCTGAACGGTTCCTGCCATAATCTGGCTTTGGGCTTTTCCGCGGGATCGCGGATATCGGAAACATCGGGGCGGGACCCGACAAAGGGCATATCGCTAAACTGCAGAAACCCAAGGGCCGCGAGGAGCAGCAGCAATCCTGAGAGGGGGAAAATATTATTTTTGTCATTTTCAGCCATGACGAACTCCTTATGGAGAGTTCACGGTCAGTTCACTGCAGGGACTTATGAGGTTATAAAAAATACTGTTTAATAACAACCAGTCAGGGGCAATCCGGAAACATCATAACAAACTGTTGCGTTTTTCTTGGAATATGTCAACCAAAACAAATTGCCGGCATTCACCCTCGTCAAATAATTTCCCGGTCAGGCAACTGATGTCCGGCAGGGAGGGATTTTGTCCCGCCGGACAGGATGGAAAAACCGCCTTTTTCTCCTTCAGCCTGCCGTTATTCTCCCCCCCTTTTGCCAATGCCGGGGCGGCCTTGATCGCGATCAACGGGTTTTTGCTTCCGGCTGGCAGAGTTATTGCTATGATTGCACGTCAGGCTCTTGCTGCCCGACGCCAGGTCGAGGTCAGTGGTAAAGAGCCTGGACCGCAAGGTGGGAAGCCAAGGAGGAACCATATGAACCATCGACTTGCAAATAAACGGGCATTGGTAACCGGCGGCAGCCGGGGTATCGGCGCTGCCATTGTTCGAAGGCTGGCCGCGGAAGGCGCGCAGGTGGCGCTGACCTATGTCAGCAATCCGGCCAAAGCCGAGGAAACGGTGCAGGCCGCCCGGGCGCTGGGGGTGAAGGCCCTGGCCATCCAGGCCGACAGCGCCGACGCCGGGGCGTTGACTGCGGCGGTTGACAAAGCCGCGAATGAACTGGGGGGCATCGATATCCTGGTCAACAGCGCCGGCATCGCCGTCATGGCGCCGCTGGACGAGTTTCGCCTCGAAGATCTGGACCGCACCCTGGCGGTGAACGTGCGGGCCGTGTTCGTCGCCACCCAGGCCGCGGCGAAACACATGAAAGAGGGCGGGCGCATCATCTGCATCGGCAGCTGCAACGCCGAACGAATGCCCTTTGCCGGCGGCGGGGTTTACGCCATGAGCAAGGCCGCTCTGGTGGGGCTGGTCAAGGGACTGGCGCGGGATCTCGGACCGCGGGGCATCACCATCAACAACGTGCAGCCAGGCCCGGTGGACACCGACATGAATCCGGCCACCACTGATTTCGCCAAAACACTGATCCAGTTGATGGCCTTGCCCCGCTATGGCACCGGCGACGAGATCGCCTCACTGGTGGCCTATCTGGCCAGCCCCGAGGCAGGCTACCTGACCGGGGCCAGTCTGACCATCGACGGCGGGTTCACCGCCTAGTTTTGCTGCCTTTTGAGCCGAGAAAACCATTGACCGCAAATCAAATATTGAATTCGCAAAAACTGAAAATTAACCACGGAGAGCACAAAGCCCGCAGAGATAACTTGCTGAAAATGAAAATATTTTCTCTGTGATCTCGGTGTGTTCTGTGGTGAAAATAGACTTTTTACGAGTTCATCAAACATTTCCTTAAGCAGGAGGCAAAGATGACATCCGTGCGCAGGATCAGCAAAATCTGGAAGAGCAAACCGACCATCGAGGGTGCCGGGGTCCATCTGAAACGGGCCTTCGGTTACAATCAGATTCCCCTGTTCGACCCCTTCCTCATGCTGGATGATTTCCATTCCAGCTATCCCCCGGACTATCTCCAGGGATTTCCCTGGCACCCCCACCGGGGCATCGAGACCATCACCTATGTCCTGCATGGCAGGGTGGAGCACGGCGACAGCATGGGCAACAAGGGGGTCATTGAGTCAGGGGACGTGCAGTGGATGACCGCCGGCAGCGGCATCATCCACCAGGAGATGCCCCGGGGCGATGAGGACGGCCTGCTGTGGGGATTCCAGTTTTGGGCCAACCTGCCCGCCTCCCGCAAGATGATGGACCCGCGCTACCGCGGCATCACCGCGGCCGGGATCCCGGAGGTGACCATGGGGGAGGTCCAGGTCAGGATCATCTGCGGCGAAGTCGCCGGGGTGCAGGGGCCGGTGCGGGACGTGGTCATTGATCCCGAGTATCTGGACGTGACCGTGCCGCCGGAGACCACCTTCACCCATCCGATCCGGCACGGCCACAAGGCCTTTGCCTATGTGGTGGACGGCGAGGGCTATTTTGATCCGGAACGCAACGCCTATGCCCACGAAGTGGTGGGGGCCAACTACTTTGACATGAAGAGGAATTGCGCCTGCAGCGCGGAGAATCTCATTCTTTACGAGGACGGCGATGCGGTGGCCATCACCACCCGCGGCAAGCCCGTCCGTTTCCTGCTGGTGTCAGGGCAGCCCATCGGCGAACCCATCGCCTGGTATGGACCCATTGTCATGAATACCCGGGAGGAGCTGCAGATTGCCTTCGAGGAATACGAGAAAGGCACCTTCATCAAACACATTTAAGGATCGGAACAATGCAACGCTCTTCCATGACCAGGGCCGTCTGCCTTGTTTTTTTTCTGCTCCTGACCGGGGCTGCCGGCCAGGCGGCGGAATCCACCGGCGGCTGCCATTGTTTCCGGGAGCGGGCCTTTGTGCCGGCCGAACCCTTTGCCGCTGACGATTATATTCTGGCGACTTCCTTTAACAGTCTGCTGGCCAAGGCCTTTGCCGTCAGCAAGCAGCAGATCGTCATGCTGAAGATGCGCGGCGGCGTAACCTCGGATGATCTGCTGATCGGCCTGAAAATCTCTCGGGCGACCGGGGTGGAGCTGCAGCAGCTGCTGGATGACCGCAAGCAAAAGGGCCGCTGGCAGGAGGTGCTCGCTGCCTTGCCGCTGGCCGAAAAAATCAGGGGGGACGAGATGCTGGAAGAAATCAGAACCGGTCTGCCCGATGCAGAAGCCGGCCGCCTGGCCGCGGATGAACTGATCGCCGGATTTTTTTCAGCCCCGCCGGCAGAGGTGGCTTCCTTGCGGAAATCGGGCCTCAATGACAAGGAAATGACCCTGCTGTTTCTGTTGGCCCACATCAGCGGCAAGCCCCCGGAAGTGCTGGCCGCCAGCCAAAAGCAGAACGGCAAAAGCTGGAGTGCAACAGCCTTTGCCCTCGGCGTCACCCCGGCGGATGCCGGCAAGCTGATTCTCCAGTATCCGGACAAAACCCTGCCAAAGCAGTCCCCTGGCCCCGGCGGCCCGTAGGGGCGGTTCGCGAACCGCCCTTGTTCAATCCCGGCAGTAGCTGCCCAACAGGGCGGCGGTGAGCCGGTAAATTTTCTCCAGCGAAGGCAGATGGAGTTTTTCATCGGGCGAATGGGGATTTTTGATGGTGGGGCCGATGGAAATCATGTCCATGCCCTGGTACTTCGCGCCGATGATGCCGCATTCCAGGCCGGCATGAATGATCTCGATGGCCGGTTCCGCGGCGAAAAGTTGCCGGTAAATCCTTTTGGACCTGGCCAGCAGATCGGAGTCGAGATCCGGCTGCCAGCCCGGATAGCCGTTGCCGGTCAGCACCCCGGCGCCGGCCAGCCGGGCCAGGGCCGCGATCCTGCCGCTCAGCCCGTCGATGCCATAGGCCTTGTCGCTGCGCTGGCTGAAGAGCAGGTGCAGCTCCTTTCCTTTTTCCCGGATGGTGGCGAAATTGACCGAGGTTTCCACCAGGCCGGGCACCTCCCGAGACATGGCCGTCACCCCGTCCGGGGCCGCCTGCAGCAGATCGAGCAGGCGGTCGGTGAGCTCCCCGGCAAAGACCCGGTCCATGGTTTCCGGCACCGCTTGCAGGGAGACGGCAAGTTTGGGCTCGTTGGGGTATTCCTGGGAAAATCTCTCCTGCAGCCGGCTGGCCAACCCGCTAAGCCGCGGCCCATCGGCCGGATTGGCGGCAAAACGGGCCGAGGCCTCCCTGGCTATGGCATTATGGGCGCTGCCGCCGGAAATTGCGGCCAGCCGGATTGGCGTCAGCCCATGAAGGGCGGCCAGCAGGCGGGCCAGCAGCACATTGGCATTGGCCCGCCGCTCGTTGATGTTAACCCCGGAATGTCCTCCCTGCAGGCCGCTGACCTTCAGCTCAAAGAGCAGGCCGGACTCCGGGAAAGACGCATACTCCAGGGGCAAAACCATGGTGCTCTCCCGGCCCCCGGCGCAGCCGATGGTAAAGACGCCTTCGTCCTCGGAATCGAGATTGATCAGCACCCTGCCGGTAAAAAAGCCGGGCTCCAGCGAGGACGCGCCGGTCAGCCCGCTCTCCTCGTCCACCGTGCAGAGCAGCTCCAGCGGGGGATGAACCAGGGTCTGATCCTCGGCCAGGGTCATGGCCAAGGCCAGGCCGGCCCCGTTGTCCGCCCCCAGGGTGGTCTCCGCGGCCCGCAGCCATTCCCCCTCGACCCGCAGCTTGAGCGGGTCACTGGTGAAATCATGGCCGCTGTCCCGGTTTTTCTCGCAGACCATATCCAGGTGCCCCTGCAGGACAATGACCGGGGCCCGCTCCTGGCCGGGGCTGGCCGGTACGCAAACCAGCAGGTTGCCGGCCGCGTCGGTCCTGCTGGCAAAACCGTGCTTTCCGCCCCAGTCCTGGAGAAACTCCCGCACCTTTTCCTCGTGGCCGGAACAGCGGGGTATCCGGCTCAGTTCTCTGAAGTGATCCACTACTGACTGCATGGCAGCTCTCCTGAAATTGATTGTGTTTGGGGGATGAGTGAAAAACCAAAAAATTCACCACTGAGAGCACAGAGCCCACAGAGCTGACTTGCTATATTCAACTTTCTGAGTTGTGGTAATGACTGGCTCATGCCAAAACATGCCAATTTTTTGCCATTTGATCAAGTAATCAGCAGAAAAATCTGATTGCCTGATTCTGCCCCTGGCTTGTCGATTGTAACACCGATGGCTTGCCGGAACAAATGCCGCCTGGGGGAAAAAATAGCCTGTCCAAACAGGCCGGACTGATTGCCGCGGGCAACCTGTCCTGTCTGGCAGGAAAAATCCTGCGGCAGGGGAAAATTCCGGGATCGCCAAGGAGCTGCGGCAACGCTAAATCAGCCATTTGCGCCGGGAACACGTCTGGCATCATTCTTGTAATTCCATATAGTTTCCATAGTTTTCATAGTTTTCCGGCCGCTTGCTGAAAGTTGCCGAAGTGCCGCCGGTCTTTGCCGTACCGGGCAGGCATGAATCCGGATGCTTCAATCCTGAACAATACCATGAGGAGGGGAATATGTTTTGCTATCAGTGCGAACAGGCCGCCAAGGGAACGGGCTGCACCATCGTCGGGGTCTGCGGCAAGAATCATGAGGTGGCCACGCTGCAGGATCTGCTGGTCCATGCCCTGCAGGGGCTGGCGATCTATGCGGAAGAGGCCGGGAAATACGGGATCAGCGATGCGGAGGCCAATATTTTCACCTGCGAGGCCCTCTTTGCCACCCTGACCAATGTGGACTTTGACCCGGAACGTTTCAAGGGGCTCATCCATCGCGCCGTGCAGTTGCGGCAGAAACTGGAGAAAGCGGTCAAGGGCAAGGGCGGTGAGGGCAAACATCCGGAGCCCGCGGCCGGTTTCATCCCGGCCAACAGCATCGAGGAACTGGTCAACCAGGGCGAGCTCTTCGGCATCAAAAGCTATCCGGCGGCCAGCGAGGACATTCTGTCGCTTAAGCATATCCTGCTCTATGGCATGAAAGGTGTCGCGGCCTACGCGGACCATGCCAATATTCTCGGCCAGCAGGATGAGGATATTTACGCCTTCCTGCACAGGGGGCTGGCCGCCATTGCCAGGACGGAGCGGAGCGCGGAGCATATGTATGACATGGTCATGCAGTGCGGCAAGATGAATCTGCGGGCCATGGAGCTGCTTGACGCGGGCAATACCGGCGCCTATGGCCAGCCGACCCCCACCCGGGTGCCCCTGGGGGCGAAAAAGGGCAAGGCCATTCTGGTCTCGGGCCATGACCTGCTGGATCTGGAACGCATTTTGAAACTGAGCGAAGGCACAGGGATCAATGTCTATACCCATGGGGAGATGCTGCCCACCCACGGCTATCCGCAACTGAAAAAGTACCCCCATTTTTATGGCCATTACGGCACCGCCTGGCAGAACCAGCACAAGGAGTTCCCTGATTTCCCCGGCCCCATCGTCATGACCACCAACTGTCTGCAGAAGCCCAGGGAGGCCTATGCCGGGCATATCTATACCACCGGCCTGGTGGGTTGGCCGGGGATCACCCATATCGCCGACAAGGATTTTTCCCCGGTCATTGACCAGGCCCTGGCCATGGAAGGCTTTACCGGGGATGTGGACCATGGCTCGGTGACCACGGGCTTCGGCCGCCATGCCATCCTGGGCGCGGTGGATAAAATCATCGGGGCGGTGAAGAGCAACAAGATCAGGCATTTCTTTCTGGTGGCCGGCTGCGATGGGGCCCGGCCGGGCAGAAACTATTACACCCAGTTTGTCGAGCAGGTGCCGGAGGACTGTCTGGTGCTGACCCTGGCCTGCGGCAAATTCCGCTTCTTCGACATGAAACTGGGCGAGATCGAGGGGATTCCCCGGCTGCTGGATGTGGGGCAATGCAATGACGCCTATTCGGCAATCAAGGTGGCCATTGCCCTGGCCGAGGCCTTTGGCTGCGGGGTCAATGACCTGCCGCTCTCCTACATCATCACCTGGTATGAACAGAAGGCGGTGGCCATCCTGCTCACCATGCTGTATCTCGGGTTGCGCGATATCCGGCTCGGACCCACCCTGCCGGCCTTTGTCTCGCCGAATATTCTGCGCATTCTGGTGGATAAGTTCAACATCCAGCCGATTTCCACCCCGGAAGAGGATCTGCGGGCGATTCTCGGCGCATGAGGAGGCGGAGAAAGAGATGTCACACCTGTTTGAACCACTCGTATTGCGCAGCGTAACCCTGGCGAACCGGATCGCTGTTTCACCCATGTGCCAGTATTCCTGCACCGACGGCCTGGCCAATGACTGGCACCTGGTCCATCTGGGCAGCCGGGCCGTCGGCGGAGCCGGCCTGGTATTTACCGAGGCCACGGCGGTGACTCCCCAGGGGCGGATCAGCCCCCAGGATCTGGGGCTTTGGAACGACGCCCAGATCGAGCCCCTGGCGCATATCACTCACTTTATCGGGCAACGGGGCAGCGTGGCGGGCATCCAGCTTGCCCATGCCGGCCGCAAGGCCAGCACTCCTCCCCCCTGGCAAAGCCGGGCTGAGACGCTTACCGAGGCGGAAGGCGGCTGGCAGCCGGTGGCCCCCAGCCCCATTGCCTTTGAGTCGGGCTGCCGGGTACCGGCGGCGCTGACCCAAGAGGATATCGCCGGGATAGTCATGGCCTTTGCCCGGGCGGCTCAACGCGCCCTGGCGGCGGGATTTCGCGTGGTGGAGGTGCATGCGGCCCATGGCTATCTGCTGCATGAGTTTCTTTCGCCCCTCACCAACCAGCGGACCGACCGATACGGCGGCAGCTTTGACAACCGGACCAGGCTGGTGCGGGATGTGGTTACTGCCGTGCGAAACTTCTGGCCTGAAGAATTGCCCCTCCTGATCCGGATCTCCGCCTCCGACTGGCTCCCAGGCGGCTGGGATGTTGAGCAATCACTGGAACTGGTTCGGCTGCTGGCGCCGCTGGGCGTTGACCTGGTGGACTGCTCCTCCGGGGGCACTTCCCCCCAGGCCGTTATCTCTCTGGGCCCCGGTTACCAGACCCGGTTTGCCGAGCAGATCAGAAGGGAAACCGGTTGCCTGACCGCCGCAGTGGGGCTGATCACGGCGCCGGCCCAGGCCGATCATATCATCCGGACCGGCCAGGCCGACCTGGTGCTGCTCGCCCGGGAACTGCTCCGTGATCCCTACTGGCCGCTACGGGCGGCCCGGGAACTTCGCCACCCGGTGCCCTGGCCGGCCCAGTACCTGCGCTCCGCACCACCCCATACCCCGCCATACCTGCCGGGGGGATAATGGCCGTGGTTGCCTGCCGCGCAGGCTTTGCCCGGCGGATAAAGCGCATCAGTGTCCGTATGTTGAGGAAATGGCATGGCAATTCCAGTTCACCACGGGATTGTCCATGTACCTGATCAAATTTTTAATCATAACCAGCAAGGTTAAGGTGACCCCATGTTTATCGTTATTATCTCTTTCCCACCCATCAAGGAAGGCCATGATGCCGACTTCCAGCGATGGTTTGCCTCTTCAAACCAGGTATTTCGCAACTCCAGCGGCTTTATCAACAGAAGACTTCTGCAGCCGGTAAATGGAGGGAACTACGCCGCTATTGTAGAATTCAAAGATCAAGCCTCATTCCAGGCAATGCATGGCAGCCCCGCCCATGAGGAAGCGGGCCGGCAAGTGAAGCCGCTCTTTGAGGGGAACCCGACTCCGACATTCTACCAGGTTATTGCCGGATAGTCCCGGAGGCGGCGAGGAAGAAATGGAAACCGGGGAAAGGGCTGGAGAGAGAATATCCCGGCGATGGGTTTTCGCTGTTGCCGCGACCATGATCATTGGTTTTACGGTATTGATCTGGATAGGAGTGCGCGCATACCGGGAGGCGCCGCCTGTCCCGCAGCTGGTGCTGGCTCCCGACGGGCATACGGTTTTCAGTGGGGAGGATATCCGCGCCGGCCAGCAGGTTTTCCTGAAATACGGTTTGATGGAAAATGGTTCGATCTGGGGGCACGGCGCCTATCTTGGCCCTGACTTTTCCGCGCAATATCTGCACCAGCTGGCCATCGATGCCCATAACCTGCTGGCGCAAGAACTTTACGGCAGGCAATCCGGGCAACTCAGTCCCCTGGAAGAGGAAACGGTTCGCAGCGCTGTTGCGCCTCTGCTGAAAAGCAATCAGTTTGACGGCCGCACCGGCATCCTGGCCTTCAGGCAGGCGGAAGTGGCATCCTATGAACGGCAGATTAACCGCTGGACCCGGTATTTCTCCGATCCGGCCGCCAATGGCGGTTTGCGGAAAAACGCTCTTGAAAATCCCGGGGAACTTCGCCAGCTCACCGCCTTTTTCGCCTGGGCTGCCTGGGCCTCGGTGGCCGAGCGGCCGGATAAATCGTATTCGTATACCAATAATTTCCCCTATGATCCGCTGGCTGGCAACACCCTGACCAGCGAGTCGGTTCTGTGGAGCGCCCTGAGCCTCATCACCCTGCTTGCCGGTACGGCGCTGGTGCTCTTTGCCTTCGGCAAATTCGGGTTTCTGGGCTGGCAGGGGGAGAGAGGTCATGTGCACCCCTCCATGCTGCCCGGTATCGCCAGCCCAGGGCAACGAGCCACCATCAAGTATTTTGTGGTGGTAGCCCTGCTTTTTATGCTGCAGGTTCTCGTGGGCGGAGCGGTCGGCCATTACCGGGCAGATCCCGGGACGTTCTATGGGTTTGATCTGGCCGAAATCTTACCCAGCAATATCCTGCGCACCTGGCATCTGCAGCTGGCCATTTTCTGGATCGCCACCAGTTATGTGGCCGGAGGCCTGCTGCTTTCCCTGTCCCTGGGGCAAAAGGAACCGGCCCGCCAGGTCAGGGGAGTGGATCTCCTTTTCGTCCTGCTGGTGGTAGTGGCCCTCGGCAGCCTGCTCGGCGAGATGCTGGGTATTAATCAGTTGCTGGGCGATCTCTGGTTCTGGTTCGGTAACCAGGGCTGGGAATACCTGGAAATCGGCAGGGGATGGCAGTTTCTGCTGGCTGCGGCGCTTCTCTACTGGGTTTATCTGGTTTTTCGCGCCCTGCATCCTGCCTTGCGGGACCCGGCGCGCCGTGAGGTTGCCTGGCTTTTCGGCCTGGCCGCCTTCACGATCCCCTTTTTTTATCTGCCGGCTTTTTTCTTCGGCAGCACCACCGATTTCTCCATAGCCGACAACTGGCGTTTCTGGATTATTCATCTCTGGGTCGAGGGCTTTTTCGAACTTTTCGTGACCACCATGGTGGCGGTAACCTTTTTCCGCCTTGGGCTGGTGTCCAAACTGACCGCGGCCAGGGTTATTTATCTCGATGCCATTCTTTTCCTGGGGGCCGGCATCATCGGTACCGGCCATCATTGGTACTGGACAGGGCAGTCGACTTTCAATATGGCCCTCTCCTCGCTTTTTTCGGCCATGGAAGTTGTGCCGCTTACCCTGCTCACCCTGGATGCCTGGAGTTTTATCAAGCTCACCCGGGGGGAATGCCAGCAGTGCGGCAGGAGTCTGGCTATTCCCCATAAGTGGACTTTCTACTTTCTGATGGCCGTTGGTTTCTGGAATTTCGTCGGGGCCGGTGTTTTCGGCTTTCTGATCAACCTGCCGGTGGTGAGCTATTTCGAGGTTGGCACCATTCTCACCCCCAACCATGGCCATACCGCTCTCATGGGCGTGTTCGGCATGGAGGGCGTTGCCCTGATGGTCATGTCTTTCCGGCAGGTTCTGACGGACAGCCAGTGGGAACATATCGAAAAATATGTCAGGCTTTCGTTCTGGGGCTTGAATATCGGCTTGATGCTCATGGTGGTGTGCAATCTTTTTCCGGGCGGGGTGATGCAGTTTTACGATGTCCTCAGCAACGGCTACTGGCATGCCAGGGGGAGTGAGTACCTGACCCGGCGGCTGGTGCGTGCCGTGGAATGGGGCCGGATGCCGGGGGATCTGGTTTTTATCGTTTTTGGAGTCTTTCCCCTGGTTTATGCTGCGGTCCGAACCTATTTCTTTATGAAAGCACAGGCGACGCCGGCGGCTGCCGCAGACAAACCCATCCCCCTTTCATGAGCGCGGTGAGCTGAATGGAACAAGCCCAATGCCCATTCATCGGCGTCCTCCATGGGGATATCACCAGCCTGGAGGACGCCCCCAAAAACTTCGATGAGTCGGCGAGGGCCGGGACCCTGGAGATTTATCCTGCATATCAGGAGGGTCTTGACGGCATTGCCCCCGGTCAAACAATCGTGGTGCTGTTCTGGCTCCACAGGTCCAGCCGGGACATTCTCAAGGTTTACCCGCGGGGAGACAGGTCAAAAGGGCTGCGCGGCGTCTTTGCCACCCGCAGCCCGGTAAGGCCGAATCCCATCGCCATTTCCGAGCTGAAGGTGCTGAGGGTGCACGGCAATCTCATTGAGGTGTCGGGGCTGGATATGCTGGACGGCACCCCCATTCTTGATATCAAGAAGAAGATCACCCGCTGAACGCCCGGTTCTTTCCGCCCAAGGGACTTGGAAATTTCAAAAGCACTATTTATCGTTATCGCCATGCCCGAATGGCTTTAGCGGGCATCCAGTAGGGTTCCTGGATGCCCGCGCAACAGCCCGGCGGGAATGCCGGCGCTTTGCGACCCGGCCGCCGGTATATCCGGAGTTGCCGGTTTCCTGAAAAGTCCCCTGCTTTTTTCCGGCGCACCACTCTCCCAATGCACATTTATTTGCCCTCCTAATTCTCCCCTAATTCTTGATTGTTATATTTCAGGTAACGCGAATAAACGCGCAACTCATTTCAAATGGAGGTCATATTATGAAACGTAACAGCTATCTCGCGGCGGCCCTTGCGGTCCTTTCACTAACTATCATCGGCAGCGCCTACGCTGCTAACGGCAGGGAGAATGATAATGATGCCCTGGCTATCCAAACAGCAAAGATTAGCCTGGCGCAAGCTGTCACCGCCGCTGAGCAGCAAGTCGCCGGCAAGGGGTCCCGCGCTGAGTTTGAAAAGTACAAAGATCAGTGGGTCTTTGACGTCGAAGTGGTGAATGGGATGAAGGTCATGGACGTGAAGGTCGACCCGGCAAGCGGCAAGGTCCTCGCCGCCACAGAGGATAAGGCTGATCATGACGACGGGCAGGACAAGGACGATTAAGCGCGGCAGCGGTTGTCCCGCCGGGGCGGCATGTCCGCCCCGGCGTTTCTCACTGGTTTTGGATCATCAAAGTACTGGCGGCTACCGTCGGTGAGACTGCCGCAGCTAACACGTTAGCCTTGCGGCCCGCTTTTTCGGAGAGGATAAAAAAATGAATAAACTTCCACAGATCACGATCTTCTTCTGGATCATGAAAATATGCGCCACCACGCTTGGCGAGACCGGGGGGGACCTGTTGTCCATGACCCTGAACGTTGGCTATGCCGTCAGCTCCCTCATCCTGATCGGGGTGTTCCTGGTCACCCTGGTCTCTCAGCTGGTTGCTGAAAAATTTCATCCGCTGCTGTATTGGGCGGTAATTCTGATGACGAGCACGGCTGGAACAACCATGTCGGACTACATGGATCGAACCCTGGGGTTGGGTTACGCGAAAGGCTCCATGATTCTGGTGGCGAGCCTGTTGACGATTTTTGCGCTCTGGCGGTTGAGCGGAAAATCACTCTCGGTCACCAACATCTCGACTCCCAGGGAGGAACTGCTGTACTGGACTGCGATTCTGTTTTCCAACACCCTGGGAACAGCCCTGGGAGACTTTCTGGCCGATCAGTCAGGATTGGGATACAGCGGCGGGGCGCTCCTGATCTTCGGTTTGCTCGCCCTTGTGACTGTTGCCGCCTTTTATTCCAGAATTTCCAAGGTCTTTCTGTTCTGGGCGGCTTTTGTCCTGACTCGGCCGCTCGGTGCCACAATGGGCGATTTTTTCACCAAGCCGGTGAGTGCCGGAGGCCTCGGATTCGGGACGATGAGCGCTTCCGCCGTCCTTTTCTCTGTTCTTGGCGCTCTCATTGTCTGTACCGCATGGCAAACCAGGCGGACAATGGAGCTGGTGAAGATTAGACAATGATAAGGCAGCAAAGCCTGAGCCGGAAGTCTCGCAACTTTCTGAATTCCGGCCGTTGCTTTTTGGTTTTCAGGATGAACATAGTATTTTTTTTACAACGGTTTAGTGGATGGGATGTATACTTTCCGCAGGACATCCCGGCCGCATCCGTATCCTTGCGCCTTGCCGGGCGATATCTGCAGCTTTGGCGGCGAACTCATTGGGAAGAGAGAGAGTATTGATGCGTATTTTGTTGGTCGAAGATGATGCCATGATAGGGGAGGCGGTGTCCGTTGCCCTCAAGGATGCCGCCCATGCCGTGGATTGGGTAAAAGATGGCGAGACAGCCGGCAGCACCCTCGCATACGGTGAACACGAGGTCGTGCTGCTTGATCTCGGCCTGCCCAAGCGTGACGGGTTGGATGTGCTGCGGCGCCTGCGCCAGGCCGGAAACAAAATCCCAGTCATCGTCATTACCGCCCGTGATGGCGTGAAAGACCGCATTGCCGGCCTTGATTTGGGAGCGGATGACTATCTTGTCAAGCCCTTTGACATCAACGAATTGCTCGCCCGGCTGCGGGCAGTGGTCCGTCGTCAGGGCGGACAGGCTGCGCCCATTCTCACCAATGGCAAAGTAAGCCTTGATCCGGCAACCCATAAAGCGGCATGCGGCGGCACGGTGGCGGTCTTGAGTGCGCGTGAGTTTGCTTTGCTGCATGCACTCATGCTCCATCCCGGCCGGATTTTCGCCAGGGCGGAACTGGAAGAGCATATCTATGGCTGGAACGAAGAGGTGGAAAGCAACGCCGTTGATTTTCTGATTCACGCGGTACGCAAAAAACTCGGGGCCGGGACCATTAAGAACGTGCGCGGGGCCGGTTGGATGGTGGAGAAACTGTCATGAAACGGTCACTGCAATGGCGGCTTACTTTAATGCTGGACGGTGCCATCCTGCTTTCTGGACTGATCGCGGCCTTGGTGTCGTTTATCCTGGCCTATGGCGAAGCCAGGGAATTCCAGGATGACATGCTGCGGCAGATCGCTCTGCTGACGACACGGAGCACCACGGCATCCGCCAATAACGAGTGGCCTCGGCAAAATCAGGCCGAGATCGCCCTGGACGAGCCTGAGTCACGAATCAGCGTCATTTATGTACTGCCGGATGCCCCTCGCCCCGGCTGGCTTGCCGGAAATATATCATCTGGCCTTCACACCCTTGATATGGCTGGCGAGCGCCTGCGGGTTTTCCTGCAGGAAGACCCGGCGGGTAAAATAACAGTGGTGACCCAGCCAACCGAAACCCGTGACGAAATTGCCATAAACAGCGCACTGCGCACGTTTACCCCCTTGTTGTTCCTGCTGCCGGTCATGGCGTGGCTGATCATGCGCATCGTGCGCAACGAACTAAGGCCGGTCAGAAATCTCGCCGATCACTTGGATGCCCAGCCGGCGGATCAGCCTCGTCCACTTCCCGATAAGGACGTTCCGGACGAAATCAGGCCCTTTGTGCAGGCTATTAACCGGCTGCTGGCCCGGGTCATCGATCTCATGGGGCAGCAACGCCGCTTCGTTGCCGATGCCGCGCACGAACTCCGAAGTCCGCTCACCGCATTATCGATACAAGCGCAAAACCTGAGGCAGGCCGGATCAATCGAGAGCATGAACGAACGGATCATCCCTCTCCAGGCTGGAATAGAGCGGGCGATAAAGCTTACGGAACAGCTCCTGAACCTTGCCAGAATCCAGGCGGGAACGGCGGAAACCACCACCGTCGATGTCTCGGCACTGTCTCGCGAATTGATCGCGGAATATCTTCCCAGGGCGGAGGCCAAAGGAATCGACCTGGGACTCGAAGGGGAGGGGCCGCTCCTGCTCCCGGCCGCGCCGGAAAATCTTCGTTTGATACTCAAGAACGCCCTGGAGAACGCCTTGAAATATACCCCCGCGGGCGGCGAGGTTACCCTCAGGCTGTATGCGGCTGAGGATGGTGCTGTTTGCGAGATAATCGATAATGGCCCCGGTATTCCCGTCTCCGAGAGGGAACGTGTGTTTGATCCGTTCTACCGGCTGCCTGGGGCAAGCGGCGAGGGCAGCGGACTCGGGCTCGCAATTGCAAGGGAAGCCGCCGCCTGTCTGGGCGGAAGCGTGAGCCTGGGCAATCGGCCTGAAGGCCCGGGACTGATATTCCGCTATAGCCAGAAACGCAAAACATGATCTCCACCCCGGCCAACAAGGAGGCAGCCACCCTTTTTGTCGGCATCATTACCAATACCGGCTGGCTGGACATCTTCTCGATCAGCGACAGCACGGTGCTCATGTATCCGCTTAATCTGCGCAAAGCAGAGTCCCAGGAACCGAATGCCCGGCAGGGATACCGGTACATGGGCAAGTGATAATGCCTGCCCGGCAATTTCGCGTTCTTACCTCCATGCGCCGTCTGATCCACGGCGCATGGTTGCACTTCTGCCGTAGAAAAATAATCCATCGTTTGCTTTCAATAAGTTGTCTCCCTGTAATCACTCATTAATCCCCTGATTATCGTTTTGTGGCCCGCGATTTGCTTTGTATAAATTTTAAAGCAAAGCCGGTCAGGAAGAAGCTGACGGCCATCCGCCGGACTCGGTGTATTTCTTTTGTTCTTGAGCGGCATGCGGCAAGGATTGGCTTTTAAAATTAGCGCGGCGGCTGCCATGAATTGATGAACGATTTTCTCTCCATTTGGTTTTGTTTTGTCCAGGGCTTTGCCAGGTTGTCTTGACGGGTTTTGTCAAGGGATCAGCAGGGCGGGCTGCAATGAAGAACCCGAACTGTGAAGGAGGAATCGAGATGTCAGTATGGAGATTTACAATTCAGGAAAATACGGTGGAATACGGTGATCGTCAGAGAGCAAAACTCACCCGCAGGGGCTGCAATGAGCCTTACAAGGGGCGCTTCTGGTGCCCAAAGGCCATGTGGTTCAGAAAGGAGGTCTGTCCCTTTGTCAACCGCAAGGAATGTGAAAACTTCGTGATGATGTGCGGCAGCCTGTAAAAATGAGCGAGCCAGGGCTGAGCAAAATCGGCTTGGACCGGAATTCCCGGACGCCGTTTTCCGCTTGTAGAGAGTATTGCGCTGATCAAGCCACAGGAGATGTGCGGGAACAATTCCAGCATGTGGCTTGCTCGGTGGCGATACCTGGTGGTTTTGCCCGTCACGCCTGCCCTTTGTCTTGCGGGACGGGGGTGCATGCTGCGTTTGCAGCCTCCTGCCTGTAGGAAGCCCGCCCGGCTTTTCCGGGTTTCCGTCCTTTTTCCCTTTTCCCCTCTTCCCCCCTCTTTTTAATCCCCCAAGCGTATCCGGCGCTGCTTCTCCTGATTGGCAGGGTTACATTTTTGTCGTGGTTATTCTGCCATAGGAAGCGCCGCCTCGACAAAGTGCAATGACCCTGCAGGCCTGGTTTGACCATGTTTTTCAGCTGTAACAGGGCTGCGTGACAGGTGACAAAATTGTCGAGCAATTCCGATTTTGTTGCAATTTTGTCGTGCTGATTGATGCAGGATGAAACAGCAGGGCGTTGCAGTCTGCCATAGTTGCTGGTGGCTGCCAATGTGCCATCATTGGGCAATTTTTGCCCGGGAGCGAGGGCAGCAAAAAAGGCAGGCGGAATAATCCGCCTGCCTCCTGGTTATGGATCTGCTGGGTAAAGCAGAATGTTTACTTACGGGATAGCTACCGTTAAATCAATATCTTGACTGAAGGTGAAGCTGGTCTTGATGTGATCAGCGTCAATGGCCTCGACGACGATATTATAGCTGCGGCCGCCGCGGCTGTAGGTATGCTTGATGCCGTTTGCCAGCTCGACCTGCGGGTTGGCGGAAACGGTCCGGGTGCGGTCGCCCCAGTAGATGTAGGCGCGAACCACGCCGGCATCAAGGATCGGTGCGGTCAGGGTAGCCACGTTGTTGTTGACTGCGGTGGCGAAATCCATGGCCGCTGCTTCCGGCTCGACGATCATGGCCGTAGCGGTTACGCTGTCAGCCCGCTTTTCACCGGTAACGGTGTCGGTGGCATAAACCGCCGCCTGGAAGCTGCCGGCTGCCGGATACCGGATAACCGCCGTATCGGTGCCGTTGCCACCCATGAAAACGCCGTTGCCGTCGCTGAAATCGAACTCATAGTCGCAGCCGTTCGGGCAGAAGGAGCGGCTGGCGTTCAGCTCAACCACCCGGTCGGTGTCCGTGCTGGACAGGGCGCTGAGCTGGGGAACCACCTGGGGCAGCACCCAATAGTTGCTGGTGGAGAAACCGTTGGCGCCATGGCAGGCGTTGGCTGAACAGGTGCCCGGATTGCCCAGCGGATCCGCGGTGTAGGTAAAGGCGAGGGGGCTGCCGGTGTCGGAGATGGAGGCAAAATCAATGTTGCCGGCACCGTCGTCATGGCAGGTGGTGCACTTGCCGAAACCCGCGGCCACGTGGCGGTTATGGGCGCCGGTGACGCGGGTGTTGAGATAGTCCACGTACTCGGCCCGGCTGGCCTTGGGTCCGTCCTGGGTGGTGATGATGGTGCCGTCATAGCCTGAGTTGGCCGGGGTGAAATCCGTCTCCCACAGGGCCTCGGAACGGTCGATGGGCCGCATGGAGGTGTTGGCGGCGTTTCTGACCGACAGGGCGATGGTGCGGGCATTGCCCTGGGCCGCCTTGGCGAACAGCGACGGATGGAAATCGGTCATCTGCCAGTCAGCGGGGAGGTTGCCGAATGCGCCGTCGGCATTGTAGTCATCCATGTTGACCTTGGTGAGGGGCACGGCATCGGTTGCCGCGAAATTGATGGTCAGGTCGCGGCCCTTCAGCTCGTAAGCGCCGTTGTAAAAGCCTTTGTCCGGCCCGTGGCAGTCGGTGCAGCCGCCCGCACCCCAGGCATATCTGGCCGGGTTGACGTTGTGGTTGACCTTGAACATGACCCCCATGAAGGTGAGTTTGAGCTTGTCCTGGGCGCCGGTGCCGTTGGGGTCGAGGTTGATGCCCACAGTGGGCAGGTAGGCCTTGAGCGCGGCGCGCTGGGTATTGACTTCGGTTGCGTCGACAATGCCGTCCGCGGTGAGGGGGCCAAGATTCGCCAGGGCCATGGCGTCACGGATATGGGACGGGTTGACCGCATCCATGCCGCCGGTCTGGCCGTCCGCGTTGATATCCACAAAGCCCGCGGCGCCGCCGTTGACGAAATCCTCGTCCTTATCGCGCCAGAACATGGTGGTCAGGGCATTGGTGCGGATCAGCTTGTTGCCCTGCCAGGCCAGGGCCAGGTTGTTCTCCATGGTGCGTTCGACATAGAGGTTCTCGTGATCGGCGAGGCGGCCGTCCGCGTCAACGCCGGTGGCGTCAACCATGGCGCCGCCGGTGCCCCACTCGTACAGGCTTTCCGCGCCCTCCGGGCCGTGGCCGAGTTTGCGGACATGGCAGCCGGAGCAGTCGATGATGTCGAGGTGGCTGGCGTTGGCAACCCCGTTGCGGCCGGTCTGCAGGATCAGCGAGGTCAGGCCGAGGGCCGCGTGCCGGGCTGCGGGGTCAACCGCGCCGTAATTGTTGGCAGCCGGCGCGCCGCTGTGGCAGCCGGCGCAACCCTTGGCCGCTGTGTTGTCATTGTTGTTCCACAGGGAGCTGTAAGGCGCATTGCCTTTGGCCGGATCGTGGCCCAGGGCCGTGTTGGCCTGGCCGGTCCAGTTGGCCGGGGCCGGATGGCTTGAGGTGGACAGCATATCCGCCCCGTCGGTGCGCTCATGGCAGCCCAGGCAGCCGAGGGCGCCGTGCACGTCAGCCTCGTAGGGCACGTTCCAGCTGTCGCCGCGTTTCTTCCAATCCACGGCGTGCATATCCGCGTGACAGGAGGCGCAGTTGTCGCTCACCGTGGGCTGGATGCGATCCCTGATCATGCTGGTCATCCTGATGGTCCAGCCCCTGGTGGATGAGTAATAGGGTTCGATGGAATCCGGAAAGTAATTGACGGTGGTGCCGCTGACCGCCTCGCCGATGCCCGCGCCGACTACCCTGGAGGCATCAAATTTTCCGCTGCGGATGGCGTCTTTCCGTGCCTCCCAGGAATAGCCCTCCAGGTGGCACATCAGGCAGTCCATCTCCAGCACGCCGGTCTGGCTGTAGTCCTGGGGCAGGACCTCGCCGAGCTCGCCGTCATGGTCCTCGTCGAACTGGTCGATGAAGGAGTTCCAGGCATTGATGCCGGTCAGGTTGGCCGTGCGCAGTTCCTGCCGGGGGGTGGTGGCGAGATTGGTGCCGGGGGCAAGGGGCAGGTACTCCATGGCCCCGCCGCCGACATGGCATTCGCCGCAGTCGCGCATCTGGCCGGCCACGGACAGATCCACCTGTTTCTTGAAGGCCGCTGCCGTGCCGAAATCAACCGGCGCGGCGAAGTTGACCGGGGCCTGGGTTCGGGGTCTGACGGTGGCGGCCGCCTTGACGTAGGTGGCGACGCCGTTGACGTCAAGTCTGTTGCCGGAAGAATCGACAAGGGTGTCGGTGCCGGCGGTGTAGACGCTGTCATTATCCACATCCTCGTAATACTGGCCTTTCAGGGCCGCGTTGAACCCGGTCAGGTCATTGGGGAAGAGTTTCGCCAACTGGCGAGAGGAGGGGGGTCACCATTTGCCGACGTGGCCGGGGGACTGCACCCAGGGTTTGCCCTGGGTGGCCTCGGCGTTCCAGTTGCCCATGGCCCAGGCGTTCCAGCCGAGAATCTGGTTGGCGCCGAGCTGGGCATGGTAGGAATGCCGCTCGATGGCTTGGTAATCGTGGCATTCGCCGCAGCTTCTATTGCTGCTGTAGGCAGGCAGCGGTCCGGCGGGAAGTTTATAGGTGTCATCGGCGTTGCCGGGGGTCCCGTCAAGGCCGGCATCGACAAACACCGGTCTGAGGAACTGGTTGTTCGCGTCCTTGATATAGATCGACGGGTGTGACCAGGCCTGGCTGCCGCCCAGTACCACGGCCGCGGCGGTGATGGCGCTGAGCATGAGTCCGTTTTTATAACTTTTTTTCATTTTCCACTCCTTAGCCGGGCTTAACCGGCTTCTTCATTGTTTCTTTTTGCCCAGCCGGGCAACCCGGTTTGGGGGAACCGTGAGTGATCTCAAGGTGAACGGCCGGCAAAAATTTCATGCCTGTAACACGCTTCATGAAAAGTTGGGGGACTTTGCCAGGGTGCTTGAGCAAGCTCTGTGCCCGGTAGGGGGGACAGTGGGTAATTATGCCCTAAAAAAAAGGGAGGAAAGAAATAGGATTTGCAGATCAACAGGTTAAAAAAGGATATTTTTTGCCGGATTTTCAAAAAGATACAACGTGGTACCCGTTGTGCTGCAAGGGAAGTGGGGGGTATGCCCCATTTTGATAGGGCATAATGCCCAATCATATTTTTTTTAGGGTGTCCTGCCCAATTTCCCCGGCCTGACCAGGGGGAAAGAAAGAATGAGGGAAAGATTTTTTGAACCCTTTTCGCGGCAAAATGTCCTTACACTCAAGGTCGCGTTTCCCGGCATATTTTCTCTGCATTGAGGAACCGCTACGAAATAACCTTTGCTTTCTAGGCCATTTCAGAACGGCTCTTTCTACCGTTTTGACCATCAGGATGACGATATTATTTTGTTACAGCGGCTTATTTCATATATTTTGAAAAAACTGGATGAAATAAAATCAGCTTGAGGATAGGTTAGATGGAAACTAACAATAAGTTGCCCGGTTTGTTTTAGCAAAACCTGACCGGCAACTTTTTTATTCATTTTAAAGAGAGGACAATTCATGAAAATTTCTCTAAATAATGCGTGCAGATTTGCATTGGTTTTTCTGTTGCTGTGCATCGCCTCAACGGCAATGGCGGCTGACGCGAAAAATGAAGACGGCGTTGTCGCCAAGGTCAATGGCCAGCCCATCTCAAGCCGGGATTTCGATTCAGCCATGGAGGTGGCCAAACAGCAGTTTGCCGGCGCCGGTCTCGGCTCCCCTGAAGGGGGCAAGGACCAGCAGCAGAAAATTGAGAATCTCACCCTGGACAGGCTTATTGATTTCGAGCTGCTGTATCAGGCCAGCCAGCAGGAAAAAATCACCGTTGACGACAATGCCATAAAAGAGAAAATGGCTGCCTTTAAGAAACAGTTCCCCTCTGATACGGAATTCAAGGATTTCATGACCACGAATCACTTGACCGAAGATATCATGCAGACCCAGCTGCGCCGGAAAATAGCCATCGAGGGTTTGCAGAAGAAACTGTATGACCGGTTCAACGCCGAGGCAAAGGTAACGGATGACGAGATGCGCAAGTTTTATGATGCCAACAAGGAGAGCATCAAACAGCCTGAAAAGGTGAGGGCAAGCCATATCCTGGTCGCCGTGGCAACTGATGCCGATGACGCCACCAAGAAAGCGGCCATGGAAAAAATCAAAGGCATTCAGAAGAAATTAAAGGATGGCGGCGACTTCGCCCAGCTGGCCAAGGAGAGTTCCGATTGTCCGAGCAAAGCCAATGGCGGCGACCTGGATTTCTTTGTCAGACAGCAGATGGTTAAACCCTTTGCCGACGTGGCCTTCACTAGCCCGGTAGGCCAGGTCAGCGATATCGTTACCACCGAGTTCGGTTATCATCTGATTAAGGTTACGGATAAGCAGCCGGAAAAGATGTTGACCTTTGATGAGGTAAAGGAGAAGATCAGCACCTATCTCAGCCAGCAGAAAATCGACAACCAGTTCGAAACCTATTTGAAAGGGTTGCGTGACCAGGCGGATATTAAGCGGATGCTGCCGGTGCAGAACTCCTAAGTTCGACTTTTATTAGCCAGGAAGTTTTTTCAGCCAGGGACCGGGGAGACGGGCGGATGTGAAACATCACGCCTTGTTGTAACCGGTTCCTTCATTTCGTATCTGCTCCGGTGCGGGCGGTCTCTCGCAGGCAAGTCAACATCTCCAGCCCGCCGCAGGATTCTCAAAAAAAACAGCAGCAGAGGTAGTATGCAGATGAAAAAGATCAGAGTCATGCTGGTTGATGATCATGACGTGGTTCGTTCCGGTTTAAAATCCTTGCTGGGCATGGATCCGCAGATTGAAATTGTCGGCGAGGCGGCAAACGGTGCCGAGGCCCTGGCGCGCATCCCGGAATTCGGCCCGGAAGTGGTGGTGATGGATATTTCCATGCCCACCATGGACGGCCTGGAGGCGACCCGGCGGATCAGCGCCGGTTTCCCGGATTGTCTGGTCCTGGCGCTCACCGTGCATGAGGACAAACAGTATTTTTTCGAGATGCTCGCCGCCGGGGCCAAGGGCTATATCACCAAGCAGGCGGCTGCGGAAGAACTGGTTTCCGCCATCAAGGCGGTGGCGTCGGGCAATGTCTATCTGCAGCCCGCCCTGGCCAGATGGCTGCTGGAGGATTACCAGCGGATCAATAAGGGCGGCCTGGGCAGCGGCGAGCAGAACCTGACATCCGCCGATCTTGCCACCCTCAGTAAAAGGGAACTGGAAATTCTGGAGCTGGTGGCGGAAGGGCTCACCACCCCGGAAATCGGCCGCAAACTTGATCTCAGCCCGAAAACCGTTTCCCGGCACCGGGAACGCATCATGAACAAACTGAACATGCACTCGGCCACCGAACTGGTCAAGTTTGCCATCCGCACCGGACTGATCGATGTGCGCTGATCGGCTAACCCCCATCACCGCA
>JALNXE010000048.1 GCA_023230525.1 Desulfobulbaceae bacterium
CACCTCCCGCATTTCGCCGGCGCTGACCAGCTCCCGGACTTTGGTGCTGCTGGCCAGCACCCCATCCACATAATAGGGCTCAACCACGGTGACCGGAAAATTTTTCAGCTCCCCCTGCTTTTTTAAAAAATTGATATCGCCTTCCCGCCCCTTGCCGAATGCATAATCATAACCGACCACCAGCTCCTGCAGGCCGATGGTGCCGATCAGCACCTTGTCCACGAAATTGACGGCAGAGGTGGCGGCAAAATCCCTGGTAAAGGGGATGATGATCAGCACGTCAAGGCCTGCGTGCTCAATGAGTTCGCGTTTCTGTTCGCAGTTTGAGATAAGCTTGATGCCGATATCCGGCCGCACCACCTTCAGGGGATGGGGATTAAAGGTGATGGCCACGCTGGTGCCGTTGTTCTTGTATGCTTTGCCCGTCACTTCGCTGAAGAGCATCTGATGGCCCAGGTGCACACCGTCAAAGTTGCCGATGGTGACAAAGGGGTTGGCAATGGGTTTGGTGATTTCCGAGAGATCCGTGTATGTTTTCATGGTGACAATGATAATCACAAAGCCGGAATGTCTCAAGATTGAAAATCGCCGGCTCGGTAAAAAGTCGGCAAACGGGCCGGGTCCCGCACGGCTTGCGGCAGGGAACCAGGGCGGGCATAAACCCCGCCTCTGCTGCAGCGCCGGGGTTTCTCCTCCTCGCAAGACCTGGAAACCGGGGAGGGGGATCACAGGGGAATATTTTTTTATTACAGTCAGTTAGCTCGGTGGACTCTGTGCTCCCGGTGGTAAATTTTTCAGTTTTTATGCGGCAGGCAAAAATAGATTGCAAAAAAACTTGACAAAAGAGAGGCAAATTCGGTAAATAAGCTCTTCACGCAATGCCGAAGTGGCGGAACTGGTAGACGCGCTAGGTTCAGGGTCTAGTGGGAGTATTCCTGTGCGAGTTCGAGTCTCGCCTTCGGCACCATGAAAATATCAAGGGGTTACGCTTTACGGCGTAACCCCTTTTTATTTGCCCAAAGTCACCCTGGAAGGTGAATGGTCCAGGGAAGGTCTTGCCCGTCCTGCTGCCCGGTTTCCCCCTTGAATGCCTTACTGCTTTCGTGCCGTCTCGATTTCACGCAGCAGATCGCTGCCGCCGATCATCCCGTCGAGGCGGATCCATTTGCCCTCTTCCGTGGTCCGGACGAAGTTCAACGGCTGGTGCCACATCTTGTCCGCGAAATAGGCGTCAAAGGCATCCAGGACGTTGTTGATATCCTTGCGGCTGCCGGTCAGAAACGTCCAGCCCGGCCGGGCCTGGTATCGCGCCAGATGTTTCCTCATCACCTCCGGGGTGTCGTTTTCCGGATCAATGCTGATGGACACCAGTTGGATGTCGCTGTCCGGACCGAGTTTGGTCTGCAGGTTGGCATACCCGGCGGACAGGATGGGACAGACGGTGGTGCAGGAGGCGTAAATGAAATCCAGGACCAGCGGCCCCTTGCCCTGCAGCAGGGCGCGGAGCGGCACCTTCTTGTTGTCCTGGTCGATCAGGACCACGTCAGGCACCGTGGTTTTTATCTCGCTTCGTTTGTAGTTCGCCGCCGCGGCATTCTGGCCGGTGCAGAAAAGGGTCACGGCAAAAAGCAGCAGGAATGTTACAGATCCAGGGGAATTCTTCATTTTCGCCTCCGAACAGTTGCAGGATGAGTGGTTGGATGTTTGTAAAGGCGGGGGGCCTCCTCTTCCTTTCTTTTTTATCTATGGCGCCCTGGTCATGAAAAGGGCGGTTGCGGCAGAAAATGATTTGATTATTTCTAATAATTTTTATGGGTTGTTATGGTCTTTGTCAAGGTTAAAGGATTTAAAAAGCCAGGTTGTTTTTATAGCTGAACCGGCCACGAACGGCAGGTTAAGCCAAACCGGTTACAGGTAAGCCTGCAGGGTAAAGGAACCAAACAGCAGCGGCCAGCTGACCAGGACCAGCAGGAGCAGCAGGAAGATCAGCGTTGCGGCAAGCCAGAAGTGTTCCCGCCGCACGAAAACAGGTCCCAGGCCTGGGGCAACAAGCTGCAGCAGCCGCATGAGACCGGGGATTAGACCGCAGAGAACCGTGCCGAACAGGGCCAGATAGAGGGGGTAGCCGATGAAGTGATAGCCTCCCTGCAGCAGATCAAAGGGACAGTGGTGGGTCGGCATCTCGTAGATGTAGATGGAGATAAAGGAGATAACGGCAGCCAGGCCCACCGGCAACAGCAGCAGGGCGGCCAGGGCCAGCAGGTAGCGCAGGGCGGAGGAGTTGTACCGGAAGGCCGGCAGGACAAGAACGAGCAGCAGCAGCAGCCAGAGGTAGAAAACCCAGATCATGGGCACGATGGGCAGGGCGGCCAGACCGCTGGCGATCCCTTTGCCCGACTGGCTGAACAGCGAACCGCAGCAGGAGGTGATGATCTGCGGGTCAAGGCCGGTAAAATAACGGAACTGCCACCAGCCATCGAGCACGACCAGCGGCAGCAGCACGAACAGGGCGGCGTATTTGGGCCGCACCAGGGGGGAGTCCTCCACCCGCAGATCGTAATGGTTGACGATCACCCACAGCCAGGCCAGGAAGAAGACGGGGATCTTGACCAGCAGCACATCCCAGCCCACCGGATTGGCGTTCAGGGTGCCGGTGGCGCACATGGCCCCGATGAACAGGGGATGCAGGCTGTCCACCGTATAGATGAACAGGAGCAGGGACAGGGCCTGGAAACCCAGGGCGTAGTTGACCATGGTGGAGATCAGGTAGGTGCGCCGTTCCAGTTCGAGCTGCTGTTGGGCATAACTGGCACGGTCCCAGTGGCGCAGCACGCTGAAGCCGATGCTGCAGGCATAAAGCATCAGCAGGATTACCAGCAGGGCCCCGAGCAGCAGGGCGAGGATGCCCGGATGCAGGATCACGCCGTCTGTTCCTCCTGCACCCGGCCGTCGCGCATGGATACCAGCTGGGTGACCATTTGGTGGTTGAAGACCAGCGGGTCGTGGGTGGCAATGATCAGGGTGCGGCCGGCGGCCAGCAGCCCCGCCAGCAGCACCAGCAGTTCCTTGGCCAGCACGCTGTCCAGATGGGCGGTGGGTTCATCGGCAATGATGATCTCCGGGTTGCCGATCAGGGCCCGGGCCACCGCCACCCGCTGCTGCTCGCCGCCGGAGAGCTGGCCGGCCCGGCGGAGCTGTTTAGGGGCCAGGCCCAGGGGGCCGAGCACCTGCGCCACCCGCCGCTTCATCTCAGCGTAGCCCACTGCCTGGGGATAGAGCGGCAGCAGCACGTTCTCCTCCACCGTGAGATCCGCCAGCAGATGGAACTGCTGGAAGATGAAGCCAAAGGTGCGGCGGCGGATGTCGGTGAGAAAGCGTTCCGGCAGGCGGGAGATCTCCCGGCCGTCCAGCACGATCTGGCCGCGGGTCGGCCGCGACATGCAGCCGATCATGGCAAGCAGGGAGGTCTTGCCCGAGCCGCTGGGTCCTTTGAGCACGGTCACCCCGCCGCGGGGTATTTCCAGGGATACGTCATCAACGGCGATCACCTGATCGGGTTTGCCCGGATGGTAGATTTTGCCCACCTGTTCCAGTCTGATCATGGCAGCCTCCCTAACCCCGCATGACGCTGTCCGGGTCGGTGACCGCGGCGCGCCAGCAGGGAATGACGGTGCTCACCAGATACGGGACAATGGTCATGAAGGCGATGATGAAGATCTGCTGCAGGTCGATATAGGGCACCAGCTTAAACTCCGGGAAGAGCACCGACCAGCCCTTGACCACCATGGCCAGCAGCGGCGCGCCGAGCCAGAAGACATGCAGCAGCGCCGCGGTCATGCCCAGCAGAAAGGCGGTGAGGGCGATGACCATCCCTTCCCAGAATTTCAGCAGCAGCACGTCTCCGGTGTCCCAGCCCAGGGCCTTCAGCACGCCGATCTCCCGCCGTTCCTCGGCGCTGAGCCCGGTGGCCTTGTCCCAGGCCAGAATGCAGAAGGCGACCAGGGCCACGCTGAAGATTGACAGCAGCATGCCGCTGCGCCAGTTGAAAACCGCATCGTAGGTGCGGACGATCTCGCCATGGGTGATCGGCCTGGCGGCAGGGAATTCCCGTTTGATCTTCTGCGCCACCATATCCACCTCCTGGGGGTTGTAAACCTCAATGGCCAGATCCGTGTTCAGGCCGGGGGGAAAGGCGAAGAATTTGCGCAGGGTTTCCTTTTCCAGGATGATCAGGTCGTGGGTGAGCAGGTCGGATTGGCTGGAGAAGAGGCCGACAATGGTAAAGCCGACCCCGAGATTCTCCTGATCGATGAGATACAGGTCGTCCCCGGTGGTTACCCCTCCCCGGAATGCGGCGACCCCGCTGCCGATGGCGCATTCATCCGGGCCGGTAGGCAGCCGGCCGGCCAGCAGGGTCAATCCCTGGGGGGCATCATTGCCAATGCCCAGCAGGGTGAAGTTGGAGCCGGTCAGCGAGTCGTAGTAATAGCCCCACAGCCGCGGGGTTACCCGTTTGACTCCGGGAATCTTTTCAATTTTCTGCTGGTAGTCGGCCGGAATCAGGTCATGGCGCCCGGCAATAACCCGTTGCACCACCAGGTCTGGTGCGCCGGCAAGCAGCTGGGTGGC
Source organism: Desulfobulbaceae bacterium (assembly GCA_023230525.1). Classification (GTDB taxonomy): domain Bacteria; phylum Desulfobacterota; class Desulfobulbia; order Desulfobulbales; family SURF-16; genus SURF-16. Next base: position 4,630 of record JALNXE010000048.1, read on the forward strand.
TTCACTGCGCAGCGCGTGGGTCAGCAGCAGCACCGAGCTGAGCGCCGCAACGGTGAAGGCGAAGACCAGCACAATGGACAGGCTTTTGCCTTTGCGGCGGCGCAGGGAGGCGATGGCGAAGTCGAGGATTTTCAGTTGGCGCATCATGGTTTTGTCCCGGAGGGTTGGCGGTGGAATTCAAGCCGCGTTGCAGGGCGGGCCGGCAGGGGACCCATCAGCGAGCCGGCCGGAAAATGTTCGAAAGAGGAGGGGAAGTCCTGGAACGGGGCAAACCAGTCGGCCTGGGAGGGGTGGCGGGTGTAGCGCGCTTCACTCCAGAGGGCGAAATCGGTCAGCTTCAGGCTGCGGACCAGCTGCAGGCGGGCCGGCAGCAGTTCCCGCTCCGCACGCTGGACCCGTTGGCTGCAGAGCAGCAGCAGGGCAAGCAGGGCGGCAAACAGGAGCCCCGATTGCAGCAGAAACCAGCGTCCGCCGCTCACGACGGCAGGACCTCCGGCCGGTCGCTCAGTCGGGTCTGTGATTGCGGCTTTTGGTAGAATGGGATCATGTTCTAATTTCTATTGGTTGCACAACGGCAGAAAATAATAAGGGATTTAAGAAGTTATCTCAACTTTCTGACTTAACGGTATTTTTGTGACATAGTTGCTGCTCTGATCGCCGTCATGGGAATTCAGGAGACAGGAGACAGAATTCAGAATGGTTGATTTTATTACGTTTTATTCTGGCTGCTGAATTCTCTGGAAACAAGCTGCGGGGACCATAAGGATATCAATTTAATTTCAACATGTTACCACAACTCAGAAAGTTGAAAAATTATAAAAGCACCGTGTATCTGTGCCGTCCTGCCGGCAGGGTTGTCGCCGGCATCCAGCGGAGGATCTGGATTCCGGTTAAAAGCATACCGGAATGACGGACGTTTCCAGGCTTGCTAAATGGCATATCGGCAATTGCCGAGTCCCTGCGCGGATTATAAAAATCTATACCACCAGGCCGCAAATGTAAAGCGATAACCAATAAAAGCAGTATGCGCAGTCGATAAACATTTTGAGTTCATGGCAATCCTATTCTCCCAGCCTTGGTAGGCAATGGATGAGGGGTAATCGGGCAAAACAACGCCGCTTGCCGCCTGCGGTCTCTTTGTGGATTTCCCCGCCTTTCCCTCCATCACTTGCCGCTTTTTTTGCGGCATCGCGCTGTTTATCATTGCCCTGGTCGTGCTGCGTAGACTATCGTTAAATAAATAATTTCAACTTTCTTGTCTGGGCTATTTTGCCGGAATAGCACTGTTTTTGTGACATGACCGCCTCCGGTCTCCGTAATTAATGGAGGCGAGGCAGATGAAAATCTATGAAATGTGCGAAATGTCACAGCGTCCATGAGCCGGGGGCAAATTTCTGCCCGCAGTGCGGGGCAGAACTCGGCTTGGCCGAAAAAAAGCCCCCAGTCCTTATCTGGCTGCCGGTTCTGCTGGCTGTGGTTTTAGGCCTTGGCCTGGGCGTTTATTTCTTTAAAGGGATTTTTTCCCCTTTTCCTGCGGCTGACCGGCAAAACCGCCCGCTTGCGGCGCCGGCATCCTCTGCCCGGCAAGACGGCAAGGTTGCGGCGCCGGCCAAGGTCAGGGAGAAGGGGGAGAAACCGGTTGTCCCGGCTGCGGCCAGTTCTCTGGAGACGAAAAAAGAGATTGCCCCGCCTGCACCGGCAGCTTTGCCAAACAGCCTGCTGCCGGTGGGGGTTGTTTCCGTTTATGACGGGTGGGACAATGAGATTGCCGCCATCTCCGCCGTGGTGGTTGACCGCTGGTGGGTGGCCCTGCCGGCAAGGGGCTGTCTCGGCGGCAAGAAATGGCTTTTCCGCTTCACCCCCACGGGTTTTTCCGCGGCCATTGACGGCGGGCAGTGGCGGCCAGGGGAAGATGTCGGCCTCTGGCATCTGGCCCAGCCCCTGGACATGGAACCCGCCCTTCTTCAGCCGTGGCGGTATCGGGAGAAGACCGTCTGGCGTTCATTGCGCTCCGTCAAGCAAATTGAGGATCTTGCCCTGCTCCCCGACTGGCAGCAGGGTTTCTGGCTGCATACGGTAAACGCCGCTTGGCCGGATGAGTCCGGGGTTCTGCTGCAAAACGGCAGGGTGACGGGCTGGACTTTCGGCGGCTGGCTTGAGGGCGGCTACCTGTGGGCCGGGCCGGCGGCTGAAGGCAGAGAGATGGCGGTAACAGTCGCGGATTTCTACCAGATGACCTTTGCCGGCGGGCGGGAAGAGCAGTTTGTCCGAGCCCTGGCCATGGCTGACAATACCGGTCCGGCTGAACGGTTGCAGGCGCTGCTGGCTGGTTTTCTGCTGGCCCCGAAGCTCGATGCCCGGGATGTGCCGGAGAGTCTGCAGCCGGTAAACATGCTGGCTGAGGCCCGGGCACTGGCCGACGAACTCTATCAGCAGGGCGGATATGCGCAACTTATCGAGCTGCTGGATGAAGAGGTGATCCGGCATACCGGAGATTTCGGCCTGATTAAGCTTGCCGCGGACGCCCGCCTGGCCGGCAGGGGATTTGCCGATGCCCTGGACTTTGTAGAAAAAACAGAGGCGAGCCTCGGCCAGGATGGGGAGCAGGCCGGACTGCAGGATCTCCATCTGCAGCTCTATCAACTGTGGCTCGAAGATGAGCTGGCAAAAGGAGAGCTTGCCGCGGCGGCTCTTGTGCTTACGCGGAGCAGGACCTTTTTTGCCGATGATCCCCGTCTTCATCTTGACGGCGTGGAGCTGGCCCTGGCCCAGGGGGACTGGGCCGGGGCGGAAGAACTGCTCCGGCAGCGGGACTATCCGGATTCCATGGCTGAGAGGGTGGCCCGGCTGGCCCGGCAGATTTCCCAAATGAAGATGCTGGAAGGGGAGATCGTCATCCCTTTTCCGCCAGGTTCCCGCCAGATCCATGTCACGGCTACCATCAACAACCGGGTGACCTATCCCTTTCTCATTGACACCGGGGCCTCGGTGGTTTCCATTCCGGCCTCGCTGCTGCCCGCCCTTGGCCTGGAGATCAGGCAAAACACGCCGCGCTACAAGGTGGCCACCGCCGGCGGGGTCAAGGAGGCCTGGGAGATAACCCTTGCCTCGGTTGAGCTTGAGGGCTGGGTGGTCAGGGATGTCAAGGCCCTGGTGGTCGACAGCGCGGAACAGGTTGAGTTCGGCCTGCTGGGGCTTAATTTCCTTGATAGATTCCAGATGCATCTTGATTCGGATGCGGGAGTGCTTATATTAAGACCTCAATAGGGCGGGATGATTTACCGGTGCCCTTCATTTTCTCCGTTTCCGGAGCCTCCATGTTGCTGATCCGCTTGCAGCTGTTGCGGCGCGGCAAGAGCAATCCTTATCTCTTTTGAAATTTTGTGACCGAAAATGACGACTGGGTACCTGTTGCCCGGATAAAAAAATACCAGCAGGCCTATATCTGGTCCCTTGTTCTGCAGGCGGTCAATATTCCGCATGTGCTGGAAAAACAACAGGACTATTGGCTCATAACCGTGGCCGAGCCTTTCAAGGCGGCGGCGGTGGGGCACATCGCCTCCTTTGAGCAAGAGAACAAAAACTGGCCGCCTCCGAAAGAGGAGCCGGTGGGCCTGTTTTCCTTTCGGGACAGACAGCCGCCCACCCTGCTGCTGATGGGGATGCTGCTGATTTTCTTCTGGGTGACCGGTCCCTGGCAGGATAACAGTTCCTGGTTTAGCTCAGGAGCGGTGGATCTGCGGCAGATCGTCGATCATGGCCAGTGGTGGCGCCTGGTTACCGGGCTGACCCTGCATGCCGATCCGGTGCATGTGCTGGGCAATGTCATCATCGGCGGCATTATCATCCATTTTCTCTGCAAGATTCTCGGCAGCGGCCTGGGCTGGTTTCTCGTGCTGGTTGCCGGAACCGCCGGCAATGCTTTCAATATTCTGCTGCGTACCGGCCAGCATCTTTCCGTGGGTTTTTCCACTGCGGTTTTCGGCGCCATCGGCATTCTGACCGGCCTGGAGCTCAAAAGGCAATTCCGGCTCAAGGGGGTTCTGCTGCCCCTTGGCGCCGGACTGAGTTTGCTTGCCATGCTTGGCAGCGGCGGCGAAAGAACCGATCTGGGCGCCCATTTCTGGGGACTGGCGGCAGGCATCGGCATCGGCGTGCTCGTGGCCTGCTTTCCCGTTTTTCTGAAATGGTGCAATGCCTGGCAGCGGCAGCTTTTTTTTCTGGCGGTTTCCATCCTGGTTGTGCTGGGCTGCTGGCAACTTGCCTTTTTGTGAAAAAAATGTTGTAATGGGCGGGCGTTGGAACGCTCAAACGTTGGAGCGTTTAACTACTGGAAGGTTGAACTTAAACAGAAACGGGGAAAAAATGCCATTAGATGATCAGCAACCACCATGGGGGCAGAAAAAACGGCCCTCTACTCCGGAAGAGATGATTGCCGCTCTTTTGAAAAAGATCAAAGAGAGCTTTGAAGGCAGCGGCGGCAGAGGAGGCGGACGGGAGGAAAGGGAAACAGCGCCTGGCGGTCCCGGCCCCAATATCGGCGGCAGCATCATGAAGGTGGTGGCTGTTGTCGCCATCATTTTTTTCATCCAGGTCATTTATTCGTCTTTTTACACCATTGAGCCCGGCGAGAAAGGGGTTGTGCTGCGGTTGGGCAAGTTTAACAAGTTCGCCACCTCCGGCCTCAACTTCAAGATCCCCCTCATTGATGACGTGGTCAAAGTCGATGTGGAAACCGTGCGTAAGCTGGAGTTCGGTTTCCGCACCAGAATACCGGGGCAGAAATCTGTTTTTGTCAAGCAGGGGTATGATATGGAATCGCTCATGCTGACCGGCGATAAGAATGTCATCGATTGTGAATGGATTGTGCAGTACAAGGTGCAGGATCCCTTTCTGTTTGTCTTTAAGGTGGGAGATGTAGACCAGGCGGTGCGGGACGTTTCGGAAATGGCCATCCGCGGCATTGTCGGCAATCGGGATTTTGATTATGTGCTCGGTAATAGGGAGATCATTGAAGCGGCCACGGCCCGGGTGCTGCAGGAAAGCCTGAATAAATATGAGAGCGGGGTGAAGGTGTTGACGGTGAAGCTGCAGGACGTTAACCCGCCGGAGCAGGTCAAGCCTGCCTTTAACGAGGTCAATGAAGCCGATCAGGATATGAAGCGTCTGGTTAACGAGGCGGAGCAGACCTATAACAAATTGATCCCCAAGGCCCGGGGCGATGCGAAGAAATTACTTGAAGAATCACATGGTTACGCCATCGAGCGGACCAATCTGGCCAAGGGTGAAACCGCCCGGTTTCTGGCCGTGCTTGAGGAGTACAAAAAGGCTGAAGAGGTGACCAGGAAAAGGATGTATCTGGAAACCATGCAGCAGGTTCTGCCCTCTGTGGCCGATATCTATGTCATTGATAAAGGCCAGCAGTCAATCCTGCCTTTTCTGGATCTGTCCGGCAGCCGGAAAGCAGTTCCTCAAAATACGAAATAAAGGGTGAATACTGTGAATCAATTTGTGCGATATTTATTAATTGCCGTGGTGGTTGCCGGCGGTATCACCATTTGGGACGGGTTTTTTATTGTGCAGGAGGGGAGCCAGGCCGTGGTCACCCAGTTCGGCGCCCCGGTGGGGCAACCCGTTACCGAGGCCGGGCTGCACTTTAAAAAACCTTTTATCCAGGCGGTGCGTTTGTTTGAAAAGCGTATCCTGATCTGGGACGGGGACCCGAACCAGATTCCCACCAATGACAAGACCTTTGTTTATATCGATGCCACCGCCCGCTGGAGAATCTCCGATGCCCTGCGCTTTCTGCAGGCGGTGGATAATGTGCCGCGGGCGATGACGCTGCTTGATGATATCGTCGACAGTTCGATCCGCGATCTGGTCAATAAAAATAATCTGGTGGAGATCATCAGAAGCTCCGACTGGGAGCCGGGTCAGTTTGATGCCGGGGTGGCTGAAGAGGCCAAGGCTGAGCCGATCAAGCTCGGCCGGGACAAGATTTCACAGATGATTTTTGAGGCGGCCTCCAAGCTCACCGTGGATTACGGCATTGAACTGGTTGATGTCATGCTGAAAAGGGTCAACTATATCGATACCGTGCGCGAGAAGGTCTACGAGCGGATGATTTCGGAACGCAAGAGAATTGCCGCGGAAAAACGGTCCCTGGGCGAAGGCCAGAAGGCGGAGATCCTCGGTAAGGTGGAGCGGGAGTTAAAACTCATCACCTCCCAGGCCACCCGGGAGGCGGAAGAGATCAAGGGTAAAGCCGATGCCGAGGCGGCAGGGATTTACGCAGAAGCCTACAACCGGGATCCTGAATTTTATGCCTTTTCGAAAAGTCTGGAGACCTACCGCAATACCTTCGGCGCCAATACCAGAATGATTCTCTCCTCGGATGCGGAATTCTACAAATATCTGCATGCCGTGAAGTAGGGGCAGACCTGGTGTCTGCACAAAGGCAACAGGACGTAGGGGGCAACCCTTGTGGTTACCCGGTTTCCTGCCCGCCCTGACCGTAGGGGCGGTTCGTGAACCGCCCTGTGGGAAGCGAGGAGTGCAAAATGCCCGGCCCCGGATGCCTCCATCCCAATCCGCAATGGGTTTCCGTCACTCCTCCCCGCCGGCGGGGTAGGCGGGGCGCTGTTCCCTGGCATCAAATGGGACGCGCCCCTTGCGGGTCAGCTGGTCATGAAACGCTTCCAGGTCGTCTTCGCCTGTCAGCCGGTCTTTGCCGGTAATGGTGAAGCGGCAGGTGCAGTGGGTGAGCTGGCCGCCGCACCAGGGGCAGACTTCCACCGGGCAGCCCAGGGTGTGAAATTCCCCGTTGGCCGCAGAACAGATCGGGCAGAGATTGGTATCCGCGTTGGCCGGGCTGTAGGCGGGGAAGCGGGTGAGATCCTCCAGGCTGCGGATGCTTTCCTCCCGGGTTGGGTAGCCGAAAAATTCCAGCACCTCGCCGTCCCAGATGCCGTTTGCCGCACTGCCGAGAAATTCCGCCTGTTCCTGGCTGACCACGTAGAGATAGTTGTCTATCCCCGTGGTGGCGCAGAGCAGGAAAACGCCCTGCTTCAAGGCGATAACCTGCAGGCCGTTGATGGCGTCGTCAAGTCCTTCCGGCAGAAAGCTGTAAAAGGCGTGAAAGAGATTAAGCGCTATGCGGTCTCCGCTGAATTCCTCCAGCATAGCCAGGGCCTGCTGCCGGTCCTCGGCAGGCACGGCATACTCCATGAGCAGTTTGATTTCTTCGAGTCTGCGGCTGATCATTTTTGTTTCCTCCCGGTTTCTTTGCCCTGGTTGATGGCGGCAATCCAGCGCCTGGTTTCCTCTTCGATGTTTTCGGCCCGGGTCAGGGCGGTGACCACGGCAATGCGGCTGGCCCCCGAGGCGGTGAGGCGCGGCACATGCTCCAGTTTAATGCCTCCCATCACGGTAAACGGCAGGTCCGAGGCCGCGGAAAAGGCGGGGATGGCCGCAGCGCCCAGGAAGCTTGTCAGCCCGGCTTTGGTGGCGGTGGGAAAAAGCGGGCCGATGTTGTAGTAGCTTGCTCCCCGCGCTTGCGCCGATGCCGCCTGTTCCCTGGTGTTGGCCGATACGCCGATGAGCAGGTCCGGCGCCAGGCGGCGCACCTCCCGGGCAGGCAGGTCACTGTTGCCGAGATGAATGCCGTCCGCCTCGGCAAGCAGCGCGATGTCCAGCCGGTTGTTGACGATAAACAGGGCGCCGGCCTCGGCTGTTTTGCGTCTGAAGACCTGGGCCTTGGCAAAAAAGGTCCGGTCGTCTGACACTTTGTCCCGCAGCTGCACGATACGGGCGCCCCCTGCCAGCACGGCGTCAAGCCATTGTTCATCCGTCCTGCCGCAGGCAAGCTTTTCGCAGGAAACCGGATAAAGGGTGACCTGCTCAATAAATTTCTGCAGCCGCTGTTGATAAAGCGCGGCGTTAGGGGTTGTCATTTTGTCTTCCGCAGTGAGGTTTAACTATGTGTTATAGATTGCGAAATGCGGTGGTCAGCATGTTACTTATTGAAAGTTGGGTAAAATTTGCATATAATCGCCCTTTATATAATTACTAAGGAGCCGTTCGTCAATCACCGATGACCCCGTAAGCCGTTGTAAAAAAATAACATAGCCAGAGAAATGCGCGGGACGGCACTCTTTTCAGTACCCCCTTGAGGGGTATAAGGAGCCGTAACGAAATTGAAAAAATGGCCATGTTATTTCGCAACAGCTCTTAAATGTCACACTTGTCAATGCCCGGGCGTTTTTCTTGGTTTCCGCACCTGCGTGCCTGCTGACTCGGCAAAAAAAAACAGCTCTTATCTGCATACCGCTGGTCATATTTCCATAGCCGCAATTGTTCCGGCAGGCTGGCTGTTGGGCGTGGACGAAAATATAAGGATAAAATTATGCTAGAAGACTTTATCTCCGCTAAAAAAGCGGAACTTATAATAGATGGGCAAACCTATATCTTGCCGATTATTGAAGGAACGGAAGGGGAAAAGGCTATAGATATCAGAAAATTGCGGGCTCAAACCGGCTACGTGACCATCGATTCCGGCTTTATGAATACCGGTTCCTGCGCCAGCGCCATCACCTTCCTTGATGGCGAGCAAAGCATCCTGAATTACCGGGGGTATGGCATCGAGGAACTGGCGGAAAACTGTTCTTTTGTCGAGGTGGCCTATCTGCTGGTGCATGGCAGTCTGCCCACCCAGCCGCAGTTGTCGGAGTTCAGCCGGCTGCTCGGCGGTTTTGCCCTGATTCACGAGGATATGATTCATTTCTTTGATCATTTTCCGCCCTACGCCCCACCCATGTCCATTCTTTCCTCCATGGTGAATTCCCTGTGTAATTTTTACCCGGAGATGAATGATAATCCCGGCGAGAATATTGATATGATGGCGGCCCGGCTCATCTCGAAAATCCGCACCATTGCCGCCTTTTCCTATAAGAAATCCATGGGGCAGCCGCTGGTCTATCCACGGCACGACTATTCCTACTGCGCCAATTTTCTCAATATGATGTTTGATTCGCCGGTCAGGCCCTATGCGGTAAGCGATGCCGTGGTCGCCGCCTTAAACAAGCTGCTCATCCTCCATGCCGACCATGAGCAGAACTGTTCAACCTCCACGGTGAGACTGGTGGGCAGTGCCAAGGTCAATCTTTATGCCTCCATTTCAGCCGGCATCAGTGCCCTGTGGGGACCACTGCACGGCGGGGCAAATCAGGCCGTTATTGAAATGCTCGAAGAGATTTACGAAAGCGGCGGCGATTACATGAAATATCTTGACCGGGCCAAAGACCCCAAAGACCCTTTCCGCCTGGTCGGTTTCGGGCATCGGGTGTATAAGAGCCATGACCCCCGCTCCCGTATCATCAAAAATGCCTGCGACGAGGTGCTCGCCTCCCTGGGAATCACCTCCGATCCCCTGCTTGATATCGCCAGGGAAATTGAAGAGGTTGTCCTGAAAGACGAATATTTCGTTGCCAGAAACCTTTACCCGAACGTGGATTTTTACAGCGGCATCATTTACCGGGCCATCGGCATTCCAAGCAATATGTTTACCGTGATGTTTGCCCTGGGGCGTCTGCCGGGCTGGATAGCCCACTGGAAGGAGATGTGGGATGATCCGAACTGGCGCATCGGCAGGCCGCGGCAGATTTATACCGGGCCCAAACGCAGACCCTTTGTGCCGATCAGCGAGCGCAGGTAATCCCAGCCTTCAACGAATCGCACGTCTCATAATCCCTGGCAGCCCCGGCGCTGCCCGGGATTTTTTTTTATAAAAAGATTGAAGTTGGCCCCCATTGCGACGATAATAAAAATGATAACCAGAGTTATTTTTATACTGCGGCCTGCCGCAGATTTATGGTCACTTGAAGATACGGCGTTAAAGTAAAATGGCTGGACTAAACGCAATCCTTGCTAAAATGTATCCCACCCCCGTGCCGGCGGCTGGTGATGTTGCCGGCCGGTCCCTGCCCGCGGCCCAGCAGAGCCCAGCGGACGAAGAAAGGGATCAGTTTCTGGTCGGACGGCATTGGCAGAACAGGGCTGGAGGAGAGGGATCCCTTGCCGGGGCAGGCTTTCGCGGCGGAAACCATGCCGCGTATGGCGCCAGGGTCTATGCCGGCCAGGCAATGGCGCAGGCTTCCGATGCCGCGGCAGGGGCACCGGCAGGAGCCGAAGAGGCGGCAGAAGGTGAGGCAGCGGGAACGGCATCGGTTGCCGACGAACAGGAACCGGCGGCAGATACTGCCCAAGCAGCCGCTCCCGGCAGTTCTCCAAGCAAAGGCGTTAATGGCGAGCCGCTGAATCCGGCTGAAGTGGCCCAGCTCGCTGAGCTTAAAAAAGCGGATACGGCAGTCCGCGCCCATGAGCAGGCGCACCTTGCCGCGGCAGGAGGGTTGGCCAAGGGTGGGGCCTCCTTTACCTATCAGAAAGGCCCGGACGGCCGGAACTACGCGGTGGGCGGCGAGGTGCAGATCGATACCTCCCAGGGGGCGACTCCCGAGGAAACCGTGGGCAAGATGATGCGGGTCAGGGCCGCAGCTTTGGCCCCGGCCAATCCCTCGCCCCAGGACCGGAAGGTTGCCCAGGCTGCTGCCGTGACCATTTCAGAGGCCAGGCTGGAGCTCAATACCCAGGGAATGAGGCCGGAAGAGCAGCGGGAGGGAACTCAGGAAGGAACGGCGGCGGAAAAGGCGGAAGGTGAGACGGGAGATAACGCATCCGCCACCCCGGCTGACGGCACGGCGGTGGACAGCCGGAAGTCCGCTGTCGCAGCCCGCGCCGCTTCTCGCTATCTGGCCACTGCCAAGGGGCAGGGCGTTTTTCATCTTGCCGTCTAGCCGTCTGCGGCGGCAGATAATTAACGAGTTGCCATAGGAATTCATCACGGCCCGGCAGGATGCATCAGAGGCTGCCGCACATCGCTTTATAATTGTCGCATTCGCGGCGGTTGATAAATGGACATGGTTCTTTCTGGAACCATTGGCATTTCGGACACCAGTAGCGGTTCTTGAAGGGTTCGTTGCAGCCGTTTCGTGAAATCCGCTGCCGCTGTTTTTTACCGCTGCTCACCATATCGTCTTTGATGGAAAATCTCCAGATGTCAGCCATCATCTTCCCTCCCTGGAAAATCTTGGTCTTACCTCCCTCATCGGCATCAGGGCGGGATAGCTTAACGGTTAGTTGACTATCTTTTGCCGGTGTGGTACTAGAAGCGTTTGTTCAATTTTTAATCTCTTTTTTTTCCCGTGCGGGGCAGAGGAACAGATAGATGCGTACGAACATAGTGCATATCGGTGCAGGCGAGCTGACCTACGAGATTCGCAATATTGTCAGTGTCGGCGAGAAATTACAAGAACTGGGTATGAAGACATACTGGGAAAACATCGGTGATCCGGTGGCCAAGGGGGAGAAGATCCCCACCTGGATGAGGGAGATTGTGGCGGAACTGGTCATGGAAGACGCCACCTATGGTTATTCTCCCACCAGGGGTATGCTGGAAACCAGACAGTTTATCGCCGAGCGGCGCAACCAGCGGGGCGGAGCCCAGATCAGCGCCAATGATATTCTTTTCTTCAATGGGCTGGGAGACGCCATCACCAAGGTTTTCGGCATGCTGCGCCCAACCGCCCGGGTGGTGGTGCCAACCCCGAGTTATACCACCCACTCATCCGCGGAGGCGGCCCATGCCGGCGACCGGCCGGTGACCTATATCCTTGATCCGGAAAACAACTGGTACCCCGATCTTGATGATCTGGAAAAAAGGATCAAATATAATCCGGCGGTGGCCGGCATTCTCATCATCAACCCGGATAACCCCACCGGCGCGGTCTACCCGGAAGCCATCCTGCGCGGCATGATTGAACTGGCCCGCCGCTATGATCTTTTTATCATTTGCGACGAGGTGTACCATAATATCGTTTATAACGGCAAAAAGACCGTGCCGATTTCCGATATCGTCGGCGAGGTGCCGGCCATCGCCATGCGGGGCATTTCCAAGGAGATGCCCTGGCCCGGTTCGCGTTGCGGCTGGATTGAGGTGTATAACGGCCACCGTGACCCGATGTTTGAGAAATACGTTCAGTCGATTCTCAATTCCAAGATGGTGGAGGTCTGCTCGACCACCTTGCCGCAGCGGGCCTATCCCCGCATTGTCAGCCATCCGGAGTACGGCAACTACCTGGCCGAGCGGGTGGAACGGTATGAGAAATACTCCAACATCGCCTATGAGGCCCTGAAGGATATCGACGGGGTGATCGTTAACCGCACCAACGGCGCCTTTTATATGAGCGTGGCCTTCCAGGAGGGCGCTCTGACCCATGGGCAGACCCTGGAGATCGAGAACAGCCAGGTCCGCGCCGAAATTGAAAGGCTGGTGAGCCCGGCCAATGTCTCCCTGGACAAGCGCTTTGTCTATTATCTGCTTGGCGCAACCGGCATCTGCGTGGTGCCGCTCTCCTCGTTTGCCACGCCGATGCAGGGTTTCAGGATCACCCTGCTGGAAAGGGATGAGGACGCCTTCCGCATGATTTTTGCCACCATTGGGGCAAATATCAGAAAATATCTCGCCTCTTAGTTTCTTTACAGCTCCGAAGCTGCCGGCCGGCCGATATTGGCCAGCAGCTTCGGGTCAAGTATGCGCAGCAGCTGCATCTTCCTGATTTTCCCCCCGTCCGTCTCGCCATTGATGTTGATGATGATCAGCTGATTGGCACCCCTGCCATAGTCGTTGGCGATATCAAGTACACTTCCCACCACCACCAGCCGGCTGTTGCTGATTCTGTCCCGGTAACGCTCCATTGCCTGCTGGACCTGGTAGTCGACATTCTTTTCAACCATCCTGAGTTCATGTTCCCTGTCCCTTTTTTGGTTGTTTTTGGATGGATAGCCCAGCGGTACATTGAGATGGTCGAGTTCGCGGCGAATGGTCTGTTCCAGATCCGCATACCCGCCGTCAAAAAGGCGGATGGCTTCGCTGTCGGTATTGCCGGTGATGAGCAGAATGGGGCTGTGCAGATAGAGGACGCCGTAATCAATTGCCCCGAGTGAGGTGTCAAGCTGGTTGGCCAGATTGCGTACCGTATAAATTTTTTGGTCGGGCTGGGCGATGATGAATTCCGGCTGCACCCTGGCATCCGCATCGGCAAGCCAGGTGAGGTGCGGCGCCGCGGAACTGCTTGGCGGCAGAGCCGCGGCGCCTTTTATCTGGCGGCCGGTGGCAAGAATCTCCCGGAGGACATCAAACGGCGGGTAGCCGGCTCTGTTTTTCAGCACCGGCCGCATTTCGGCGTGGGACCGCAGGTTGCAGAACAGGGCGGTTAAGAGAACAAGGAGGGTGAGCAATTTTTTTTTGTGCCGCATTGCGTTAAACATCCTGCCGGTATCATCGATTAAGAGAAGCAAAGAGTATTCTGTTAATCAGGGTAGCAGATAATTTCCCGGAAAATCAAGGAGTAGTGCGGATTAAGGGTAAATAATCAGGAAAGTCAACTATATTCCCTGTTTACTTGACAACGAAAAAGAGCATACTTATTATTCCTCAGAACGGAGGCGCCCTGAGAAGCCATCGGCGATGGCAGGGAAGCAAACTCGTTTGCCTGGTACAAATTTCTATTTGCTATATTTATTGTAAACCAAACCAAAATTCTTGGATTTATTCCGGGATGAGGCATGCTTGCGGGATAGGAAAGGAGGAGCTGGTGGCAGAAAAAGAGGAAATCGTCGACAAAATTCGTAATCCGGATGAGCAGGGTGCGGAAAAAGTCGAGGTTGCGGCGGAATTGGTCGCGGAAGGAGCGGATTCTACTGAAGTGAATGAGCTTGAGCAGGCCCGCCTGGCAGCGGCTGAAACAGCAGACCGACTGTTAAGGCTGGCCGCAGAGTTCGAAAATTATAGGAAGCGGATGGAGCGTGATCGGGCTCTGGCCTTGAAATATGCGGAAGAGCAGGTTTTCAAAGAGCTGCTGCCGTGCATCGATAATCTGGAGCGGGCCATTGAGCAGGGCCGTAAAACAAACAATGCGGGTGATCTGCTGGCCGGGGTGGAGCTGACTTACAAGGGGTTGCTGACCGCCCTGGAAAAATTCGAACTGGTTCCCCTGCAAAGCATCGGCGTTCCGTTTGATCCGAATATCCATGAGGCTTTGGCCATGGAGGCAAGTGGTGAGGTTGATCCCAACTGTGTCCTGCGGGAATTCGAGAAGGGATATAGGTATAAAGACAGGTTAATCCGTCCGGCAAAGGTTGTCGTGGCGAAAAAGAACTAAACAGCAGGCAATTGCCGGTGTTGAAAAATAGATTTTTTGGAGATTTATCATGGGTAAAATTATAGGAATTGACTTGGGGACAACTAACTCGTGCGTTGCAGTCATGGAAGGTGGCGAGCCGAAGGTGCTGACCAACGCGGAAGGAAACAGGACAACGCCGTCAGTGGTTGCGTTTTCGGACAGCGGCGAACGGCTGGTTGGCCAGGTGGCCAGACGGCAGGCGGTTACCAATCCGACAAGAACCATCTTTGCCATGAAGCGGTTGATCGGCCGCAAGTTCAGTGATGCGGAAGTGAAGAAGTCCATTGAGATCAGCCCGTTCAGGATAGTGGAAGGCAAGGATGGCGGCCCGGTTGTTGAAGTGGACGGCAAGAAGTACACCCCGGCGGAGCTTTCCGCCATGGTTCTGGGCAAAATGAAGCAGACCGCCGAGGAGTATCTGGGCGAGGAGGTAACGGATGCGGTCATCACCGTTCCCGCTTACTTCAATGACAGCCAGCGCCAGGCCACCAAGGATGCCGGCCGCATCGCCGGCCTCAACGTGCAGCGGATCATCAATGAGCCCACAGCCGCGTCCCTGGCCTACGGCCTGGATAAAAAGGGTGAAGAGACCATTGCCGTCTATGACCTTGGCGGCGGTACCTTTGATATCTCCATTCTGGAAATCGGGGACGGGGTTTTCGAGGTTAAATCCACCAATGGCGATACCTTTTTAGGTGGTGAAGATTTTGACATGCGCATTGTCAACTGGCTGGCCGATGAGTTCAAGCGGGACCAGGGTATTGACCTGCGGGTGGACAAGATGGCCCTGCAGCGTTTGAAGGAGGAGGCGGAAAAGGCCAAAAAAGAGCTTTCCTCCACCATGGAAACGGAAATCAACCTGCCCTTTATCACCGCCGACGCAAACGGTCCGAAACATCTCAATATCAAGCTGAGCCGCGCCAAACTGGAAGCCCTGGTGGGTGATCTGATTGACCGGACCATTGGTCCGTGCAAGACCGCCCTGAAGGATGCCGGGCTGTCTCTTGCCGACATTGATGAGGTCATCCTGGTGGGCGGCATGACCAGGATGCCCAAGGTGCAGCAGATGGTCAAGGAGATTTTCGGCGGCAAGGAGCCCCATAAGGGGGTGAATCCGGATGAGGTGGTGGCCATCGGTGCCGCCATCCAGGGCGGCGTGCTCAAGGGCGATGTCAAGGACGTGCTGCTGCTTGATGTGACGCCTCTTTCCCTGGGTATTGAAACTCTGGGCGGGGTGACCACCAGGCTGATCGAGAAAAACACCACGGTTCCCACCAAAAAGAGCCAGATCTTCTCCACGGCGGCGGATAATCAGCCGGCGGTGTCGATTCATGTTCTGCAGGGCGAGAGGGAAATGGCCGGGGATAACAAGAGCATCGGCCGTTTTGAGCTGACGGATATTCCGCCTGCCCCCCGCGGGGTGCCGCAGGTCGAGGTTACCTTTGATCTTGATGCCAACGGCATTCTGCACGTGTCGGCCAAGGACCTGGGCACCGGCAAGGAGCAGTCCATCAGGATCACGGCGTCCAGCGGCCTGTCCGAACAGGAAATCGAGAAGATGAAGCGTGACGCGGAGTCCCATGCCGAGGAGGATAAGAAACGCAAGGCCCTGGTTGAGGCCAAGAATAATGCCGATTCCATGATTTATGCCACGGAAAAGAGCCTGAAAGAGGTTGGCGACAAGGTGGATGCCGAAACAAAAGGCAAGGTAGAGAGTGCCATTGTAAAAGTGAAGAAGGCGCTGGAAGGCAATGATGCGGATGCCATCAAGGCAGCCACGGAAGAGCTGACCCAGGCCTCCCATAAGCTTGCCGAGATCATGTACTCCCAGGCCTCCAAGGCCCATCCGGGCGGTGATGCGGGTGGCGCTGCCGGTGGCGGTGCTGCCGGGGCCGAAGCAGGAGCCGGCGCCAAAAAGAAGGACGATGATGATGTGGTTGATGCCGATTTTGAAGAGGTGAAATAACCTCTGACCGGTTCGGCAGGCAGAGCTGATGAAAAAGGGAGCTGGTTTGCTCCCTTTTTTTATTGTCCTTCTTGCCCATGATGGGTATAAACAACAGGTCACGGTCGCGGCCCTTAGGTTAAGCCGTTGAAGCAAAATAATGTCGTCATCCGGATGGCCGAAACGGCATAAAGAGCCGTAACGAAATGGTCAAAAAAGCAGAGGTTATTTCGTAACGGCTCCTAAATGTTAATTTTAATGATCAGATTTTATGAAAATACTCTCAGGAATCCAGCCCTCTGGAAAACTTCACATAGGCAATTATTTCGGCATGATGCGTCCCATGATCAACAACATGGACCGGGGCGAGCTGTATGCCTTTATCGTCAATCTGCATGCCTTGACTTCGGTAACCGACAGCAAGGCGCTGGCGCAGGACACCCTGGAGGCGGCCGCTGATTTTCTCGCCCTGGGGCTTGATCCGGAACGATGCATTTTCTGGGTGCAGTCCGATGTGCCGGAGGTAACCGAGCTGACCTGGATCCTGTCAACGCTTACCCCCATTGGTCTGCTGGAGCGCTGCCATTCCTATAAGGACAAGGTGGCCAAAGGGATCGCCGCCAGCCACGGGCTTTTCTCCTACCCTGTGCTCATGGCCGCGGATATCCTGCTGTATCAGGCTGACCTGGTGCCGGTGGGCAAGGACCAGAAACAGCATCTTGAGGTGGCCCGGGATATTGCCATCAAGTTCAACAACAACTACGGCGAGACCTTTGTGGTGCCCGAAGCGGCTATTGCGGATGATGTGGCCACCGTGCCGGGGCTTGACGGGCAGAAAATGTCCAAATCCTATGGCAATACCATCGGTATTTTTCTGGATGCCAAGTCCTTGAAAAAAAGAGTGATGGCTATTGTCACCGATGCAGCGCCGGTGGAAGCCCCGAAAGACCCGGACAAATGCAACCTCTATAACATCTTCAAACTCTTTGCCCCCGCAGACCGGCTGAAAGAGGTGCATGATCTGTATGTGAACGGCGGCGCCGCCTATGGTTATCTGAAGCTCGAACTGGTTGATCTGCTCTGGGAATATTTCCGCCCGGCCCGGGAGAAAAGAGAGCAGCTCAGCGCGGATCCCGGCTATTTGCGCCAGGTGCTGGCCAAGGGCGCCGATAAGGCCAGGGAAAAGGCCAGCGTGACCCTTGATCAGGTCCTGGACAAAGTCGGTCTGAAATATTGATATAAAAAACGTTCTCCGCGTTCACTGTGTGCTCTGCGTGGGAAAAGTTTTTTGACCCGACAGTAATAGAGTAAATCTCTTCTCCTTTCCTTCCGCTCCCGCGCCCCTGGCCGGGAGCGTATTTTTTTCCTGTCCCGCCCCCCTTCCTTGCCCGTGTCAGGTGGTTTGTGCCATAACATCTTGATTTAAAGGAGAATATATCATTGGTTCGGCAGGAAATGCCGCTACTGGTGTTAGAAAAATGACACTTGTCCGGTTATTTTTGCCTGCTTGTCTTCATCTGCCCGGCAGGCACTAGGCAAAATTTACCGGGTAGCGTGGGCGGGTAACATGGAAGAATTGAAAAAATATATTTTATATCAATTAGTTGTTGAGCGTAAAGGTTCGGAATGGCATGAGGGGTGATGTCGTGGCATGGAAATGGCTAATGAGACTGATCAAGGATTGTTTTCATTGGAAAAGGAGTCAGTTAAATGAGTCAATCAGTCTCTTTCTCACAAGCGGAAAATATGGGACGCGGCTTCCGGCATGTTGACATGACAAGCCTCATGGCGGAACTTGATCAGTTCAAGAAGAAAACGGCACGCCTTTCGTTGCTCAATGAACTGCATGCCCGTCTGGCCGGCGCGGTTGATCTGCCGAGCATGATCGAGGCTTTTTCGGTCTGGCTCATGCCTCTGGTGGAACATGATCTGGTGGCCTATCATAATCCGGACAGAAAGCGCAGTTATATGTACAGTTCCTGCCACGGCCCGGATCGGCAGCGGATATTCCAACTGGCGGCGAAGCTTTTCGAATCCCAGCCGGAAAACGCAGGGCGTGGCTGGTATGAAGAGGATTTTTATGTGCAGAACTGGCATCTGGGAGCCATGGATTCCAGCGGTCTGGTGCTTGTCCTGCGGCAAAGCATGGGGATTGATGCCGAAGAGGCGTCCCTGATTAATCAGGCCCTGGCGATCCTGCGGGAACCCTTGCAGCGGGCACTCGATTATGAAGACCTTTTTGTCATCGCCCGGCGCGATACCCTGACCGGGCTTGCCAACCGGCGGGTGTTTGAGGAACGCATCGGGCCGCTGATGGATAACAGCAAGCGCCATCATCATCCGCTGACCATTGCCAGCATGGATCTGGACCGCTTCAAGCAGGTAAACGACAATCTTGGCCATGCCGAGGGCGACCGCGTATTAAAAAGGGTGGCGGACACCTTCAAAGCCATGGTGCGCAGCAGTGATCTGTTGGTCCGCATGGGCGGCGATGAATTTTTTCTGGTCCTGCCGGAAACCGGTCTCGAATCCGCCAAGGTGCTGGCCGAAAGGCTCTGCAAGGCCATTGATGATCTGGCCATCTACTCGGCGCCAAACCAGAAACTCGGGGTGAGCATCGGACTGAGCCAGTGGCAGCCGGACATGACCATCGAGCAGTGGCTGCAGAGTACCGATGAGCTGCTCTATCAGGCCAAGGATAACGGCCGGAGTCAGGTGTGTCTGTGATGCCGTAGGATTTTCTTGCTTCCACTAGTCTCCTGATCTGATAAGGGGAAATGTTTTTCGTTGAAATGCGAAGACATTTCCCCTTATTGTTTTGTGAGGAGTGAGGAGTGAGGAGTGAGGAGTGAGGAGTCAGGAGTCAGGAGTGTAGGGGCGGTTCGCGAACCGACCTGAAAAAGGGGGCAGGGATGGAAAAGTGGCGCATCAGGCTGGTTAATAAAATCGATCGGGCCGGGCTGGTCCTGTTGGGCGAGGAGTATCAGGTCTCGGCGGACGAAAAGGACCCCCAGGGCATTATTGTCCGAAGCAGCAAGATAGATACGGACAAATTTTCCTCCCTGCTGGCCGTGGCCAGGGCCGGGGCAGGTGTCAATAATATAACGGTTGAGCGGGCCACCCAGGCCGGCATCTGCGTGTTCAACACCCCCGGGGCAAACGCCAATGCGGTGGCGGAACTGGTTTTTGTCATGGCCGGCATCGGGGCCCGCAATATTCATTCCGGCATTGAATTCTGCCGCGGTCTCGCCTCGTTGACCGATGAGGCGCTCAGTAAGGAGGTGGAGGGCAAGAAATCCGCTTTCCGCGGTTTTGAGCTGGCCGGCAAAACCCTGGGTGTGCTGGGGCTCGGGCAGATCGGCGTCAGGGTGGCCAACGGCGGGGCGCGGCGGGAGATGCGCACCATCGGCTTTGATCCCAATCCCACCCTGGGCAATATTCACATGCTCTCCGCCAGGGTCATTCTCGCCCGCTCACTTTCCGAGGTGGTGGAGCATGCCCATATCCTCTCCCTGCACATGCCCTATAACGACAAGACCAGGGGCTTTGTCAACCGGGACCTGCTGGCCCGGATGCCGGATGGCGCCATGTTGATCAATTATGCCAGGGGAGGCGTGGTGAATGATGAGGACGTGCGCGCCGCCCTGGATGCCGGCAAACTCGGCTGTTATATTACGGATTTTCCTTCCACGGCCCTCATCGATCACCCCAGGGTGATCACCACTCCCCATCTCGGGGCAAGCACCGAGGAATCCGAAGAACATTGCGCCACCATGGCGGTGCGGGAGCTGATGGCCTATCTTGAGCATGGCTCGGTCAGCCACAGTGTCAACTTTCCCAATGTTGAATCCATCCCCGGCGATACGACCCATAACCGGCTGATCATGATCAACCGGGACATACCCGGCATGATCGGCTTTGCCTCACAGACCATCGGTTCCCACGGCATCAATATCGCAAGTTACCTCAATGAGAGCAACGGCGTGATCGGCTATAACATCATCGATCTGGAAGACTGCATCACCGACGAGGTGCTCGCCATCATCGCGGCCCATCCGGATGTGATCCGTACCCGCAGGATCTGTTACCGGTGATTGCGTGTCTGCGGTGGAGCATGGCAGGTTGCGCAACGTAACCAAAGGAGGGCGGAATGCCTGGCGGAAACGCTACAGAAAAAAACACCCTCACGGCGGATGCCGAACTCGCAATAAAACTCGTGACAGTTGTGCTCGGCGTCCTCTATGGGCTTGGACTACTCGTTTCTAACATGCACCTGATGAAGCTCGGCATCTCCGACTTCACCTCATTGCAGGCGCGAAACATCATGACCGGCTTCCTGTTCGTTTTCTACACCTTCCTCCTGCTGCTGGTTGTGGTGTCGATGCCAATAGCGATCTGCATCTGCGCCCGCACCTGTGTGTCGTCGATACTTCCGCCGCTGGGGAAATTTGCGAGATGTCTCGGCATCGTCCTCGCCGCACTCTTCATGACAGGGGCGATTTCGTGGTTCGCCGGGATTATATTTGGTTACATGTACCCGTGGGGGAGGACGTGGGAGGCCGGATTTACCCGAAGCGCTTGGACGTGGAAGTTCATGGTGTCTGACTTTCAGACCGGCTATGTCCAGTTTCTCGAAACATTCAGGCATCCGAAGATCATCGCGGCAAGTCTCTTGATCATACCGGCCCTGCTCCCGCTGATGTTGCGTTTGGCACGGCGCTTCAGCGGAGACCGGGAGGACAGCGCCGCGAGCCGATCCCCGAACATTGACATCTTAGCTGCTGTTAGTTCCCCTCTGTTAAAGCCTGTGATGTCGATTGGTTATCTGTTTGTTGCCTTGCCCCTGCTGTTGGTTGGCTTTGCCCATGAGGTCTATCCGAATATCCCGTACAACTTCGGGGGAGGCCAACCGGACATCGCCGAACTGCAGATCGGGGCCGACAGCCCCGCTGCCATCCGTTTGCCTGGTATCGCCGCCTCCCCTTCCCACACAGCGGCCCAGCAGGAGGACACGGTGATCACCGCTCCCGCAGTAATCTGGTATCAGTCCGACAAATTTTTGTATTTGGCGCCCCTGACCACTGATGATCAAGGGCCGGCGCGGCTGATTGCTCTCGATCTCCAGTTGGTGCGCACGATCCGATATCTTCCCAAGTCTGTACGTGTGGCATCGGGCGGTCGCATCCTGAGTATTCATGCGGACTGAAAAGGGGTCTCCCGTTTGTTTTTTTTTAATGTTCGCTGAACGTTAATCATTATAAACAAAAACGCTCAAAAATATCCGGTTCAGCTGGCACCTTGTGCTTGAAATAACGGGTGCAGCTCACAAACTGGAGTCACCGGCAAAGTTCGCGTAAATCCGGACGTCGCGCCCTCGCAAGACAGCAACTTTTTTCATGACTGGGATACTTATTCTCTTGACGAGGGCCTTTTTTAAGGTCTACTGCGCCAAGCGGCTTGGATTTTGTATGAAGTTCTGATCCGGACATGGAAAGGGAGGAAATGCATTACGGTTCATGCCGGCATCGGCCTGGCTTTTTAATTATTTTTTTGTTATATATCCCCTGCGAAAACGTTTTTATAAACAATTATCGATAAAATGACAGCTGAAGCGAATAAAGTCAAATACGACCAGACAATCTTTTTTTCAAGGGATATCCCGGTCCGGCTCTCGTATGGCATCATCTTTCTGGCCCTGGCTTTTGTCGGCTGGCTGCATATGACTACCCTCATGCTGACCTGTCTGTTCGCCATCTTTGCCCTGCGGAAATTCTGTTACGGCGACCGGAAGTGGCTGTCCATATTCCTCTGTGCCCTGCTGTTGGCCGGTTTTGGCTATGGTTTTTATCTCTTTTTCCGCAACGCGGTGATCGAGCTGCCGGAGATCGCCCGCCATTCGATCCCTGTGGTGCTTGAATACGCGGAAAAGCTCGGCATCGACCCCAGGTTCGCCAACTTCGCGGATCTGAAGGGAAAGGCCCTGGAATTCGCCATGGACAAGCTTGAGAACATCGGCAAGTATACTCAGTTCATCCTGGTGCACTTTATCAATTTCATTATCGGCCTTGTCATTGCGGTCGGTATTTTTCTCAGTTCCCGGCCCCCAGCGGGTGAGGAGCTGGCCGCCACCCGTAACAACCTCTACGACCGGACCTTTGCCGAGCTGATGGAGCGGTCTCATACCTTCTACGCCAGTTTTGCCACGGTCATGGGGGCGCAGCTCATCATCTCCTTCATCAACTTCCTGCTGACCCTGGTCTTTCTGCTCTGGAACGATTATCCGTTTGCCATGGTGCTTTCCGGGTTGACCTTTGTCTTCGGTCTCATGCCGATTGTGGGTAATCTCCTCAGCAATTCGCTTATCCTCAGCGTCGGTCTGACCATCTCACCCAGAACGGCCCTGTGGGCGCTTATTTTTTTGGTGACGATCCACAAGCTGGAATTTTTTTTAAACAGCAAGATCATCGGCAACCGCATCAAGAACCCGATGTGGCTGACTCTCCTTGGGCTGATCCTCGGCGAGAAATTGATGGGTATCCCAGGGATGATTCTCGCACCGGTCATGCTCCACTACATCAAGGTCGAGGCCTCCCGTGGCACCCTGCCGGATACATCCGTTCGGTGAATAAAAATCGCAAAGGCCCCAATTAAGGGGGGGGCAGGGCTCCCTCTGGCTTTTGGCAGTTTCCCGCAGCGCCACAAAAAAATCAGGTAAAATCAGCCGGTCAGCTTGACAGGCAAACAACCTGTACTTAATTATATTTCCTAAGCCTCACAAGTTTTTCTCCTCCTCTTTTTTCTGCTCATGTACATGATGGTCCAGCAGTAAAACGGCCGAACGGCAGTCCGGGTCCAGCCACCCGGGCTGCCTGCCGGCTGTTTGCTGACCGCCAGAACTCCAGTGCACCTCAATTGAATGTTTTTTTAGCAAAATTATTGTGAACCGGTAACCGGTTTTTTGGAGATCCAGATATGCAATTTGATAAATTCACGGTGAAATCCCAGGAATCCCTGCAGGCGGCCCAGACACTGGCCGGCCAGAAGGGCCAGCAGGAGATGCTGCCGGAGCATCTGCTGGCGGTGCTGCTGCAGCAGGCTGACGGCGTTATCATTCCCGTACTGCAGAAAATCGGGGCAAATCCGGCCCGCATTGCCGCCGAGATTGAGAAACTGCTGGAACAGCTGCCCAAGGTGAGCGGCTCGGGATTCGGGCAGGTCTATGCCTCCCAGCGGATCAGGATTCTGCTTGACCAGGCCTTTAAAGAGGCTGCCGGCATGAAGGATGAGTATGTCAGCCAGGAGCATCTCTTTCTGTGTATTCTGGGGGAAAGGGGCGCTAAGGGGGCTGAGCTGCTCAAGGCCAACGGGGTGAGCAAAGAGAGCTTCCTCCGGGCCCTGGCCGACATCAGGGGCAGTCAGCGGGTCACTGACCCCAATCCTGAGGAGAAGTATCAGGCCCTGGAGAAATATGCCCGGAATCTCACCGATCTGGCCAAACGGGGCAAGCTGGACCCGGTTATCGGCCGGGATGATGAGGTGCGGCGGGTGGTGCAGGTGCTGAGCCGGCGCACCAAGAATAATCCGGTGCTCATCGGCGAGCCCGGCGTGGGCAAGACCGCCATTGTCGAGGGTCTGGCCCAGCGCATCGTCATGGGCGATATCCCGGAGTCGCTGCGCAACAGGCAGGTTATGGCACTTGATATGGGGGCACTGGTGGCCGGCGCCAAATACCGCGGCGAGTTTGAGGACCGCTTGAAGGCGGTGCTGAAGGAGGTGGAAAAACGGGAAGGGGAGATCATCCTCTTTATTGATGAGATCCATACCCTGGTGGGTGCTGGCGCGGCTGAAGGGGCGATGGATGCCTCCAATATGCTCAAACCCGCCCTGGCCAGGGGTGAGCTGCACTGTGTCGGCGCCACCACCTTGAATGAGTACCGCAAGATTGAAAAGGACCCGGCCCTGGAGCGCCGTTTTCAGCAGGTATTGGTGCAGGAGCCGTCCATTGAGGATTCCATCGCCATCCTGCGCGGCATCAAGGAAAAATACGAGGTGCACCATGGGGTACGCATCAAGGACTCCGCCACCGTTGCGGCGGTGACCCTGTCCAAGCGCTATATCACCGACCGGTTTTTGCCGGACAAGGCCATTGATCTCATTGACGAGGCGGCCTCCCGGCTGCGTATTGAGATTGACAGCATGCCCACGGAGATTGACGAGGTGGAGCGCCATCGCATCAAGCTGGAGATTGAGCGCGAGGCCCTGAAAAAGGAGAAGGATGCCGCCTCCCGCGAACGGCTGCACAAGCTTGAGGCAAAACTCGCTGACATCAATGAACAGCTGCAGGGCATGAAAGGGCATTGGTCCCTGGAGAAAGAGATCATCCAGAAAATACGCGGCATCAAGGCCGGCATTGACCAGGCCCGGGAGGAGGAAAAGCAGGCGGAGCGGGTGGGTGATCTGAGCAGGGTGGCGGAAATCCGCTATGGCCGGATTACCGAGCTGGAAAAGCAGCTGGCCTTTGAAAACGGGCATCTGGCGGAAATCCAGAAAGACCATCAGATGCTGAAGGAAGAGGTGTCCGAGGCTGATATTGCCTCAGTGGTTGCCAAGTGGACAGGGATTCCCATGGATAGACTGCTGGAGGGGGAAAAGGCCAAACTGGTCCATGCCGATGAAAAGCTGGCTCAGCGCGTGGTCGGGCAAAAGGAGGCCATCGACGCCATTGCCAACACCATCCGCCGGGCCAGGGCAGGACTGCAGGACCCGAACCGCCCCTTGGGTTCCTTTATTTTTCTCGGCCCCACCGGGGTGGGCAAGACGGAACTGGCCAGAAGTCTGGCCGCGTTTCTCTTTGACAGTGAACACGCCATGATCCGGCTTGATATGTCCGAATTCATGGAGAAGCATTCGGTGGCCCGCTTGATCGGCGCTCCTCCCGGCTATGTCGGCTATGAGGAAGGCGGCCACCTGACGGAAGCGGTGCGCCGCAAACCCTATTCGGTCATTTTGTTTGACGAGATAGAAAAGGCCCATCCCGATGTCTTTAACGTGCTGCTGCAGATTCTCGATGACGGCCGCATGACCGATGGCCATGGCAGGACCGTGGATTTCAAGAACACCATCCTCATCATGACCTCGAACCTGGGCAGCCAGCTTATCATGGAATTTGGCGAGGAAAGGCGGGAGGAGATGAAGCTGCAGATTGATGATATCCTGCACCGGCAGTTCAAACCGGAGTTTCTGAACCGCATCGATGAGACCATTATCTTCCACAGCCTGTCCAAAGCCGACCTGGCCCGGATTGTCGATATCCAGTTCGCCCTGCTGCAGAAGAGGATCAGCGAGCAGAAATTCAATATCGAGCTCACCGGGGCCGCCCGGAATTTTCTTATCGATGTCGGCTATCACCCCACCTTTGGCGCCCGGCCGCTGAAAAGGGCCATGCAGCGCTATATTCAGGATGGCCTGGCCATGGAGATCCTGGAGGGGAGGTTCAAGGAAGGCGATACCATTGTGGTTGATATGGCCGCAGGCCAGGACCGCCTGGCGTTCCAGAAAAAATAAGCGGGGCGGGTTTCACCCCCCTTTGCCCAAGATTGAACAGTCCGCGATCACGGGGTTGCATGCATTGGCTGCAATCCTGTGATCGTTTGCGCTGCAAGGCAGGTAAATGATGGCGGAGATCGCGAGCGGGAAAGAGCAGGAGACGGAAGGGCTGGTGCAGCTTGCCGGGGCGCGGGCGGCAAATTTTTATGACACCCATAAACTGTGCTGTTCCGAAGCGGTAATCGTCACGGTGAACCAGGGCTTTGGCGGCGGGCTCTCCCCGGCGGCGGCCCTGCAGCTGGGGGCCGGGTTTTGCCACGGGATGGGCGGGGCGGGCTGCACCTGCGGCGCGCTCAGCGGGTCTGTGGCGGCCATGGGGCTGTTACTGGGGCCCCACGGCAGGGATGGGTGCACAAAAAAGAAATTCCGGGCAACGGTCCGGGAGATGCATGACCGGTTCCGTGAACGGTTTGGCGCCACCTGCTGCCGGGTATTATCAAAAAAGGTGAAGCACGATAACCAGGCCCATTGGGCCAACTGTCTGCAGCTTACCAGCGGGGGGGCGGAAATTGCAGTGCGGCTGCTGCTTGAGGCCCGTCCCGAGCTGGCCGGCACGGCTGACCGGAATTTTCTGGCGGGCAGTGTGGGGCTTTGACCGGCCGGAGAGCTTATTTATGGGCTCGTTCTTAGAGTGTCTCCATTAAATTAAGAGATTTTTCAGCAGTTAACCCGGCAACGGGGAGGGTGACGGTGAAAACCGTGCCTTTGCCTTCCTCGGAGCGTACCTCGATCCTGCCATTGTGACTTTTTATGATACCGTAACTCACCGATAAACCAAGCCCCACCCCTTTGACCTGGGGTTTGGTGCTGAAAAAGGGCTCGAAGATGTGGGGCAGATTTTTGGCACTGATGCCCTTGCCCGAATCCTGAATGCGGATGGCGACCTTTTTATCGAACACCGCCGTGCTCGTGCTGATGCTGATAAGCCCCCCCCCTCGCAGGCATCCGCCGCATTGGTGAGCAGATTCAGTATCACCTGTTTGAGCAGGTCATCCACCCCCTGAATCTGAGGCATGTTTTCAGCATATTTTTTCTCAACTGCAATTCCTTTCGTTCGGAAA
>JALNXE010000049.1 GCA_023230525.1 Desulfobulbaceae bacterium
AAAGTCGCTCTGCTGGACCCGGACTTGATCACGCTCGACGTGGAAATGCCGGTCATGGATGGCCTGACCACCTTGAAAAAACTGCAGGAAATCAAGTCTAAGGCATTGGTGTTAATGGTCAGCGCCCATACCCGGCAGGGTGCCGCGGTCACTTTGGAGGCTTTGCAGCTGGGGGCCTATGATTTTATCACCAAGCCTGACGGCGATGATCCGCAACATAACTTCCAGATGCTGGCCGGTAAGTTTCGGCCCATCATCAATACTGTCATGGCGCAAAAAATTCTGCGTCAGACGATTGGCGGGATGGACACAGGGCCAGCTGAAGCGTCACCCGCGACAGGTATCCTTAGCCAATCTACGGAACGCCGCAACCCACGGCTTAAGATCGTGGCCATCGGCATTTCAACCGGGGGCCCCTATGCCTTGGCCGATCTCCTGCCTCGCCTGCCTGCTGATTTCCCGGTGCCGATTGTCATCGTGCAGCATATGCCCAGGTTTTTTACCGGCGCCCTGGCTGAATCCCTGGACGGCAAGTGCGCCATTCGCGTGGTGGAGGGCCAGGCTGGCCAGGTTTTGCAAGCGGCGACAGCCTATATTGCGCCGGGAAGCAGGCAGATGCGGGTTGCCCACGGGCAGAGTGAGTCGCTCTATGTGCTGGAGGTTACCGACGACCCGCCGGAAAATCATTGTCAACCGTCGGCGGATTATTTGTTCCGCTCCGTTGCTTCAGTGTGCAAGGGGCAATCCCTTGGGGTCATTATGACCGGCATGGGCAGTGATGGCACCCATGGCTTACGCCTGATGAAACGCCAGGGCGCCCAAGTCATTGCCCAGGATCAGGCAAGCTGCGTCGTCTACGGTATGCCCATGGCGGCGGTGAAGGCCGGCGTTGTCGATGCCGTGATCCCCCTGTCCGAGATTGGCCCTGAAATTATGAGAAGGGTAAAATGATTTCCATCACCCCTGAAGAGGTAACGCTGTTTGCGGAGTTCATTCACGCGCGCAGCGGAATCGTCTTAAACAGCACCAAGGCTTATCTGCTGGAAAGTCGCTTGGGGCCTTTGCTGGATGAGTATGGAGCCAAGAGCTTCGCTGAGTTTTTTTATGCCGGTTACCGCTCAGAGGAATGGGAGGCGCGGGTTGTGGATGCCATTTCCACCCATGAAACTTCATTTTTTCGAGACCAGCGGCCCTTTGAGTTGCTGCGGGCAAAGATTCTGCCCGAATTTTTCAGTAAGCGGCAAAACGGAAGCAAAACCATCCCGCCCAGGTTGCGGATCTGGAGCGCTGCCTGCTCAACCGGGCAGGAGGTTTACTCTCTGGCCATGATCATCGCGGAACTTCTGGGCGGCGAAATGAAGAGGTGGCATATCACCATAACCGGCACTGATATCTCAGATGTTGCCGTCAATAAGGCCAAACAGGGGCTTTACACCCGTTATGAGGTGGAACGGGGGGTGCCCCTTGATCTTTGCCGGAAATATTTCGAGTCTCAGGGAGAGTTGTTGAAGGTCAGGCACGATTTGCAGGCCATGACCGTGTTTAACAAGACGAATCTCCTCACCGCCGCCCCTGCGGGGTTTGGAATGTATGATATTATTTTCTGCCGCAACGTGGCCATCTATTTCAATCAGGAAAATCGGCGCCGGTTATTCCAAACGATTGCCGACAGTCTCCACTCGGAAGGCGTTTTGATCATCGGTTCTACGGAGTCAATTTTGGGAATCAGCGACCGTTTTATCCGAAACGAGAGTTGCAATACACTGTATTTCCAAAAGGCGGGGGAATAGCGTTAACGCTTCAGCAAAGCTGTTTCCTGCATTTCGGCGAGTAGCTTTTCGCCGGTAGACTGCAGGTCAGCGGACTGTTGCTTTATGGCGGCGAGGAGTGGAGCCAGGTCTTCGTCCCGTGGGGCGGCGGAAGCGAATTCTCCAGCCAGTTCCTGGGAGATCGTGGCAACTTTGTTGATGTTGACGGATGTTTCTTTTACTTCTGCTACCGCAGCGTTTATTGTTTCCTTGATGATATTGATGCCGTTCACCCATTGATTTAATTGCCTGACCACGTCTTTGGTGGGGATCGACTGCTCATCCACGGCACCGGCGATGGTGACGACAATTTCATTCACGGCCTTGATGGTCTGATTGATGGCCCCGATTTCAGCGATCGTGTTGTCGGTTGAGAGCTGCATTGCCTCGACTTTGTTGCAGATCTCGGCGATAGCGTTATTGGTTTGCAGGGCAAGCTCCTTGACCTCGTTGGCGACGACGGCGAATCCTTTGCCTGCTTCGCCGGCCCGAGCGGCCTCAATGGTGGCGTTTAACGCCAGCAGTTTCGTCTGTTCAGCGATCTCGACGATGACATCCGTTACCTTGTTGATTTCCAAGGCCGCGGCACCCAGTTCGTCCACCCGGTTTGAGGCCGCGTTGACATTGGCGACCGCAGCCCCTGCCACCCCCCGGGCCTTCTCGGCACTGATTGCAATATTCGTAAAGGTGTCGCTCATTTTTTTGGTGGCGCCGATAATCATGCCGACTTGTGCCGCCGACTCGCTGGCGGTGATGGTTGCCGTGCCCATACCGTCATTCAATCTCGCAAAGCGGCTGGCTATGGCAGCGGCATTAAGGGCCAGGGCCTGGATGTCTGCTGCCGCCGCAGACGGAGTGGCGGAGGCTGAAGGAAGCTTTTTCATTGACTGTTCAGCCAGGGAGGCCAGTCCCGAGCTCTGGGCGAGCAGTTCTTCGAGTCCTTGCCGGAGAGCAGAGGCAAGTTTTTTATGGCCGGCCGCATTTCTCGTCAGCGCGGCATCGATAGCGGCCAAATCGTCATCATTGGCAGTTCCGGCAATGGAGCCCGGACCGCCCGAAGCTGCCTCCCGGCAAACAGCGCCTATGCGCCTCAGGTCATTAGTCAGGGATAGCACCAGGGCAAAGGCCCATGCCAGAATGAGCGCCATGGCCAGGGTAACCGCCCATTGCAGATAAGCGCCGGCACCATACAGATTGGCGGCAACCTGGCTTGCCGCCAGCAGTGCCGTGACCGCAAGGGCCGTAAAGAGTTTTGTGCTGAGCGACATCAGTATTTCCCCCTGTATAGGAAGTGTGACGGATACATAAAGACTGAAAATTAACCACGGAAAGCACAGAGCGCGCAGGAGGGGCGGTCCGCGAACCGCACCTCCAAGATAAATTGTATTTCTCTGTGATCTCGGTGTGACGGTTATTCAAATTCCCGGGCCAGCAGCTCTTCGATATTCAAGATAGCAACCAGGCTCTGTTCAAGTTTATAGATACCTTTGAAGAAGTGTCCCGGCACCCCTGCCAGATTCGGGGGGGTGGGTTCAATATCCTTTTCATCAGCGAGCACCACATCGCTGACCGAGTCCACCAGGAGTCCGATATTCTCGTCGCCGAATCGGACGATGACAATCTCTGCCTCAGCCTCCAGGGATAAGGGGGCAAAACCGAATTTTGTGCGCAGATCAACCACTGTCACAATCTCTCCCCGCAGATTAATCACCCCCCGCACATATTCAGGGACGCGGTGGACCACGGTCACCGCGATATTTTTATTGATTTCCTGTACATGGATGATATCAAGGCCGCAAAGAAGATGCCCGGATTCAAACAGGGCCAGCTTGCACTTGGTGGCATTGGCGCCAGGTGATGACTGCATAGGGCGTGTCCCGTCGGAATTAATGTTTGAGGTAGCGGTTAATAGTTTGAATAACTTTTTCTCGATCCAGTTTGACCAGGTATTCGTTGACCCCTGCCTTCAGTCCGCGTTTTTCCGCAGCATCACCGCTTAATGAGGTGACGGCGATGACCGGCAGCCCCTGCCAGCGGGCATCGGCACGTACCCGGGCCGTGAATTCCAGTCCGTCCATGTTGGGCATCTCGATATCGGTGAGGATGAGGTCGATTTTTTCCCGTTCGAGCAGGGCCAGACCTTCAATACCGTCGGTGGCGCTGAAGGCTTTGTACCCGGCTTCCGAGACGAAGCCGCAGATCTGGCGGTTGAAAAACGGCGAATCTTCCACCACCAGAATATGCTGGCCCTGGCCGCTATCGGTGCCGAGGCTGGTCTGACTGATCCACTCCGGCATCACTGTGGCAACGATGCCGAAGAGATCAACCAGCATGGTGATTTTTTTCATGATAATGACCGAACCCATGATCCCCGGTTGTTTGTGGGTGATACCGTCAAGGGCGTCGGTCACGGTGACGATATCGATGACCTCCGATACCATGATCCCCGCTTCCCGCTCACCAAAAGGAAAGACCACCACATAGAGGTTGCTGTTGTCCTCCTGCAGGGGGGCGACCGCCGCAGCCTCATTGATGGAAAACAGAGGCAGGGTTGAGCCTCGATACTGCATATTCCTTCTGCCGCCGGTAAGCTCAACTTGATCGCGCTGTATTTCTTCGATCCGGGAGATCAGGTTTAAGGGGATGGCCAGCTGTTCTTTGGGTGAGTTGCGGACCAGCAGCAGGGTCTGGGCATCCGGATTGATCCGGGCGGTTTCCTGCGGGCCTCGGTCGCGCACCCGGACGGAGCCGGACGAGAGGTTCATGAACTTGCTGATGCCAACCACATCGAGGATCAGCGCCACCCTGCCGTCCCCCTGAATGGTAGCGCCGGCGTAAAGCTGAGACTGGCGCAGATGTGAGCCCAGGGGCTTAACCACGATTTCTTCCGAATCAAGCAGCTTGTCAACAATCAGGCCGTAATGAAATTTACCCACCGAGACCACCACGATATTGACCGCGCTTTGCGGGCTGGTGCGACGGTCTGTACCATCAACGATATTGACCGCGCTTTGCGGACTGGTGCGCCGGTCCGGGTTCTCATGATTTTCCTGGTTAACTTCAGTGATGGCAGCGACTCCGGAGCCGGCCGAGGTCAGGTTGCCGCTGTCCGCCCCCGAGGGCAAGGTGAGGCTCCGGCGGTCTTCGATCATTTGCCGCCGGCAGACCTTGAGCTGTTTCGTTTTTCGGTCTTGATAGTAGCGTTTTTCGATGCCCAGCGCCTCGGCCAGGCTGATGAGCGGCAAAAGCCTGCCGCGCAGTCTGATAACCAGGGCCTCGTCGATCCTCTCGATCCGCTCTTTGACCTTGGATGCCGGCACCCGTACCAACTCGACCATGTTGACCTGGGGGATGGCATAGCGCTCGGCCCCGACACTGACGATCAGGCTGGGGATGATGGCCAGGGTTAAGGGCAGTTTGATGGTGATGGTGGTGCCTTTGCCCGGTTTGCTGGCGATGTCGAAGACGCCGCCCACCTTGGAAAGGTTGGCATGCACCACATCCATACCCACGCCCCGTCCGGAGACCTCGGTCACCTCTTTGGCGGTGGAGAGGCCGGGCAGGAAGATGAGCCGCAAAAGTTCATGTTCCTGCATTGCCTCAATCACGGACTTGTCATGGGTACCCATGCTCAAGACCTTTTCTTTGATGCGGGCAGTATCTATGCCGCCGCCGTCATCGATTATTTCGATGATGACCTGGCCTCCTTCATGAAAGGCCTTGAGCTGCAGGGTGCCGCAGGGTGTTTTGCCGGCTGCCGTCCGCTTGTCCGGCGTTTCGATGCCATGGTCAACCGAGTTGCGTACCAGATGGGTCAGGGGGTCATTCAAGGCCTCGATGATGGTCTTATCCATTTCCACCTCACCGCCTTCCAGGACCAGATCGATCTCCTTGCCCAGTTTATGGGCCAAATCCCGGACCACTCGCTTGAATTTATTGAAGATATTGCCAACCGGCTGCATGCGGGTGGACATAATGGCTTCCTGCAGTTCGGAGGTGACCAGGTCAAAGCGTTGGGAGACGGCGTCAAAGATTTGCAGGTGGGAGGAGTGGACGATCTGCAGAAACTGATTGCGGGTCAGCACCAGCTCCCCGGCCAGGGTCATCAGGTTGTCAAGGATTCTGATGTTGACCCGGAGGCTGCTGTCCGTTCCAGCTTTGGCTTGTTCGGAGCTGTCGGCAGCCACGTTTTTTGGGGGTGGCGGAGCCGCGGGCAATGCTGGTGACGGCGATTGTTCCGCCGCCAGGGCCGGGATGGGGTGCGGGTCAACCGCCGGGACAGGCGGGGCGGAGGCGGGTTCCGCCTGTTCCTCCAGGATTTCGTGAACCATTTCCTGCGGCAGACCGGCAAAGGATACGAGCATATCCCTGTCCATCATGGTCGAGTAGAGGACATAGGCGGGTTGCGGGGAGGAGGCCGAACTGCCGCCGGTTTGGCTGCCGATGATTTGACCGATACTCTCGAGTGTGGTTTTGCTGGCGGCGGGAAGATCCGGTTGTTCGGCATCGGCGCTCCGGTCGTACTCGAGGACAAAGATGCCGAGCCCGCCCATGCGGCTGTCCGCGATCTCGGCGCTGTGTGCTGCAAGCAGAGCCTGCCAGGGCGCTGGCTCACCGGGCGTGCCTGGCTTGGCTGCATTGGAGACACCTGGTGCGGCAGTTTGATCAGGTCCGGGCGCGAGGATGCTGTTTAAGGCCGCCAGGGGGCCGGAAATGTCAAGTTCCACCGCCCCTTTCGGCTGGTTCAGCAAGCGGTTGACGAGGTCGGCCGCATCAAGGAGACTGCTGATGACCGGGGTGGTCGGCACGAGCTCCTTATTGCGGATCTTATTCAGCAGGTTTTCGGCGGCATGCGCCAGGGTCTTTACCGCATTGAGCCCCAGGAAACCGGCACCTCCCTTGATGGAGTGCATGGCGCGGAAGACCTTGTTGACCAGCTCAAGATCGATATCGGCGCCCGCTTCCTCAATGGCCAGGAGGTCGTTTTCAATTCCGTCCAGATGTTCGTGGGATTCGTCCTTGAAGGACTGTAATGTTTCGTCGTCGTCAATGAATGCCATACAGCGCTCCGGTTAGGACGACCTGATGGTTTCAAGGAAAAGGGTGACATCACGGCGCAGGGCATTGGCCTTCTGGCTGAGATCGGAGGCGGCGTTCAAAACGTAAGTGGCAGTCACTCCGGTTTCGTCGGCTGCCGCAGCGACGATGGAGATATCGCCGGATACCGCCTTGGCCCCGGTTGCCGCCTGCTGGGTATTCCTGGCAATGTCCAGGGTGACAACTCCCTGTTCCTCTACCGAAGCGGCGATGCTGGTCGAGATCTCATCGATCTCGCCGATGGTGGTGCCAATGTCCCGAATGGCCTCGACCGCCTCGTTGGTGGCGCCTTGAATGCCGGCGATCTGATCGCTGATCTCTTTGGTGGCGGCGGTGGTCTGTTTCGCCAGTTCCTTGACTTCGTTGGCCACCACCTCAAAGCCTTTGCCGACCTCACCGGCCCGGGCCGCCTCGATGGTGGCGTTCAAGGCCAGCAGTTTGGTCTGGCCGGCAATATCAGTAATCAGTTTGACGACTTCGCCGATTTTTTTGGAGGAATTTGCCAGGCTGCCGACCATCTGGTTGGTGTGACTGGCCTTTTGCACCGCATTGCGGGCGACCCCAGCCGATTTCGCCACCTGGCGGCTGATTTCACTCACCGAGCTTGACAGCTCTTCCGTGGCCGAGGCAACGGTCATGACATTGGCGGAGGTATTTGCCGCGGCCTTGGCCACGGAATCGGATTTTGTCTTGGTCTGGGAAGCATTGCCGGTCATTTTCTTGGCGTTTGATTCCAACTGGGCGACCGCTGCGGTAACCCCGCTGATGAGCCCGCCGATATTGGCTTCAAAATCTGCGGCAAGTTTGTTCATGAAGGCTGTTTTTTCCAGGGCAGCCCGTTGTTTTCCCGCCTCCTGTTCCGCAGCCAGGCGCTGCCGGTCGAGTGCGTTGTTTTTAAAGACCTGGACAGCGGCGGCCATTTCGCCGATTTCATCCTTTCTGTCCTGGGCCGGGATTTCGACGTTCAAATCGCCGTCGGCCAGGCGCACCATGGCCTTGGTCATTTGCACCACCGGCTTGGTGAGTGAACGCGCCAGGAGGAAAATTATGGCACTGATAATCATGAGTAGGCCCAGACTGCCTACGGTCAGCATGAGTTGCTGTTTCCCCAACGCCTGATTCAATGGGGTTAAGTCGAAGGTGAGCGCCATCATGCCGCCCTGTTCGTTCTCCTGCCAGGAGGGGTGGCAACGGATGCAGTCCGGCGTCACAATTTGCGGGGTATATATGCGAATCGCCGTGGGGCTGATTTTGACCAGCGGTTCTTTGATGGACAGCAACTCCTTTTTTAACTCATCCGGCAAGCTTTTCCCTTTGATGGATTCCTCGGAGGAGGAGAGGTTGCCATGTAACTGCCGGTCATACAAAGAGACATCCACTACCCCGCGAATGTCCTTCTGGCGCAGGAGAAGCTTTTGGAAATTTCCCATCTGGCCCCGTTCCAGCGAATCCTTGACCCCTTGTTGGAGAGATTGGGCGAGGTTGTTGACGGAAATCATGTAGGCGCTGGTCATTTCACTGCGGACATAGTTGTTTATCAGCACCGTGCCGACAAGTATGGCAGCGAGCAGCGTCAACACAACGGAAACAACCAGTTTTATGGTTATCGACCGGCTGGCAAGCAGAGATTTGGTCATGGTCGTATATCCTCCGGGGCGGGGTGCGTTTTTGGGGATCTGGTCACGCCTTCTTCTTATTCATGCGGTAGAACGGCATGTCCTTTTGTCGGGCAAAGAGCGGGGATGCGCAACCGATGCAGGGAGCATTGACGTTGATACACCAGGTTTGCCCGCCATTCCACCAACGGCTGGAACAATCGGCCTTAGTCTGGGGACCAAGGCAGCCAAGCTTAAAGAGGCAACCGCTATCTCCCAGTTTCGCGGCAAAAATTTCCTCCTGGAAGTCGTGATACCTGGGGCATGTTTCATGGATGGTGCGATCAAAAAAGAGCTTGGGTGAACCTGCTTCAGTAAGCGCGGGCATCCCTATTTTGACCAGATGGACCACTGTCTGCCAGACCCAGTCCGGATGAACGGAACAGCCGCGGATCTGGATCAGTGGTTTTTTGCTATGACGCTGGGCGAAAAATTCCGGCAGGCCGATAGCGCCGGTCAAGTTCCCTTCCGCCCCGGGGATTCCGCCATCGCAGGCGCAGGCGCCGATGGCAATGGCGGCAGTCATGGTCTTGGCTGCCGATTCGAGCAGGCTGGCCAGGGACTTATCGCCAATCATGCAGGCCGCCGGCATTTTCTCCGGGATGGCCCCTTCCAGGGCCAGGATGTATGGCCCGGCCTGACCGGCGAGATAACGTTCGATAAGGCTCATGGCCTGTGAGCCGCTGGTCGCCGAAAGATCGGTATGAAAGGCGAGCTGGCAGTATCTGGTGATCAAGGTGAGGGGCGATGGCTCCTTGGCCTGGAGTAAAGAGATGGAACATCCCGAGCAGGACTGGCCCTGGAGGTAGAGCAGTTTGGGAATGGTCCGGGGGTCGATCTGTTTGAGGGCCGCGGCTACGGGTTCGGGGAGGTTGCTCACACCAAAGGCGGTGCAGAGTGCGGCAGCCATGGTCAGGAATTCACGTCTGTTCAGCATCGAAGAATCCTCTTGTTAATGGACGGCGCAGGCCAGGCATGGATCAAACGAGTGGACGATCCGTACCGATTCAATCTGCACTGCCGGGTTCGCCACCTTGGTGCCAATCAATGCCGATTCCATTGCTCCGGGATTCCCCTTATCGTCGCGGGGGGAGCAGTTCCATGTCGTCGGCACCACACACTCATATTTTTCGATCTTATGATTCTGCAGACGGATATAGTGCAAAAGTGCCCCACGGGAGGCCTCGGTAGCGCCAAAGCCTTCGCCGGTGGCGGGGATTTCAAGTTCGAGGGCGGCCGGAGCGCCTGGGTCGATCCTTTCGGTTTCCGCAAGGAGAAAGTCGGCAATAACAACCGCGCTGATCGCTCGGCAGAGATGACGGCCCAGGACTGAATTCAACTCCTCGGCACGAATGCCGGCCATGCCCGCGAAGCGATCGACCAGGGTGGTCACCTGTGGGTTGTTCCCCTGCAGGTAGTCCACCAGAATCCTGGCCGTCGGCCCGACTTCGACCATCTGCCCGTTATAGCGCGGCGCCTTGATCCAGGTGTAGGCCCCATTTTTTTCAGGGGCAGGGGTCAACTCCCCTTCATTGACTTTAAGGCCGCTGGCTGATGAGTAG
The DNA here is from genome assembly GCA_023230525.1 of Desulfobulbaceae bacterium. Classification (GTDB taxonomy): domain Bacteria; phylum Desulfobacterota; class Desulfobulbia; order Desulfobulbales; family SURF-16; genus SURF-16. The sequence continues at coordinate 10,123 of JALNXE010000049.1, forward strand.
CGTGCGTATTTGATATCCTCGGTGATAAGATCAAAATCAACAGGTTGGACTTGGCCGTCCAGCACCAGGCCCGAGGCGAACAGCCGCCGGCTGTCGCTGGCCGGGGTGAAGGGGAGCAGGCCGAAGGACATGAAGCCGCCGCGGCTCTGGCCGATGTGCCAGTAATCAGGGAAGCCATGGGCCACGGCCAGCAGGTCGGGGATATATTTTTGCTGGATAAAATCCCTGACTTCCTCGATCAAGGCCTGGTAAGCAGAGATGTGGTCTATGGTCGGCTTCTGGGTGCAACCGCCGGGAAATATTCCGGTTGCGTGGGGAAATTTGCCGCCAAAGATCGCTGATGCCCGATTGGCCTTCTTCTGCATCTCCATGGCCTCGATATAGTGCTTGAGCGCTCCTATATTGAGGTCATCGTCCTTTAGGTATTGACCTTCAAGACGGGGTAGGAACGGGGCGCCTGGAAAGGCCTTTTTCGAGGCCAATTCCGCCTTTACCCAGTCCCTCACCTGGACGAGTTCAGGGTCCGATCCTTTGTAGTTGGCAATGGCGGTAATATCGACGAAGTCAAGGGCTGACAGCTGATAGAAATGCAGGAGGTAGTCGAAGAGATGATTGGCCCCCTGAATCAGGTTGTGCAGGATGCGGCCATTGGCGGGGGCAGTGATGCCGTAGGCGATTTCCTGGGCATAGGAAGAGGCGATGGCATGGGCATAGGGGCAAACTCCGCAGATTCTTTGGGTGATCTGCTGGGCATCGAGGGGATCACGGCCTCTCAGGATCACCTCAAATCCCCTGAACATCTCGCCGACGCATTGGGCATCCACAACGACATTGTCGGTGACGGTTGTTTTGACATTGAGGTGACCTTCAATGCGGGACAGGGGGCCAAGTTCAATTTTCATGATACAACCTGTGCTGGATGGGTTAATGAGTCGGGGTAAGAAACCTGCAAAAAGGCTAGACAAAAATAGCAGTAAGCCGTTGTAAAAAAATAACATGGCCAGAGAAATGCGCCCCAACGGCACTCTTTTCAGTACCCCCTTGGGGGGTATAAGGAGCCGTAACGAAATTGAAAAAATGGCCATGTTATTTCGTAACGGCTCCTAATTCCAGAGCTCCTGATGGGGAAGTTGTGAAACTCATGAGGATTGCTGAAGAGGCCGCTAATACGGAAATTACTGACGGAATGAGGTTGCTCTGTTACGAAAAACAACTGTCCACCTCCAACAGATTCCTTGAATACGCTATAATTTTTTATAGGGGGATGTCAAAGCATTTTATGGCAGGGATTCGGCAAAGCAGCCGGCCCACGCGCTGACAGAGGCATTCACCAGGTGCTGGCGGAAAGTTCAGGAACGCACGATAGCGCCGTCCTGCAATTTGAAGAGAGAAGGCCCCATATCCCGGGGCGCTGTGAATTGCTGGCCGCCGATGTGAATCTCGCTGCCCTGGAAAACCCCCTGCGTCACCTCGATACGGGCATTCTGTAAAGCAAGGTCAATGCGGCTGCGTAACTGGTCGATGGTCTCGGCAAGAGTTTTTCTGTGCTTGATCAGTTTGTTCAGATCGGTCAACAGCAGGATAACGTTTTCCCTTTTGGCGGCGGGGATGCGGGCCAGCACCGCCTTTATCTGCCCGGCATCGAACGAATCAAAGGGAAGGCTGCGGGAGATCTTGGTGATATTGCGGGTGCAGGCCTGGAGCTGTTCTTCCAGTTTTTTCAAGCCGGCCGTGACCTCCGGATCAGTGCGCACGGCGACAATCGTCCCCGGGTTGCCGGGGCTGCCGATGGTGCTCAATCTGATCCCTTTCCCAGAACAGATGACGCCGCCCGCCGCCCTGCCGCTTTTTTGGCTCTGCTCCCTGAGAATGGTGATACTGCCGCTGGCGATGAGCATGCAGTTGAAAAGGTAGCTGCCGATGGTCACATCCCCCTTGACGATCACCTCCGCGTCCTGGATATAGCTCGTCCGGAGATTGCCGCGGCTGACTACTTTGCAGTTTGCGCCGATGATTCCTTTATCCACGGTCAGGTTTCCCTGGGCAATGACGGTGGCCCCGTTCTCGACGGCGCCCAGGATGGCGATGTCCCCTTCGGATTTGACGGTAAAGCCGTTGAGGACCGATCCTTTAATCAACAAGTCGGTTTTTACGTTTATATTGCCCGTAGAATAGTCAATATCGCCGGCCATTTCGAATATGTCCTGAACGGCGAGGGTATTTCTGCTGAATTTGACATTGCCGTTTTTTTCGGCAAAATAGAGGATGGCGTCATTTTTCTCTTCAATCCTGACCCCTTGGCCGATGTTGATTTTTTTGTCAACCCCCGGGGTTGCTTTGATGGCCTTGCCGAAAAGCGTGCATCCCTCGACCCCTTTGGTGGCCTGACTCTTTTCGGCAATGAGGGTGCCGGCGGAAACGCTGACCACGGCGTTTCGTTCCCTCAGGTCCAGGGAACCGTTACTGCGCAGTGCTCCGGCTTTTTTTGCCGCATCAAAGGACAGAGAAAAGGTGGCGGACTGCCCATGCCGGGGCTGCACTGTTTCGGCCAGTTTGACCGTGCGGGGAAGAGTGAGGCCAGCAGCCATCTGTGCCGCCAGGTTTTCAATGGCGGCATTATCGATACATTTTTCATGGATACCCGCCTGCAGCAGCATCTCTCTTACCACGATGGTGGTGGGGTATCTGCAGGGAGCAAGCTGGGGCAGAAAGATATAATAGGCGGTGGTCCGGTCGGGGGTTATCCACAGCGGAGGGAGAACGGACAGGGTGTCCTGGGCAACGAGGAGGTAGCCATATGCCGTTGCCTCATAGACCCAGCCATTTACATTAAATAATACATTGTCACCGACCTTAGGCAAGGGATCGGCGATACATTCGATTTCCCGGCCGAAAACGTCCCGGCCGGGTTGGGCATTGGGGTTTTCCTTTATTTCCAGCAGCGCCTCTCCGGCATTCACCGCCTTGACCATCACCGCGGCGGCATGAACGGAGATCAGGTCGGTTGCGGAAAACAGATTCTGCAGCCCGGCGCAGCCGAGTTCTGCCGCGGCCTGGTGTATGGAATGCCGTGCCTCGGGTCTGTCTTTTAAAAAGGGAAAGGTGATCCTGCGTTTTATCTGCGGCGGAGTACCGGCGGCAAGGAGAATTTTTCCCGTCTTTTCAGGGGAGCGGGAGATCTCTTCCACTTTCTGCAGGGCGCCGGGACTGATGCCGTGTATGATGCCGGACTGCTCCAGAACCAGCTTGATCTGCGGCGTCGTAACCGGCTCGCCGCCGGTCAGCACCAGGGTAACGGACATGTTGTCCGGGGAGACGAGAAGTTCCTTGCCCTGCCAGGCCTTTATCGTCTGCAGGGAGCTGGCCAGCGAGCCTTTGAGATTCTGCTGATCCGGGACAGAGGATGTGGCTTGCTCTTCCTCTGATTTCTCGTCAAGGTCAAGAGCCTTCAGGTAGGCATCTTCAAGGGATTCGAAGGAATTTTTTTTGGCAGGGCTCACGCTGGGCTCCGGTAATTCTGTGCAGCGGATACTCTTTGCAGCCGCCCTTTGTCCTTATATGGCCGACAGAACATCATCAAGTGAGGCCTCGATATCATCAAAGTTTTCCTGAAACTTGCAGTCATGAATACCGATGGCCGCCTGATTGGCAAAACTGATGATGGTCCGGAGTTTATTCTCGTGAAAGGGCGCCTCGCCTTCCTTTTTTGCGACCAGCGCCCCGAATTTTTTGCTGCCTTTCCGGACCGGCACGGCAACATAGCTGTATTGCCCGATCAGGGCGGCCGGATTCCCCGGCGCATCCATGATCATGGCCTGCTGCACCGCCTCGGCAAGGGCCAGATGATTGTCCGCGTCCAGCCTTTCCTCAAAATTGACGGCCGCCGCCGGCTCCGGCTCCGGGCGCTCATCATCGGCTTTCAGAAAGAACGCACAGCCGGTGATATCGATAACCTCATGAACCACGGCAAGAATGGTCTGCAGCAGCTCGTCCAGGGGATGGACCTCCATCAGATATTGCTGGATGCGGTCCCTGCCTTCCAGTTCCCGGATAATCTGCCGCAAGGCCCTAGTCCTTTCCGCCACCTTCTGTTCAAGGGAGGCATTGAGATCAACCAGGGCAAGGTTGTTTTTCTCCAGTTCCCTGGTCAATCTTTTGTTCTGATTTACCAGGTCAAACATCAAAACCGCGTCTTTGACGGCAAGCCTCAGCTCCTCGTCGTTCCAGGGTTTCAGGATATAGCGGTAGATCCCGCCCTGGTTGATCGATTCCATGGCGGCGTTGATGTCGGCATAACCGGTGAGCACCATGCGGATGCTGTCCGGCAGAATTGTTCTGGCCCTGGTCAGGAACTCAGCCCCGCCCATGCCGGGCATGCGCTGATCAGAGATGATCACCGTCGGTTTCTCTCCGGCATGGAGCAGATCAAGGGCCTCCTGCCCGCTGCCGGCGGTAAGGACATGGTAATTCTCATCCAGGAAAATGCGGCGTAAGGCCTTTAAGATACTTTTTTCATCATCGACAAAAAGTATGGTGTGCGTCGTGCTCTCGTTCATGGTGAGGCTCCGAAGGTGTCCGAAAAGTTTTGGTTCTTGCGGCTGCTGTATGGGCCCAATCGGTCAGACCGGGACCAGAAACAGGATTTTACCCTGCTGGGAATCCGAGTTTTCCATCGCCACCCCGTTGACCAGGTACGTCCGGCCGTTGATCTCCAGGCGGGTGGACATGATTTCATTGCCAACAATGGACCGGATGAAGGAACTGATATCAGTCGGCAGGGCATGGTCCATCTGCAGGCCCGTCAGGGAAGCCCCTTTGGCCGCAAAAATCTGATCTGACATCCTGTTGCTCTGCACGATAAGGCCGTCCGGGTCAATGCCCAGCACGGCGGCAGGCAGGGAGTGCAGTATATTCTGGGAGAACTGCAGGACCTTGTTCTGGAACAGGATGTCGTTGGTCCGTTCCCTGACGATCTCCTCCAGATTCTGGTTGATGGTGCCGAGTTCTTCGTTTGTATCCTGCAGTTCCCTGGTCAGCCTCTGATTCTGTTCATTGAGGAAAAAGACTTCCAGCGCCTTGGCGATGGTTACCTTTAATTCATTGTCGTCCCATGGCTTGGGGATGAATTTGTATATCTGTCCCTCATTGATGGCGGCAACGATGGTGGCCGTATCCGCATAGCCGGAGAGCACGATGCGGATCGTGTCCGGCCATTTCTCGCAGACCCTTCTGAGAAAGTCCACCCCGTCCATGGCCGGCATCCGGTAATCGGAGAGGATCAGCTGCACGGGATATTGCTCTTCCAGCTTTGCCAGCCCCTCCTCTCCCGAGGCGGCGGTGATGATCTCATACTCCTCGTCAATGAAAAGTCTTCTGAGGGCGCGGAGCACATTGGGCTCATCGTCCACGCAGAGGATTTTGACCTGTTCAGCCATGGTCTTTGCCCTCCAGGTCCCATGCCTCAAGCAGCAGGCCATAGCTGCTTTTTATGTTGCCGGCAATATCATTGAGCTGGCTGCGTTTGATGTTTAGGGACTGCCAGACGATTTTGGGGATTTCCTCCCTGGCCGGGTTGGTGCTCTGGCCCAGGTGAAGCGCCTTGGTCATCTGGTTGCCGAGAAACAGGGCGCGGATGAGGTCCTTGAGCTGGGGGTCGAGCTTGGCCGTCTTTAACTCCGGCTCATGGTGGTATTTCACCGCCTGGATAATATTGTCGGGGAATTTCCAGATATCAAGCAGCTGGGAGCCCAGGCGCTGGTGGGTGAACCCCAGCACCTCTGTTTCGGCATCGGCCTGGGGCATCTGTTTGTCCCGGATCAGGACCAGGACCTTTTCGTATTCCCGCGGCATGGCGTTAATGAAGGCAATTTTGCCGACATCATGCAGGATACCGAATAAAAAGGCCTCCTCGCCCAGTTTTTTGTAGATGTTTTCCGTGATGATCTTAGCGGCCACGGCACTGCCGAGACTGTGCAGCCAGAGCCCCTTGACATCGATGGCCGAGCCGGGGCGTTCCTTGAAAAGAGAATAGATTGATACGCTCAAGGCCAGGTTCTTCACGGTGTTGAACCCGAGAATCATCACGGCCTTGTTTAAGGTGGTCACCTGTTTCTGCAGACCATAAAAGGCGGAGTTGGCCAGCCGCAAAACCTTTGCCGCCAGCGACGTGTCATCGGCGATGATCTCGCCGAGCAGTTTGGCGTTCAGCGCCTCGCCCTGCATTTCCCGGTTGATTCTGGCGGCCACGTCCGGCAGGGTGGGAAGATCGCCGATCTGGCTGATCAATTTCTCTATGTCATTCATTTAGTCTTCGCTTGCAAGTCTCATTTAGGAAAGCGGACGGCAGTATCCGGAATCTGACGTCAGTGCCATTTCCGGCCACTCCTCTGCCGATCCGGAGGAATAAATCTGATCTCTGCCAATCTCTGCCAAACGGTGTTTCCGGGGCTGGATGGTGGGTTGCCTGCGGGCATCATCGTCATGGTCACCCAGCAGCCTGCTCGGCAACCGGCAGGGACACGGTAAAGGTCGTGCCTCTGCCCACCTCGCTTGCCACGAAGATTGCGCCGTTATGTTTTTTGATGATGTCGTAGGTGATGCTCATCCCCAGGCCTGTTCCCTTGCCCACCTCCTTGGTGGTGAAAAACGGATCAAAGATTCTGGGCAGGTGCTGTTGGGCAATGCCGCACCCCGTATCGCTGATCGCCACCCGGACACTGTTTTTTTCACTCCAGGTTTTTATGGTTATTTTCCCCTTTTTCTCTATGGACTGAGCCGCATTGACCAGGATATTCATGAAAACCTGATTCAACTGCTGGGGGGAAGCCTTCACCCGGGGCAGACCCTCGCCGTATTCCAGGCTGATCTCCGCCTTGTACTTCAGCTCATTGCGGATCATGTTCAGGGTGGTCTCCAGGCAGTCGTTGATGCTGGTCAGGCATACCTCATTGCCGTCCACCCGGGAAAAATTCTTCAGATTCTGGACAATGACCCTGACCCTTTCCGCGCCGTCGCGGGATTCGGCAATCAGGGCGGGAATATCTTTGAGCAGATAGTCTATTTTCAGTTTTTTGCGTTTATCCTGCAGTTCGTTCCAGGCCTTTTCATCCTGCCGGCCATTGATAAGCGTATCCTGAAATGAGATAAACTGGCTCAATTTTTCCAGATAATTGTCAAGGGAGGCGAGATTGCTGGAGATAAAGCCCATGGGATTGTTTATCTCATGGGCGACCCCGGCGGCGAGCTGACCGATGGAGGCCATTTTCTCCTGCTGGACGATCTGGGACTGGGTCTGTTTCAGTTCATTGTATGCCTGCTCAAGCTGGGTGTTGGTTTTTTCCAGCAGCCGTCTCTCCGCCTGCAGAGAGATTTCCAGCTCCTTTTTGCCGGTGATATCCCGGGACACATGGATGACCTGAATCACCTGGCCGCTCTCGTCCTTGATGGGGGAGACGGATATTTCCGCGTAGAATCGCTTCCCCCGGGCATCATAATGGACATGCTCGGCCACGGCATGGCGGCCGGTGGCAAGGACCTCCCGGATGGGGCAGGCATGTTCGGGGCCGGAGCAGGGTGCGGCCAGCTGGTGGGTCACGGCATAACAGGGTCTGCCGATCACCTCATCCTCCAACAGGCCGGTTTCCCGGATAAATACCTTATTGGCGCTGACAATGACAAAATCCCTGATGTTGATAATGGCTATGGATTCATTGATGCCTTCGAGGATGATCCTGGGCAGATCATTGAGCTGCCGGATCTCCTCCTGTAGCCGTTTTTTTTCCAGCAATGCCTCAATCTTGGGAAGAACGATCTCCAGATTGAGAGGTTTGGTGAAATAGCCGTCCGCACCCTGGTGCAGGGCATCGATCACCGTGTCCGTCGATGCGTCGCCGGTGATAATGATGCAGAGCAGCCGGGGGTGATTTTTTTTTAAATCCCTTACCAGTTCGGTGCCCCAGGTGTCCGGCAGCCTCATGTCGATCAAAGCCAGGTCCGGTTGATCAGCGCTGACCAGCTGCACGGCCTCGGCACCGGTACCGGCCAGGGACACGGCATATCCATGCCATTCGAAAATGCTCTTCAGGGTGTTTCTGACGGAAGGATCGTCATCAATTATCAAAAGATGTGCTTGGTCGGGCATGGGCTTTGGGTAATATTTTTTCGGTAGCCGTAAGGAAAAAGGAGGACATGCACGGCTATGCGATATGATGTCTGCCCTCATACTGGCATGGATCCGCGGTGAAGATCAAGTAAATAAATGTATTTTTGTGCGCGGCTAATGATCTGCCCGGCGAGGTAGCAGAGAAACCGTTTGACAGCAACCGGCATGAACATGATACATAATATACATGTTATGCTCACTGACCTCTTCTTTAAATCGGCAAACGCGAGCCGCAGGTGAAATGATGCCCGGAAGGGAAAAGCCATTTGCTCCCCTGCGCGGAGACGCCCTGCCTGATCAGCAAACGGCCGGTGCAGGCAGGGCAGGGGAGCCCATGGCTCCGGAATACCGCAAAGGAAAGGCGCGACGATGAACACGGGTGATCCTGGACCGGCAAACAACCCAGAGGGTAGCGGGAGCAATGCCCCCCGGTCTTTCCCCTGGTGGCTGCTGGTGATGTTTCTTGTCGGGCTGGTGATTCTGCTTACAGGCGGGGTCTGGTTTTACCGTAGCCAGGAACGGCACCTGCGGACCAGGGCTGAGGAGGACCTCGCCGCCGTCGCCAGGCTGAAGGTGGAGCAGGTCGCCCAATGGCGGGCCGAGCGGCTGGGGGATGCCGCCGTGATCAGTGAAACCCCTTTTATCGCCGATGTGCTGAGACAATGGCTGGCGGACCCGCGGCCCGAACTGAGCGGCAGCATTCTGGTCCATTTTCGTTCCCTGCAGAAACATTATCATTACCACAATGTTCTGCTGGCGGGGGCTGACGGCCGGGTGCATTTGACTCTCACCGGCGTGCCTGGGCAGCTCCATGAGGATGCGTTACGGTGTCTGGCCGAGGCCTTTTCCCGGCGGCGGCCCGTGCTGAGCGACCTGCACAGCGGCCCCGGCGACCTGTCGCCCCACCTGGATGTCATCGCCCCGCTTTTTGCCGGTGCGGCCGGGGCAGGCGCTCCGGTGGGCGCGGTCATCCTGCAGAGCGAGGCCCGCCAGTTCCTCTATCCCATGATCGAAAACTGGCCCGGACAGAGCCCCAGCGCCGAAACCCTGCTCGTCCGCCGTGACGCGGACTCGGTGCTCTTTCTCAATGAGCTGCGCCACCGCAGGGACACGGCGTTTAAACTGCGCATACCGCTCAGCCGCACCGATATGCCGGCGGTCATGGGGGTGCTGGGCGGAGAAGGGGTCTTGCAGGGCGTGGACTATCGCGGGGTGGAGGTGTTGTCCGCCGTGCGAGCCGTGCCGGATTCTCCCTGGTTTATCGTGGCCAAGATCGATGCGGCGGAGGTTTTTTATACCTGGCGCTCGATCTCCTTACTGATCATGCTGCTGACCCTGGCGGTCATGGCCGCCTCGGTGGCCGGCGTGGCCATCGTCTGGCTGCGCCAGGCCAAGGTTCATTACCGTGAGCTTTTTCAGGCAAACGCAAAGCAGCTGGAAAACCAGGAAAAACTCCAGGCCGCCATGGGGGAGGTTGCCGCCAGAAACGCCATCGCCCAGGTCTTTCTCACGGTTGCCGATGAGGAGATGTACCAGCGGGTTCTCTCCGTTATCCTTGACGCCATGGGCAGCCGCCTGGGGGTGTTCGGCTACCTGGACGCCCAGGGGAACTTCGTCGCGCCAACGATGCAAGGCACGGGTTGGGACGAGTGCCGGATACCGGACAAATCATGCTTCTTTCCGTCTGCTGCCTGGCGGGAGAGTGACGGCAGCTGGCCGCGGGCCATACGCGAGAAACGCACGATCTGGAGCAATGAGCCCTCGACGCACACTCCGGCCGGCCATCTGCCGATAACCAGGCATATTTCCCTGCCGCTCCTCCATCAGGACCGGGTGGTGGGCCTCATCCAGGTGGCAAACAGGGATGGGGATTACACGGCCGATGATGTCATGCTGCTTGAGAAGCTCGGCCAGTCCATCGCGCCGGTGCTTGCCGCGCGGCTCAGGGTGGAGTGGACAGAGGCCTCCCGCAGGTTTGCCGAGGATCTCCTGCGCATCCGGTTACGGATACTGGAGTTTGCCGCAGCTCATCGCCTGGAAGGACTGCTTGTGAAGATTCTGGACGAAGTGGAGGTCTTGACCGGCAGCTCCATCAGCTTTTATCATTTTGTGGAAAGTGATCAGAAAACCCTCACTCTGCAGGCCTGGTCGACCCGGACGAGCAGGGAATTCTGCAAGGCGGAGGGCAAAGGCCTGCATTATCCTATCGACCAGGCAGGGGTTTGGGTGGACTGCGTGCAGCAACGGCAGCCGGTGATTCATAATGATTATGCATCGTTACCGCATCGTAAGGGATTGCCCCCAGGCCACGCGGCCGTGGTGCGGGAACTCGTGGTGCCGATCATGCGGGCCGGCCGGGTGGTGGCCATCCTCGGCATCGGCAACAAGTCTGTTGAATATAATGAAAAGGATGTGGAAATCGTCTCCTATTTGGCGGATGTGGCCTGGGAAGTCACCAAGCGGAAGATGGCCGAGGAAGAAGTACGCAGACTCAACGCCGAACTGGAGCAGCGGGTGTTTGAACGCACCCGTGAGCTGCGGGAGGCCCAGGAAAAACTCCTCCGGCAGGAACGCCTGGCGGCCGTGGGCCAGCTGGCGGGCGGCATCGGCCATGAGCTGCGCAAACCCCTGGCCGTCATGGCCAATGCCGTTTATTACCTGCGTCTGATTCAGCCCGACGCGGAAGAGAAGGTGAAGGAATATCTCGGTATCCTGGTAAACGAGGTCTTTTTTGCCGAAAAGATTTTAAGCGACTTGCTGGATTTTTCCCGGGTCAAATCCGTGGACCGCACGGCGGTCAGCCCGGCCGAGCTGGTGGCAAACACCATGGAACGCTTTCCGGCGCCCGGCAATATCACTGTGCAGCTGGATATCCCGCCTGACCTGCCGCCCGTCCATGTCGATCGGCATCAGTTGATCCAGGTGCTGGGTAACCTGGTGGTGAACGCCTGCCAGGCCATGGCCGATGGCGGCGCATTGACCGTTGCCGCCTGCCGGGAAGGGGATATGGTGGCCTTTGCCGTAACGGATACGGGGGCGGGCATTGCGGCTGAAAATATGGCCAGACTCTTTGAGCCGCTGTTTACCACCAAGGTGCGCGGCATCGGACTGGGGCTTGCCGTGAGCCGGAAGCTGGTGGAGAACAACGGAGGCATGATCGGGGTCAGGAACGAAACCGGCGGGGGCGCGACTTTCACCGTTCATCTGCCGATCCGGCAGGAGGGGAGGTGAACCGCTGCGCAAGGCGGCTCGCGCCATTTTCCAAATAAGATAAATTCGTAAAAAGTCTGTTTTCACCACGGAGCACCCAGAGATCACAAAGAAAAAAAATTAATTACAATTAGTTATCTCGGTGAGTTCTGTGCTCTCTGTGGTTAATTTTCAGTTTTTACGAGTCCGGCAAATAAAGAGGTTATTATGAATGAACCGCTCCATGTCCTTATCGTGGATGATGAACCCATGTTACGCCAAACCCTGGCGGATATTCTGCAGAAGAGAGGGTTTGCCCCGGCTTCCGCGGCAACCGGGCAACAGGCCCTGGAGGAGCTGGCCCGGCAGGACTACCCTGTTGTCCTGCTCGACCTGCAGCTGGAAGACATGACCGGCATGGAGGTGCTGCGCCGGATCAGGGAGCGCTGGCCCGATACCCAGTGTATCCTGCTCACCGGCCATGCCTCCCAGGATTCCGCTATCGAGGCGATCAACCTGGGGGCCTATTCCTACGTCATGAAACCCTGTGACCTGGAACAGCTGCTGCTGACCATTCGCCGGGCCGGGGAAAAATGGCAGATGGCGAACTCGCTGCGCAGCAGCGAAGCCAGGTACCGGCTCCTGCATGACAGCATGACGGACGCCTTTGTCGTGGTTGACATGAATGGCCGTCTCCTGGAATGGAACAAGGTCTACCGGAGCATGCTGGGATACACGGATGAGGAATTGCGCCAACTGTCCTACATGGACCTGACCCCGGATGAATGGCGGGATATGGAAAAAAAGATCGTGGAGGAGCAGATCATTCCCCTCGGCTATTCGGAGGTGTATGAGAAACAGTATCGCCGCAAGGACGGCAGCATCTTGCCGGTGGAGCTGCGCACCTACCTGCTGCGGGAGGCCAACGGCCAGCCGGCTGGCATGTGGGCTATTGTGCGGGACATCAGCCAGCGCAAGAAGGATGAGGGTGAAAAAAGCCGGCTGGAGGAGCAGCTCAGGCAATCCCAGAAACTGGAGGCCGTAGGCCGCCTGGCCGGCGGCGTGGCCCACGACTTCAACAATCTGCTGACCGTTATCCTGGGTTATGGTGAATTAGTGATGCAGGATATGCATAAGGAGCATCCCTCCTATGAATCGCTGCGGCTGATTTGTCAGGCCGGGTTTCGCGCCAGGGACCTGACCCGGCAGCTGCTGGCCTTCAGCCGCAAACAGCTGCTGGAGATGCATGTGGTGGATATCAACGCGGTGGTGAGAGGGTTTGAAAAGCTGCTGTGCCGGGTGATCGGTGAGGATATTGAGTTGCGGCTGGTGCTGCCTGACCAGCCTCTGCCCGTGAAGGCGGACACCTCCCAATTGGAGCAGGTGCTGCTGAACCTGGCGGTCAACGCCCGGGACGCCATGCCGGAAGGCGGAACCCTGTCCATCGAGACGACCCAGGTCAGCCTTGATGGAGATTATGCGGCGCAGAAGTCCGGCGTCATCCCCGGCAGGTATGTGCAGATCGGGGTCAGCGACACCGGCTGCGGTATGGACCACGAAACCGCGGCGCTTATTTTCGAGCCGTTTTTCACCACCAAGCCGCGGGACAAGGGTACCGGCCTGGGACTGGCCACCTCCTACGGCATCATCAAGCAGCACGGCGGCAATATCTGGGTGTACAGCGAGCCGGGCCGGGGCACAATCTTCAAGATCCATCTGCCCCTGGCCAGGGAAGCGGGAAGCAAGGAAAAAAGCGTTGCCGCGGAGCCCACGGACCTGCGCGGCCACGAGACGATTCTGCTGGTGGAGGACGACGAGCAGATGCGAAACCTTACGCAGATTTTTCTTAAGAGGCAGGGCTATACGGTGCTGGTGGCGGAAAACGGCCAGGCCGCCTTGACCTTGCTGGACAATTTCCAGGGGCCGGTGCATCTGGTGCTGACCGACGTGGTGATGCCCGGCATGAGCGGCAGAGAACTCAGTGACCGGATAGCCGCGCGCATCCCCGGGGTGAAGGTGCTGTTCATGTCCGGCTACTCCGGCAATGTCATCGCCCACCGGGGGGTGATTGACGATGGGGTGAACTTCATTCCCAAGCCCTTTTCCGCGCAAGCCCTGGCGGTCAAGGTCCGCAAGGTGCTGGAAGAGGACACGTCATCATAGTCAGGAGCCGGAAGGCAAGGGTTCAGCCAACTGGCTGTAATTCCTTACCTCCTCATCCTGGCTCCCGACTCCTGACTCTTAAAACGGCACATCATCTCCCATGCGTGGTTCGGGGGGCGGCGGCTCCTCGGCGTAATTGCCTGCCGCCGAGGAAGACCCGCCCTTGGGATCAAGCATCTTCATCTCCCGGGCAACGATCTCCGTGGTGTAGCGCTTGTTGCCGTCCTTGTCATTCCAGGAACGGGTCTGGATGCGTCCCTCCACGTAAACCTTTGAGCCTTTGGAAAGATATTCCCCGCAGATTTCCGCCAGACGGGCAAAGGCCACAATCCGGTGCCATTCCGTCTGTTCCTGCATCTGGCCGTCCTGGCCCTTCCATTTTTCCGTGGTGGCCACATTGAAATTTGCCACAGCCGTACCGCTCTGGGTGTAGCGTACCTCCGGGTCTGAGCCCAGGTTGCCGATGATAATGGCTTTATTGATCATGATAGAACTCCTTAAAAGACGGCGATGTCAGAAATGGTGTATATGAATAGGCCAACAAAATTAAACAGTATAAATGACATCGGCCGGCAGTGCAATCAGTCAATCAATGTTCCGCGTTCCGGCCGCAGAGAAGAATTATAGGTTCAACTTTCTGAGTCGTGGTAACTTGTTGAAATTAAATTGATATCTTCATGGTCCACGCAGCTTGTTTCCAGAGAATTCAGAAGCCGGAAATCAGGAGCCAGAATAAAACGTAATAAAATCAATTAATCTGAATTCTGTCTTCTGTCTCCTGAATTCCCATGACGGAGATCAGAGCAGCAACTATGTCACAACATATCGTTATTTCAACAAAATCGATCAAGTCAGAAAGTTGAATTATAGGCAAAGCAGCTGCAGACGCAAGAAGTTAATTTAAATTTTTAACCCGAAAAAGCGGCAGCCGCATCAAGGTCTTCGGGTAAACGCCTGGCCTGACCCGGGGCAAAGCCGCATTCCTGCCATATTTCTTCGCTTTCCATGCAGAAATAGAGGCAGGTGGCCGGATGGGCCCGTTGCCTGAGGTGATGGAGCAGGTGCTGGTAGAGTTCCACCCGCAGCGAGCGGAAATAACGGCATTTGCCGTCCAGGCCCATGATGAACTCCTCATGAAAGAACTGCGAGTTCGGAAAACGGGTGAGGGCAGTGGGGCGCAGGGCGGGCAGGAAGCGTAATGCCCCCAGGCTGATCCAGGCGATTTTCTCTGCCGGCACGGTGTCAAAGAGTTTGTGGATGGTTGCCGCGTATCCTTCCCGCCAGCCCGGGTGATAGATGATCGGGTCGAAATGAAAGGCCAGCCGGTAGCCCCACTTGGCGCACTGCGCAGCCGCCGCGAGTCTTTCCTCAAGGCTTGCGGTTTTGAGTTCCTCGTTCTTCATGATGGCGGGGCTGTTCAGCGACCAGGCGACAATGGTCCGGCCGCCGTGGTCGAGATTTTCCAGATGGGCGATGGAGACGCTTTTGGTTTTGAGTTCGAGCACGGCCGAGGGCTTGTCCCGCATGTACTCCACCAGGATTCGGCTCAGGCCGGTCAAAGAGTCCAGGGCCAGGCTGTCGGTGAACTCGCCGGTGCCGATCCGCCAGAACTGGTTGGTATGGGTAAAGGCCAGGTCGAGTTCCGCCAGCAGATCAGCGATATTGACAAAAAAGGAAATCCACGGGTTATTGAGGTAGGCCTGGAGAATGCAGTAAACGCAGTCCATGGGGCAGTTCATGCCGATATTCAACACCTGGTAATCGCAGCAGCAGTATTCTCTGGTGCCTGGACAGGGTTTAAAGAAACTTCCCCGGTTGCGGCACAGGAGAAGATGCTGTTTGCCTTTTGCCAGGCTGCGCGGGTAGTGCCCAGCATCGATTTGCGGAATGGCGCGGTCGGCGATGATTTCCACGGCAATATGTGGTGCGCGGGCAAGGATTTCCCTGGTATAGGGGAGATCCCGGCAGCTTTCCTCGATGAAAATTTTACGGATATGTCTTGCTGGATCGGATTTCTGAAGATTATAGTAATTTTTTTCTGGCATGCATCACACCATACCTGAGGCGGACATGGGCGACAAACGAAAAAACATTCTTTTTTGCTGAGCAGTGGCGAGGCGATCAGTGTCTTTTTATAAAATGCATTTTTATTTCAGCTTCATTTTTCTGCTGTTTGCCGTGCAATCGGCGTCGGCTCATACCCAGGATTTTCATCTCCCGCCCCATGATATCCTGGTCCTGCATTCCTTACACAGCGGCCTCGACAGAGTGGAAAGTATCAATAAGGGCATTGAGGAGGTTCTGCTGGCCAAGGACCGGCAGGACATCGAATTGTACATTGAATACATGGACAGTCTGCGCCAGCCCGGAGAAGAAAATTCCCAGCGTATCTACCGCTTTCTCACCGAAAAGTACGGTTCCCGCAAATTTTCTGCCGTGATCGGGGTGGATACCGCCGCCGTCGCCTTTCTCCAGCAATACCATGCCGTGCTTTTCCCCCTGACCCCTGTCCTCTATTGCGGGGTGAGCTGCCGGCCGAATGATCCGGATGCCCCCACCGGCGGTTTTGTCGGGGTCTGCGAAGATGTCGATATCGTGTCCACCATTAAGGCGGGCCTCCAGTTATATCCCAAGACAAAGGATATTTTCATCATTAATGACCGCACTGTCGACGGCCTGATCTATGATGCCAAAATCAAGGAAAGCATGATCGCCTTTGCCGGACGTCTCACCTTCCATCTGTGGGATGATGTCAGCATGGAGGAATTGCTGGAAAAGGTGCGGCAGGTGCAGGAAGGCGGCCTGGTGCTGCTGGTTAATTTCACCCGTGACAGCAATGGGGTGACTTTTTCATACGGCAGGAGTGTCGGGCTTATTTCCGCAAAATGCAAGGTTCCCATTTTGTCCATGTGGCAGTTTTATCTGGGCAGCGGGGTTTTGGGAGGAATGATGGTTGACGGGAGATCCCAGGGCATGGCGGCGGCCAAGATGGTTGTTGATATCCTCATGGGCGACCCTGTTGAAAATTTCATCGCCCGGCAGTCTACCGCCAATCACCTGATTTTTGACTATAACGGGTTGAAAAGATTTGCCATCCCTTACAAGGTTCTGCCTGAAGGCAGCATGGTCACGGATGAGCCGCAGTCCATTCTCTGGAAATACAAAAAGACCGGACTGACCGTGCTGGGCATCGCCCTGGCCCTGGAGGCCACGGTCATTATTCTTTCCGTTGTCACTTATAAAAGCAAGAAGGCCGAGCAGATGCTGGAGGAACTGGTCGATAAGCGCACCCATGAACTGACCAGCGCCAATGAAAAACTGAAAGCGGAAATCCATGTGCGGAAAAAAATTGAGGAGGCCCTGCGCGAATCAGAGGAAACCCTGCATCAGCTCTCCATCAATCTGCTGACGGTTCAGGAAAATGAGCGCCGCCGCATTTCGGTGGAACTGCATGATGAGCTGGGGCAGT
Source organism: Desulfobulbaceae bacterium (assembly GCA_023230525.1). Classification (GTDB taxonomy): domain Bacteria; phylum Desulfobacterota; class Desulfobulbia; order Desulfobulbales; family SURF-16; genus SURF-16. Next base: position 27,105 of record JALNXE010000049.1, read on the forward strand.
CCCTGGCCGCCCTGAAACTTCAGGTCGGGGCCCTGGAGAAGCAGCTCGGGTATGATCTGCCCTACCGGCTCCAGGAGGAGTGCGAGGAGCTGCGCCAGAGCATCAATCTCATTATCGAGAATGTGCGCCGTCTTTCCCGTGATCTCAGCCCGGTTGCCCTGGATGATCTGGGCATTGATGCGGCGCTTGAGTATCTGATAACCAATTTCGCCAAGCTGCACGAGATTGAGGTCTCTCTTGATCTGATCGAGATCAATCATCTCTTCAGCCAGGCGGCCCAGCGGCTGGTTTACCGGATCGTCCAGGAGTCGCTCAACAATATCGGCAAGCACGCCAACGCCACCCATGCCAGCATCAAAATTGAAAAAGTAAAAAATCGCATCTTTCTCATTGTGAAAGATAACGGAACTGGTTTTAATACGCGGGAATTTCAGAACCGGAAGAAATCGGAAAGCGGCATGGGCCTTGCGGCCATGGCGGAGCGGGTGCGGATTCTGGAAGGGGCCATGGATATCAACAGTGAAGAGGGCGAAGGCACCACGATCACGGTAAGTCTGCCGGTTTAGCCTGATACTCTGATGGCAGCCAGGCCGCATGCCCCCGGGCGCCGTCATTGCTGTTTTCGTCGGGCTCATCTCTTTCTTCACAATGGGCATATTGTTAATTACCGCCTTTTCGGATGGGTAGGGAATCGCTATGAAAGTGTATCAGGTTTTACTTGCTGACGATCACGTGTTAATTCGTCACGGCATTAAAAAGATCATTGAATCAGAGCCGTCGCTCGAAGTTATCGGCCAGGTCGGGGATGGCCTGGAACTGCTGAACATGATGAAGGAGGTGACCCCTGATATTGTCCTTCTCGACATATCCATGCCCAATCTGCGCGGCATCGAGGCCATCGGTGAGGCCAAGAAGATCTGTCCGGATGTCAAGATTCTGATTCTCACCATGCATAAAAGCAAACAGTATCTCTGCCATGCCATGTCGGCCGGGGCGGACGGCTATGTTTTAAAAGAGGACTCTGACACGGAGCTGCTGACCGCCATTAATCAGGTGCTGAAGGGTAATGTCTTCATCTCTCCCGTTCTGTCAAAGGAGTTCTCCAGTTCCGACGTGGACCTCTGTATCAAGACAAAGAATTTCCCTGCCGAATCCTTGACGCCAAGGGAGCGGCAGGTTTTGAAGATGGTCGCCGAGGGCAGAACGAGCAGGGATATCGCCGAACTGCTGTCGATCAGCACCAGAACGGTGGAGCACCATCGGGCCAATCTGCTGAAAAAACTTAATATCAGTAATACCGCTGATTTGATTAAATATGCCATCCAGAAGGGCTATATCCTGCCCAGTACTTAGGAGCTTAGAGGTTCAGATAATCTGATCTCGGCAGATTTTACTTTGATACCAGAATTGCGGTTCGAGAAAAGTGCCTAAAATACTTAATATTCCTAAAGTACTTGAAGTTGCGGTACTTTCTGATTAGATAACCCCTTTAACTTTGGGCACTTTAAGTACTTCGAGTATTTTAGGCACTAAAACTGGTAACAGGCCTGAATCCGGAGAGGTGACATCACTTATTGAAATTACGTCACGACATCAGGAGTTCTGAAATTATAAAAGCACCGTTTGTTGACGGACGCTTCACGGCTTGATAAGCGGCATAGCAGCAATTGCTGAGTCCCTGAGCCGGCTGCCACGGCTGGTCTCCGGCCTTGTTTTTTGCTGATTTTTTCCCCGGGGAAAAATCTTTTTTCCTATCTTGTTGATTTAAGATTGTTTTAAAAAAAGTCCTGAACAGGGCTTTTTTTTGTGAAACGAAAAGCTTTGACTTTCTCCTTATCTTGTGCTTTCATCTTTTCCAACACACAACATTTGGTGTGTTCTGTCTTTTTTGCCCGCGGGCGCTCTTTTTAAAATAAATGGCAAGGTTCAACCGCTTTGGACCAGTGATAAGCTGATGAACAGGAGAATAGGAATGGGGAGAAAAATGGAATTAGGCGATATGAAAATTCCGGACGGAGTTATGCAGCCGCAGTTTGCCGATAACGCCCTGTCAGTTCTGGAAAGACGTTATCTGATGAAGGATGTGGAGGGCAATGTCACGGAAACCCCGGCAGAGATGCTCTGGCGGGTGGCAAGCTCCATTGCCGTGGCTGACAGGATGTATGACCAGGACGCCGATGTGCAGGCCCTGGCCCTGTCATTTTATGAGATGATGGCCAACCGGGATTTCATGCCGAATTCACCTACCCTGATGAATGCCGGACGCGACCTGGGCCAGCTTTCCGCCTGTTTCGTGCTGCCGGTCGAAGACACCATGGAAAGCATTTTCGAGGCGGTCAAGCAGACGGCTCTCATCCACAAGAGCGGCGGCGGCACCGGCTTTTCCTTTTCCCGCATCAGGCCCCATCATGATGTGGTTCATTCAACCCGCGGGGTGTCAAGCGGTCCCCTTTCGTTCATGTCCGTTTTTGACTGCGCCACGGAAACCATCAAGCAGGGCGGCACCCGCCGGGGCGCCAACATGGCCATCCTCCGGGTCGATCATCCCGATATCATGGATTTCATCAAGGTCAAATCAGATCTCACGGTGCTCAATAATTTCAATATCTCCGTAGCCATTACCGATGCCTTCATGGAGGCGGTGGAAAATGATGAAGAGTACGAACTGATCAACCCCCGCAATAATGAGGCGGTCAAAAAACAGAGCGCGGTCAAGGTGTTCAGGCAGATCGTCAAGCAGGCATGGTATTCCGGAGAGCCGGGCATCGTTTTTATTGACCGCATGAATGAGGGCAACCCCACCCCTGAGGTCGGGCTGTTTGAGAGCACCAATCCCTGCGGGGAGCAGCCGCTGCTTCCCCATGAGTCCTGCAATCTCGGCTCAATCAATCTTGCCAATATGGTGGCCGGCGGACAGGTTGATTATCAGAAGCTCGGGGCAACGGTGGTCAAGTGTGTGCACTTTCTTGACAATGTGGTTGATGTCAACCGTTATCCCCTGCCCGAGATCGAGGAGAAAACCAAACAGAATCGCAAGATCGGCCTTGGGGTCATGGGCTTTTCGGACATGCTGCTCAGGCTCGGCGTTCCCTATTCCTCTCCCGAGGCCCTGGAGCTTGCCGAGAAGGTAATGAAATACATCGATACCTCCGCCTATCAGGCATCCGTGAACATTGCCGAGAAGCGTGGCTCATTCCCCAACTTTTCCAGAAGCATCTATGGCCACAAGAACCCGGATGTGCCGGTAAGAAACGCCACCCGGACCACGATTGCCCCCACCGGCACCATCAGCATCATTGCCGGCTGCTCCAGCGGCGTTGAACCGCTGTTCGCCATATCCTATGTCCGGCGCGTCATGGACAATGATGAGTTTTTTGAGGTGAATCCGGTGTTTGAGGAGATTGCCCGGGCCAATGGCTTCTACACCCCCGAGCTGATCAAGAAGGTTTCCTACAGCGGTAGCGTGCAGGGTATTGAAGAGATTCCCCTGAAGTACCGGCGTATTTTTGAAACCGCCCATGATATCAGCCCCAGAAACCATATCGATATCCAGGCCGCTTTCCAGAAGAGCACCAACAACGCGGTGAGCAAAACCATCAATTTCAGCAATTCCGCCACCGTGGAGGATGTAAAGGAAACCTTCATGCTCGCCTATAAGCTGCGCTGCAAAGGGGTGACCATTTACCGGGACGGCTGCCGGGAAAATCAGGTGCTGAGTATCGGCAAGACCGACAAGAAGAAAAGCACCCAGACTGAAGTGAACCGGCCGGTGAAAAAAGACAGGCCCCGCCGGCTGAACGGCTCAACCTATCAGATGACCACCGGCTGCGGTCCGATGTACGTGACCATTAACGAGGACAGCCAACAGCAGTTTTTTGAGCTGTTCAATACGGTGGGCAAGGCCGGGGGCTGTGCCGCCAGCCAGTGCGAGGCCATCGGCCGTCTGGTGTCCCTGGCCTGGCGCAGCGGCCTGCCGGCTGAGCCCATCGTCAAGCAGCTTATCGGCATCAGCTGTCATAAACCGGCCGGTTTCGGCAAGAACAAGGTCGTCTCCTGCGCCGATGCCATCGCCCAGGCGGTCCGGCAGCACCTGGAGCGCAATAACGGCTGCAAGGATGAGACTCTGTCCGAAAAGACCATGTTCGGCGCCTGTCCGGAGTGCGGCGGGGTGATAGAACATGAGGGGGGCTGCTGTGTCTGTCATGCCTGCGGCTATTCCGAATGTGCCTAACATAATTGCCAACAAATAGATTTCTCCTGAAAATGAGATGTGCTAGAATAGTAAAGACGGATATTTTGTCGAAATAACGGTATTTTTGTGACATAGTTGCTGCTCTGATCTCCGTCATGGGAATTCAGGAGACAGGAGACAGAATTCAGAATGGTTGATTTTATTACGTTTTATTCTGGCTCCT
>JALNXE010000050.1 GCA_023230525.1 Desulfobulbaceae bacterium
CTAAAGGAGCGCATTCTCAAAGGAATCGCCGAAATCAATTCAGCCCCGGTGGTTTTCCGCTGGAAGAAATTCGATCTGGATGTCGTATAGAATGTAAATATTTTAATGAATCATACTACTAGTTGCTCTTTTTTTTCCTATGTTGGGTTCATATTTCCTGGTTTATTGCAGGAAATCAATTGCTCATTTGCTTTAATTCTAACTGTTTGTTTTTAATAATATATTAGGATATTACAATGCTTAAGCGGGATCTTGTTAATTCTGTTTCAGATAAGATTGAAGGTCACTTGAAAAAGGATATTAGCCAGGCGATAGATATCATTCTTGAGTCGATAACTGATGCTTTGGCGGAAGACAGGCGCGTTGAGATCAGGGGTTTTGGCAGCTTGTGTGTTCGTATGAGAAAATCACGTTCGACGAAGAATCCGAGAACTTCCAAAATGATGCATATTCCTGCAAGAAAAACGGTTCATTTCACGATGAGTAAATCAATTAAAGACCCCCTGGTCAAGAACGATACAGCAAACGAGGGATAGTTCCGTATCATCACTTATAAGAGAAATTCAGAGATGTCTCCTTTTCCCGCCCGAATTACCAGAACCTCCTCGCCAATGAGTGAAATAACACTTGAGGGGGAGGGTGTTATTGGTTCGCCATCAATTATAATATCAATCTGGCTTCCTAATCTTTCTTCTACTTCAAAGGCTTCTGAAAGATAGAAGTCTTCTTCAAGGGTTGCACTGGTTGTTAATATTGGGTTCCCCAGGCTGTTTACAATCTGCTGGCATATTTTATTTTCCGGGACCCGGATGCCAACCGTTTTTTGTTTACTCATCATTATTTTCGGCACTATTTTCATTGCTGGCAGTATGAAGGTATAAGGTCCGGGAAGGCATTTTTTCATCAGACGGTACGCGGAATTAGAAAGAAAACAATACTGGCTGACATCCTTCAAGTTGCTGCAGATAAAGCTAAAGGGTTTGCTTTTATCTCTTCTCTTGATCTGGTAAATTCTTTTAACGGCCTTTTGATTGAATATGTCACATCCGATACCGTACATTGTATCCGTTGGATACGCAATTACCGCTCCCTGTCTCAGCGATTCAACAACCTGATCAATAAGCCGCTGCTGAGGGTTTATCGGATTTATTTGCAGTATTCTCATTTTTCAGCCTGTCCACTTCGGTTTTTTTAGTGCTTTTATCACTTTAATAATGTTTAAAAAATATCAATATTTCAGCTAGATAGTATATCTTTTGCTATTTCCTGTACCTGCGGATCACTGTCATTAAGCAGAAAGCGGACGTGTTTTTTTGCCTCGTCAGTGCCTATTATACCAAGGAGAGTTGCTGCATCTCCTCGCATATATGGTGTTTTTTCAGCAAGAATCGGTATGAGAGAGGGTATGGCTAAAGGAAGATCGTTTTTTTGGGTCTCGGCCAGCTGCTCAAAGAGAACTGCCATGCCCATCCTGACGATAAAGCGTTCATCTTTGATCAGTTCGCCGGAGAATTGATAATAGTGTCTCTCCTGTTTGAACATGGCAACGATGTTTTCTATGTGGCCCATTTCGATAAAATCGGCTATTGTTTTGATGAGTTCTTTGTTGCTGATTCCATCGTTCATTCGCGGTCTTCCTTCATTTATAATTTTTTCTTATTTAATTGCAGATAACTAATCAATTTCGTTACTGAGTTCAATGGGGTTTTGAGCTTAATTTTTTGGTGATGGGTTTTTCTCCCAAATTTTATCCGTTATCAAATTTTATCCGTTATATTGTATTGCTTTTTTTAATTTTTCCCGAGGTAACTTTATGTATTCAAGAATTTATGTTTTACGATTTCCCAAGGAGACCAGTGATAAACCAATTATTTGCAAACTTGTGCAGAAATATGGAGTTGAGTTTAACATACTTAAGGCGACTATTCTTCCCCAACATGAAGGCCTTATGGTTCTTGAGTTGCTCGGCCATAAACAACACGTTCGTGAAGCGTTAGATTACCTGAAAGGCTTTGGCGTTAAAATCGAATCATTGTCAACGATTATCAGAAGAGACGATGACAAATGTTTTCAATGCGGTGCCTGCACGGGAATTTGCCCTACCCAAGCCCTTTTCATTAGCCGCCCTGATATGGCAGTACTATTTGATCCAGATAAGTGTACAGGCTGTGGTTTGTGCGTGACGGCTTGCCCGGTTCGTGCCATGGAGGTTTCTCTGCTGCAGACTGTAAATACATTATCTGATTAAGATTAAATCAATGCAATTTAATTCAGATCGGCTTACTTATTATTTTACAACTCTTTGCGAAATTGACAGCCCCTCAAAAGGGGAATCGAAATTATCAAGCTATCTTCAGGATTTGTTCCACGATTTAGGTGCGGATCTTGTCTTTGAAGATAACTCATCTTTTGTCACTGGTTCCGATTGTGGTAATTTTGTTGCGCGTTTCGCAGGCTCCCGGTCTGATGTTGAGCCTCTTTTTTTTAATTGTCACCTCGATGTTATTAAACCGTGCCTAGGGGTTAAAGTCCGTAAAATAAACGATATTTTCTATAGTTCAGGTGATACTGTTCTTGGCGCTGATGACAAGGCGGGTATCGCCATCCTTATAGAGACTCTCATTGCAATTATTCTGGAAAATATACCCTTTGCCCCTGTTGAGTTTGTGTTTACTACTTGCGAGGAGATTGGCCTTCTCGGGGCTAAGGCCTTCGATCCTTCAGTACTGGTTGCAAAATACGGTTATTCCCTTGATTCCACCAGTATTGATAACGTTATTATCGGTGCACCTGCCTCTTATGGCATTTCGGCAGAAATTCATGGTCTTGCTTCCCATGCCGGCTTACGTCCGCTGTATGGGATTAATGCTATCCAACTTGCTGCGCATGCAGTTTCGCGATTACCCTTAGGCCAGATCGATGGTGAAACAACTGCTAATATCGGTCTTATTACCGGTGGCACCGCAACAAATATTATCCCGGATTATGTACGTGTTGATGGTGAAGTTCGCAGTCACAACCTCTCTAAACTCTTTTCCACCCTTGATCTCTTCAAAAACACCTTTCAAGATAGTGTTGCAAACTGGCATGACCCTCACAATTTGATAACTACGCGGCCTTCCCTTGCTTTTGCATCCCCTGAGCAATACCCCCTTATGAAACTTGCGTCTGATAGCCTTCCCGTTCTCCGCGCTCATCAAGCCGGCTCTTTTTTGTCTCGTCCACTGCAATTCATCCAGGCAGGCGGTGGGAGCGATGCGAATTTTTTTAATGCATCCGGACTTCCCACCGCAATTCTTGGCATTGGCATGGAAAATATTCATTCGGTATCGGAAAATATCAAACTTTCCGATATGCTTCGCACCGCCGAGCTCATTTATTCTATTTTAACATGTTGAAATTACTTTCATTTTCCATGATGTTCCACGTGGAACATCATGGAAAATGAAAGTAAAAAAGGCCTTCGGTAATGGGAAAAGGCAGAAGTGTTTTGAATAGATAAAAGAAAAAAAGAGAGATTTTTAAAATACTAACTTGTTTAAGATGATTTGATTCAGTAAATAGAACGTTGTGGAATTTGTTGGCGCATAATATGCGAAAGCCAATATGGTACGGCGTGTTGTTTCTTGCGCAACTCTTGATCGAAGGTAAAGAGGTTCATCTTAAGATGGCAAAGGGAAAAATTATTACATTGGCGAATCAGAAGGGTGGGGTAGGTAAGACAACTACGACGGTGAATCTTGCCGCGGCATTGGCAAAGCTGGGGCATAAAGTTCTCGTTGTTGACTCAGACCCCCAGGGGAATGCGTCGAGCGGGTTAGGTGTGAGCGTAAAAGGAATGGAAAAGCACCTGTATCATTGCTACTTGGATAACGAGCAGGTGGCAAAAAGTATCAGGAAGTCGAGTTGTCTTGAAAATTTGGATGTTTTGCCAACCCATATCGATTTAATAGGCGTTGAAGTTGAGTTGATGTCCGCCATGAAGAGGGAGCGCTATCTTTCGCGCCTTCTCGAGCCGCTGGTGGAATCCTATGAGTATGTTTTTATCGATTGCCCTCCTTCGCTTGGTTTGTTGACCTTAAATGCGCTGACAGCTGCTGATTCTGTGATTATACCTTTGCAGTGCGAGTATTTTGCCTTGGAAGGGTTGAGCCAGCTTGTTCGGACAATTCGACTGGTTAAAAGATCATACAATAAAGATTTAAAAATTGAAGGCTTGCTGCTGACAATGTACGACAGAAGAAACAGGCTCACTTTTCAGGTTGCTAAGGAAGTTAAACAGCACTTTCAGGATAAGGTCTATAAAACCGTTATTCCGCGAAATGTGCGCTTAAGTGAGTGCCCGAGCTACGGCAAGCCGGTAATGGAATATGACAGCAAGTCTGTGGGGGCGCTCAGCTATATGGATCTCGGCAGGGAATTCATCAAAAAGCAGGTTGCCTGAATGGGAATGGGGCATAGACTGGAGATGGTATGAAAAACGGCGATCGATTGGGTAGAGGTTTGCAGTCCTTGTTATCCGGGGAATTGGATCTGGAAGAGGAAGCGGCAAATCGGCCAAAAGGAGAATTTTTTAGATGCAACATAGCGGATATCCGGCCTAATCCATATCAGCCAAGAAAGGAAATGGATGAGCAGGCATTATCGCAATTGGCCGAATCGATAAAGAAAAGAGGTGTTCTTCAGCCGCTGGTGGTTCGCGAGATAGACGGAGAAAATCAATACGAATTGATAGCAGGCGAGAGGAGATTGCGTGCGGCAAAGCTGGCTGGACTTGCTGAGGTCCCGGTGCTGGTGAAGAAGGCATCGCCTGAAGCCCGCCTGGAGATAGCGCTTATTGAAAATATTCAGCGGCAGAATCTGAATCCCGTTGAAGAGGCAGCTGCCTATAAACGACTAACCGACGAGTTTAAGATGACTCAGGACGAGGTCGCGAAAAAGGTGGGCAAGGAGCGTTCAACCGTAACCAATATCATGCGTCTTCTGCAATTGCCGGAATATGTCCAGAGCGACGTGGCCAGCGGGCGAATCAGCATGGGCCATGCCCGGGTACTTCTTGGGGTTGCTGATGAAGTAATGCTGAGAGAATTGCGTGACAGGGTAATTGCGCAGGGATTGTCGGTAAGGGAGATCGAAAAAATAGTCTCATCGCAGAAAAATACTCAGGGGGGAAAAAATAAGGCTGCGCAACAGAACAAGAAAGCGATCCCCGAAACATACTGTAAGACTCTTGCAGAGGATGTGTCGCGGACCTTGGGGACAAAAAGCAAAATCATCCAGAATGGAACGCGCGGAAAACTTGAAATAGAATATTATTCCCTGGAAGATTTGGAAAGAATCCATCGTCTCCTTACCAGCCTGCAGGTCGATAAACAATGACAAATTATAAGAAAACGAAGCATCAGCTGAAAGGTGAAATAAAAAATATTTCCTGCGGGGATGAGTATTGCAGGATAACAATAGAAGCCCCGGCGATGTGCCAGGTTGCTGAGCCAGGGCAGTTTGTCATGGTCAGGGCCGCCGAAGAAAAGAGTAATGATCCTTTGTTTCGGCGTCCTTTCTCCATTCATCAAGTTGCTGATGGCTTGCTGACCATTATATTTAAAATTGTCGGGCGCGGGACCAGGAATCTGGCGAAAATGAAGACCGCAGAGTTGCTTGATGTGATAGGGCCTCTAGGAAAGGGATTTCACGTAGCCAATATGCAGAGGCACTATTTGGTAGGCGGAGGCATGGGGATAGCGCCCATGCATTTTCTTGCTGAAAGCATATACAAGCAACATCCGGAAAGTGAGATTATCGCCCTGCTTGGTGCCAGAACAGCCAAAGAACTGGATGCTTTTGCTCATCTCAACTCTTTGGGCTATCTGCAGGTTGCCACATCCACCGACGATGGTACGTCTGGTCATCATGGGCTGGTTATTGATCTGCTTGAGCAGTCTGTTGCTGCGAGGGGAAGCGGGGCAGTATATTGCTGTGGGCCAGGGCCGATGATGAAAGCGATTGCCTTGTTTTGCAAAGATAAAAAGATGCCATGTCAGGTTTCACTGGAAACAGTTATGGCATGCGGTGTCGGAGCATGCCTGGGGTGTGCGGTTTCCGGTGCTGACGTGATTGGCGATGGCTACCTGCACGTTTGTAAAGACGGGCCAGTATTTGAGGCGGCAAAGATATGGGTATAGGTAGGCCGGATTTAACGGTGGCGATAGGGGATTGGCAATTAGCTAATCCCATCATGACAGCCTCAGGAACCTTCGGCTATGGGGCTGAATTTGCTGATTTCGTCAACCTGAACAGGCTCGGGGCCATTGTGGTGAAGGGCGTATCTGTAAAACCCAGGATTGGCAACCCGCCACCGCGGATTGTTGAGACTGCCTGCGGCATGTTGAACGCCATCGGCTTGGAAAACCCTGGCATTGAAAAATTTCTTACGGATAAAATACCGCAATTAAAGAAATATACATGCGGTATTGTCGTAAATATCCTTGGGGATTCTCTGGAAGAGTACTGCACCCTCGCTGAGCGCTTGAACGAAACGGATATTACCGCAATCGAGGTGAACATATCCTGTCCGAATGTGAAAAAAGGCGGAGTTGCTTTCGGCACGGATGCAAAGATGGTTTATGATGTGACCAGGTGTGTGCGAGAAAGAAGTGATAAGCCGATTATCATGAAGCTGTCACCCAATGTAACGGATATTGCCGCAATGGCTGCTGCTGCCGAAGAAGGTGGGGCGAACGCGGTTTCCCTGATCAATACCCTGCTGGGGATGGCGATTGATATACGCGCCAGAAGACCAAAGCTGGCAAACAAGGTAGGCGGCTTGTCCGGCCCGGCCATCAAACCCATTGCTTTGCGCATGGTCTGGCAGGTAGCCCAACGGGTTAAGATACCCGTGATCGGCATTGGAGGAATCAGCACAGTTGAGGATGTGGTTGAATTCCTGCTGGCCGGTGCCACGGCAATCCAGATAGGCACCGCGAATTTAGTCAATCCCAAGGCCGCAGAAGAGCTGATTGACGGCCTGGAAAACTATCTGCTGGAAAATAAGATTGCGTCTGTGAAAGAGCTGATCAATGGGTTGATTACCTGAGGGTGAACCCGTAAAAAGCAAGCCTTCTCATCATTATTTCTTGACCATATGCTTTGGCAGAGCATGATGTGCTGTGTACCGGGCAAAGCTGCCACAACTCCAACTCCAGTCAATTCCCCTGTGTATAAAGTTCTGATTGTTTTCCTTGCGGAATTTTGGAAAAGAATTGCCATAGCTATCCATGAATGAAAAATGATTTTACGCGGTGAAACTGAGAAAAATAGCGAAACGGCAGAAATGAATGGCTTAAAAATCAAAATACTGGAAGCAATTTTTGAGAAATATCAACAATGGATTGTGAACGAAACATTTCATTGCCATCGCGGGTGTTCCTTGTGCTGTACACAAAACGTCATGGTCACGGCGGTGGAAGGACAATATATTTATGATTATATCAAGCAGGAAAATAAGGAGGCGTGGTTTGCGGAAAAATTGCTACGCCCGAGGCAGGCAAAAAGCGTCAAGTTGACCACCAACGGCTTTGCCAGGATATGCCTGGGGAAAAAAGAAGATCCTCTCGATGAGAAGCCGTCTCAACCAACCGGCATATGCCCTTTTTTAGAGGAAAACTGCTGTACCGTATACGCGGCCCGTCCTTTTTCCTGCAGAGGTTTTGCCTCGTCAAGAGATTGTCACGACGATGGGTCTGCGCTCTTAAGTGAAAGATTACTAGCTATTAATACAATAACGATGCAGTTAATCGAACATCTTGGCCAGCGGGAAAATTGGGGAAATATGCTTGATGTGCTGCTCGCCCTGGTGACTCACCCGGCAAATAAAGCGGTGAAAAAACATATTAATGATGACGGGATAATAAAGAGCGCAATGGCCAACACATCAACAGCAGAACCGATTCCGGGATTTTTATGGCAGCCGGAGGAAGAACACGAGGCAAAAAATTATCTGCAAACCGTTCTTTCGGCAAAAATAGGGGAAAAAACAATTGAGGAAATCTTCAACAATAAGTAAAAAAAATGCTTAAGAAAAAAATTGAGACCAAAATCGATTGGCATGAGATAGAAACCGTTATGCTCGATATGGACGGTACGCTGCTTGATAAACATTTTGATGATTATTTTTGGGAAGAACATGTCCCTGCAGTATATGCGCAGCTTAACGGGTTGAACTTCTGGGATGCTTATGACAAATTAATGGGAAAATATAGAAGCAAGGAGGGCACCTTAGAGTGGACTGACATCGATTACTGGTCAAAGGAACTTGGTCTTAACATAGCCGAAATGAAAGACAAAATGAATCATCTCATTCAGGTGCATCCGTTCGTCATCGATTTTTTAAAATTCTGTCAGCAAAATCTGAAAAAAATCTATTTAGTGACCAACGCCCATAGTAAAACCCTTGCCATTAAAATGGCAAATACGGATATTGAACCATATTTTGACCGGATAGTGTGCTCTGAAGAAATTGGTGTTGCCAAGGAGGATCCTGTTTTCTGGGAAAAACTGGAAAAATTGCTTAACATTGACTGCGAGAAATCTCTGCTGGCCGATGATAATGAAGATGTGTTGCAAAGCGCAGAAAAATATGGGGTTAAGTATTTGATATATGTAGCAAAATCAAGCAGTAAGAAGCCGGTTGTCTATTCTCGGAAATTCCCGTCCATTATTTTTTTTAAGGAATTGCTGCCAACTGATTACAATTCAGACCAGAAAATATAGCGGCAAACGTCCGATACGATCAAATCCCCTGTGCTGCAGGATGCCGGATATGCTGGCTCGCAGGCGGCACCCCGGCCTGGTTTAAAGACGGCGGTCACATCGCGCCACGGGCCTCAGCCATGCAGGGGCGCCAGTTCTATTTCTCCCCAGACGCCGAGATGATCGTCTTTGATCATGACCACCCCCAGCAGCCCTGTCAGATTTCTGGCAACCGCCAAAGCATTATTCATGTCAGTTATTTCCCTCAGTTCATTGCCGAGGCGGGTGGCCGCCGCATCAGCTACAGATGCGGATGGCGCAAGCACTGTAACGGAATCAGCCTGGCCAAAGCTGAGGGAGTGGCCGATTGTCCCGGAAGAGGTGCAAATCCCGAGGGGCATGAAGCTTTTCGGAATTTTCATGGCGATTTTATTGCTGAGCGGCGAGGTACCGGCAAAAATTGCCGCGCGGCTGTCCTGCTGGCGGGACATAAAGATATCCCCCCCATTCTCAATGATAATTTCCTGCACCGCGGTTTCCAGTAAATCACGGCCGACGAATTCAGCAATCGCGCCTGCTACGGCAGCCATGGGACCAACGCCGGCAAGCTGAGCGGCACGCAGCATCTCTTTGACAATGGGCGGCGCAAGCGGGTCTGTTGCCAAGGGGATGAGCGAGGTGAGAAATTCGGCATGCCTGCTGATATAGGTTTCCAAATGACTCCTGTACTGCATCACCAGATGGGTTGCCTGGTCAGTGACATCCCTGTCAGCCAGAATGAGAAGATCGGTTTCGCGAATGGAAACCTGACATCGGGTCATTCCTTCTGCAGCCATGATACCGCGATAATCTCTCTGGCGGTAGGAGAGGGGATCAGGCTTCCTGCCCTTTGCTTTCGATTCCATAGCTTTCCTGTTAGCCTCCTTTGGACAAAGGTTTTGCTGGTCAAGGCGGGGTGTAAATGGCATAGTAAAAGGTGCAAAGTAACTGACAACAACAGGTACTGACAAGCAAGATTTTTATGGGATGGCATAGGCAGATTTGATCAGAGAGATGCTTATCGTGTTCACCAGGTTTCCGCAACCGGGGAAGACAAAAACCAGATTGATCCCTGCCCTAGGCGCGGCACGGGCTGCTGAACTGCAGAAGATGATGGCAGACTATACCCTTGCCCAGTGCTGTGAGCTGGCCGGCAAAAGAGATTTGGTAATTGCCGTTCATTACGAAGGCGGAGATGAGAGCGGCTTGCGCGGATGGATTCCATCTTCTCTGGTCTGTCTGCCGCAAAGCAGGGGCACCCTGGGGGAACGTTTGGGGTATTCCTTTGCCAGCAGCTTTGCCGCAGGACTGGAACATGTTATCATAGTCGGGTCAGATTGCCCCTTTCTCACTCCGGAAATTCTGTCAAGCGGGTTTGACCTGCTGCAAAATCATGATCTTGTCCTCGGGCCGGCGTATGACGGCGGTTATTATCTCATCGGTTTACGCAGAGCGGAGCATTCGCTGTGGGTGGATATTGATTGGGGAACTGACAAAGTTTTGCAGCAAACAATTGAAATCGCAAGAAAAAAACGGATGACTCTGGCTCTGTTGCCGCCACTTGCCGATATTGACCGTCCCGGGGACCTGCATCATCTTCATGATACCAGCATCGGCGTACGTTTTTTCGCCAGTTGAGCATGAAAAATTATTATCAGGGAAGGCCTTATCTCTCCATAATCATGCCAGTGCTGAATGAGGGCGAGAACATCACCGCCACCCTTCGGTCAACCGCAAGTGATGAGTACGTGGAGAGGGTGGTTGTTGATGGTGGCAGCAGGGATGATACCGTGCTGCTTGCCCGTGCCGCCGGGGCAAAAGTTGTGCTATCACCTCCAGGCCGGGCCTGGCAGCTGAACAGCGGGGCGGGGGAGGCCCAGGGAGAAGTTTTGCTCTTTTTGCACGGCGATACTCTCTTGCCCCATAACTATGCCCGCTTGGTGCGGGAAACCATGGAGCGCGGGGACATCGCGGCAGGCGCATTCAGGCTCGCCATCAATGCGCCGCAAAGCAGATTCAAATGGGTTGCCGGGGCAGCGAATCTGCGTTCCAGAATTCTGCAATTTCCATACGGCGATCAGGCCATTTTCCTGCGGTCTGATCTGTTCCGGGCGCTGGGAGGGTTCCCGGAGATACCAATCATGGAAGATTTTTGTCTTGTTCAGCGATTAAGAAGGCAGGGACGCATTCACCTCCTGGACCAGCAGGTGCTCACTTCGGCCCGCCGGTGGCTGCAATTGGGGGTTGTTCGCACGACGCTTATCAATCAATTGCTGATCTTGGGCTTTTTACTCGGTTTTCCCCTTGATTTTCTTGCCAAATTCTATGGTGTTGTCCATAAAAGATGAGATGGCCGGTTGCTGGGGAAGCAACTTGTCGCGCAGGTCTTTGTCCTTGACAATGGTCAGGATGATTTTCGAAGCACTTTCCAGATAAGGGTAGGAAAAGGACTGGCGGAATATCGGGCTTGCGCCGGAGATAAAAAGGGCGAGACCCATAAAGATAAGGCAGGAGACAAACATTGCTTTGGTAAGGCCCAGGAGACCGCCTAATAACTTGTCAAACCAGCCGAGCAGTGAAATGGAGATGATTTGCCTGAAAATGAAGCCAAGCAGAATCACTGCGCCAAAGGTGACAACAAAGAGCAAGATATAGGCAATAAAAAAACCGGCCTGCTGATTGTTGATAAAGGGCAGGACGAAATTTGCCGATTCCCCGTAAAAGCGGCCGGCAACGATAAAGCCGATTATAAGGGCGGCAATGGAGGCAAGCTGTCTGACAAAGCCTATCCAGATTCCCCGGACTAAAAAAATAACGAGGGTGATGATAATGACAGCATCCAAGATTGACATGTATTAACGTCCTTGATCCTATGAAGATGTTTTTCCCCATAAACCATAAAGTTTGCTGAAGCACAAAGAAAAAATATCCCATGATTGAAAATCTGACCGGGCCCGGCAAGAGTATATTTTCCGCCCCGGCTGTTTTGCCTTTTCCTGGTAAAATTGTCAGGGTTCGCCTCGATTTGCTCAAGATGCGCATGGCGGAACGGGGAATTGCCGATATTGGCTTGTTTTATCTTGGCCCGCAAGAGCGGGAGCGATTTCATTCTTTCCGTTATGAAAAAAGGAGGAGCGAATGGCTGGCTGGCCGCATAGCAGCAAAATGTGCAGGATTACAGCTGCAAAATGATGATGAAAAAATCTGCTGGGGGAAGAAACAATGGCAGCAATTACAGATCGCGGCGGACATTTCGGGCAGGCCTTATATTCTCTGGTCCGTTCATGAAAGCAGCACCCCGATGCGTATTTCCATCTCGCACAGCAGGGGATATGCCATAGCCATGGCCGCCTGGGACAATTGCGGGGTTGATATCCAGCAGGTAACGCAGGCAGTTGAACGGGTCGAGGAGCGCTTTGTCGGCGCTGAGGAAAAAAATATACTCGCGGAAATCGCCTCTCTGCAAGGCAGGCAGGCTGCCCTGACCCTGCTCTGGTCGGCAAAAGAGGCGGTAAAAAAAACATGCGGCAGAGCAGATCTGCCGGGTTTCCTGGATATCAGGCTGCAGTCCCTGCAGAAATCGGAGGCGGCTTATCTCTTCACGATGCAGGTCAAAGCTCACGCGGGCGACCAGAAGCTAACCCGGTTCGTCCGGCTGAGACTGCTCGACGGCTATGCCTATGCTGTAACCATGCAAAATCAGGAGAGAATATGAAAAGAATAACGGAACATATCTCAACCATTCCCCTCTTTCAAGGGCTGAGTGAGCAATACTATGACGAGCTGGCCATGATTGTCGTGGATCAGGAGTTTCAACGTGGCGGAGTTGTCTTCTCGGAGGGAGATGCGGGCAATGGCTTCTATGTTGTTATCGGCGGCAAGGTAAAAATTTTCAAACTATCCTTTGACGGGAAAGAACAGATTCTGCACATCCTCGGCCCTGGCGAACCGTTTGCCGAGGTTGCCGTTTTTACCGGTTCCGCCTATCCGGCCAATGCCATTGCCCTGGAAAAAAGCCGGCTTTTCTTTTTCCCGCGCAAGGCCTTTGTCGAGCTCATCGCCAAGCAGCCGGCCTTAGCCATGAATATGCTTGCCACCCTCTCTTTGCGGCTGAAACAGTTTGCCCACATGATTGAGGCCTTGTCGCTCAAGGAAGTACCGGGACGTCTGGCCGCCTATATTCTGGTGGACAGCAAGCAGAACGGCAAAGAGCAATCCATCAAGCTTGCTGTATCCAAAACGCAGCTTGCCAGCCTGCTCGGCACCATCCCGGAAACACTGTCACGCATTCTGGCAAAAATGAACAAACAGGGACTGATCGAGATTGATGGCTCGACCATCACCATTGTCGACCGGGAGGGGTTGGCGGCGCTGGCTGATGGAGAAATCCGCCTTTAGCCGGGTATGGGGTTACTGGTCAAGCACAAATTCATATTCGAGTTTGCTCTTGGAGAAGTGCTGCAGGATATTTTTTAGTCCTTGCAGGTTTTCCACCTCAAAATTGATTTCCCAGGCAGTCACGTCCGGTCTTTTGGACAGTGCGATGACTTCATCGATTTTCATGGCAACCGGGGCAACGCTGAGCAGCATAAAAATACGGTTCCGGGGCACATTCTTAAAAATCAGCATGGTCTGTGGTTTTTCCACCCTGGTGTTTTTTAGATGCCAGCGGACCGCTACCACATCTTCCCGCTGTACCTTCAAGGCATTCAGTTTCGGGCATTCCTTTTTGTGGATGGAAAGGCCTCGTTCGCTGAGCAGGCCCAGCAAACCTTTTTCAATGGGCAGGGGATGACAGCATTGGGAAAACTTGACCCGGTCCTGGTCCAGGGTGTCGAGCTCAATACTGTTTAAGGCGCCGGTAGGCGGCTGCAGAGTTTGTTTGCCTGCATAAAGACCGTTTTTGATCTCATAAATAAGCTCTTTAAGGCGCAGCTGGCCCTGTCCCACATCCTGATAGAGCTCGTTGAGGGTGTTTTTACCAAAATATTCCAGAATATGGGCGGTTTCGTCTGATTCCAGTATGGAAAGGGGCACTCCATAGCGTTTCAGTTCCTGCCTGATGAGTGACTGCCCGATTTCTATCGCCAGACCCTCCCGTTTTAAACGAAAGACGCGGGACAGCTCGGACCGGGCTCGCGGCGTCTGGCAGAGACGGATGATATCCGGATCAAATTTTACCGGGTTTTCCTGGGTGATAATTTTGATCCGGTCGCCATCCTTTAACACATGGGACGGCGGGACAATCTTGGAGCCGACTTTGGCAGATTGGCAATGAAGCCCGACCTCGGTATGCACCTTAAAGGCGAAATCAAGGACGATGCTCTGGCTCGGCAGGCAGATGCGTTCACCCTTCGGGGTGTAAGTGTAAATTTCTTTTTTGCCGCTGGCGGCAATCATCTCCCGGTAGGAGATCGCATCATCGGTTCCCAGTATCCCGAACATTTCCCGGATGTCCTGCTCAAAACTGGAAGGAATTGTGCCGGAGGAAAGCCATTCCCTGATAATGCCCCTCTTGGCATCGCTGACCATTTGCAGGGTTCTGATTTTAAACAGATAATTTTGTCCCTTGATGTTGGCTCTGGCGTGCAGGCTCTGGTAGCCGGTGGGTTTGGGATTGGCGATGAAGTCTCGGATGGTGCGCGGAATTGGGGGGAAATGCTGATTAATGATGCCCAGCGCCCGGTAGCAGGTCTGCAGATCCTCAACCACGATAATGATTTCAAGGGGATTTTCAATCTGCTTGACCAGGACATTCTTGGCGAAATCATAATAGGCCCAGAGTCCTTTTGCCTTGAGTCTGATATCCGCTGATATCCAGGCCTCTTCAAAAGCCTCCCGCAGGGTTTCCAGGATGCTTAAAGCCTCCTTCCGGCTTTCGAGATGGGAAATCAGGGACTTGACCTTCTGGCTTTGCCGGGGGAATTTGTGGGCCAGGGCCAGATCGTATAATTCACGTTTCAAGCCAAAAAGGCCCATGACACCGGCCATGGGTGCGTAAACACTTAATGTTTCGTCCGCAATTTTCTGCCGTTTATGTTTTGGCATGGAGGCCATGGTGCGCAGATTATGCAACCTGTCGGCCAGCTTGATCAGCATGATCTCCACCCGGGAGGCGGCCCCGGAGAAAATTTTGCGGTGCACTAACTTATAAAAAGTCTGCCGGTCACCGGCGAAATGGCTGATTTTGGTGCAACCATCCACAATTTCCGCCACATGTTTGCCGAAGATGGAGCTGATGACCTCGGAGGTCACCTCCGGTACATCCTCTATGGTATCGTGCAGCATGGCGGCTGCCAAGGTAACCGGGTCCTTGACGCCAAGTTCGTCCACCAGGATCAACGCCACCTGACAGGGATGGCTGACATAGGCCTCGCCGGATTTTCTCTTCTGGTTCTGGTGGGCATCAACCGAAAAAGATAGGGCCTTCCAGAAGAGAGAGGCTTTGCCTTCCTGCCCGCCGATGTTTTTTTCCATCCGTTTGCAATAGGCAGCTATGTCAAATTTGTTTGCGGACATATGAAAAAGGTTTCAGATTTGTCAGTTAAAATGGTAAGGTTTTCAAGAGTGTTGCGTAAACATTTCTTATTATTAAAATTATATTTCAAAAAATGAAAGCGGAAAAATGGATATTTTGGAGCGAGTATGGCACCAAGGCGAATAAGTAAAATTAAAGAAAGTAAAAGACAGAGCCGCAGGCTCCAAAAAGTCAGACATCCCGGGCAATTTGCCCGCAAGTATGAAGCTGGAGGGCGAACCCCGATCACCACGGCGGAGGGCGGCGGAGGGCGGCTGGTGGATGAAATTATCGGTTTTCTCTATGGGCATGGTGGCGAGGGAGAGCTTAAAGAGATTGTCGATGCACTGGTGATGACCCGGGGCCAGAGAAAAGAGATTGAGAGTATGCTGGATGATCTCTGTCATCATAAAATCGTTCATAAGGTAGCTAAAAAACAATATAGGTTGAATAACCAGAATTTCATCGCAGGGACCCTGACGGTCAATCCACGGGGATTCGGCTTTGTGACCCCGACTACGGAGCATGAGCTGGTGCCTGCCGGCAAGGACCTGTTTATCCCGGGTCGGGAGCTGGGCTCAGCTCTACACGGCGATCTTGTGCTGCTGCAGATTACCGGCAGTCACCGGGAACGGTTTGAAGCGCGGGTGGTGAGGGTTCTGGCCCGGACCGTTAAGCAGTTGGTGGGAATTTATACCGCTGGTCGGGCAGGGGGCTTTGTTACCCCGGACGATGAACGTTTTCCGTTTACCATTGGCATCGGGGAAAAGCAGTCCGGCACTGCGGCGGATGGCGATGCGGTGCTGGTTGAAATCACCGAATTCGGGCTGGAAGGAGCCCAGGCAAAAGGGACCATCAAGCAGGTGCTTGGCAATCCGGATTCCTCGGCGGTGCAGATGCAGATGGTTATCGGCAAATTTGAACTGCCCCATGTTTTTACCAGGCAGAGCCTGGAAGAGACTGACCGCTTCAGCGACAAGGTGGAGCTTACTCCTGATCGTACGGATCTGCGGGATATTTTTCACGTGACCATTGACGGCGAAACGGCCCGGGATTTTGATGATGCCGTGTCGGTCATCAAGACGAAAAAGGGCTATCGCCTTTATGTGTCCATCGCCGATGTCAGCCATTATGTAAAATCCGGTACCGCCTTGGACCAGGATGCCTGGGCGCGGGGCACCAGCGTATATTTCCCCACCGGGGTGGTGCCCATGCTGCCGGAGAGATTGTCGAATGATCTCTGCAGCCTCAATCCCGAAGTTGACCGTTACGCCTTTACCGCAGTGCTTGATTTTGATCGCAGCGGCAATCGGCAGAAAGTCCATTTTGTCAAAAGCGTCATCCGCAGTCAATACAGGCTGACCTATACCCTGGTGCGGCAGATTCTGGTGGATCAGGATAAGGAAATCCGCCAGAATTACAAGCCGCTGCTGACACCACTCAAGTGGATGGCGGAACTCGGGGTGGAACTCGAAAAAAAACGTATTGACCGGGGCAGCATGGGATTTGAGATTCCCGAGCCCTATGTGGAATTCGGGCCGGATGATACCATTGCCGCCATTAAATTACGCGAGCGGAATCAGGCCCATAAAATTATCGAGGAGTTCATGCTGGCTGCCAATGAAGCTGTGGCGGAAACATTTGCCGACCGGCAATTTGCCGCACTCTACCGGATTCACCAGAGTCCGGATCCGCTGAAAGTGGCGGAGTTTGCCGAGTTCATGCAATCAATGGGCTATGAGGTTCCCCGTAACCGGGAAAACCTGTCGTCCAAATGGTTTAACAAGATGATCAACCTGACCCGGGGCACTGCGCGGCAGTATCTGATCAGCAATCTGATCCTGCGGGTTATGCAGCAGGCCCGTTATTCGCCGGAAAATGTCGGCCATTTCGGTCTGGCCGCGCAGTATTACACCCATTTCACCTCGCCGATCAGACGCTATCCCGATTTGATCGTGCATCGTTCCTTAAAGCGTCTGCTCTGGCCGGATGACAAGAAAGGGGCTCCGGCGGTCAAACTGCAAGAGGCCGGGGAATTTCTGTCCAAAAGGGAAAGGGTGGCCGTGGATGCTGAAAGGGAGATGCTTGACCGGCTCAAGGTCCGGTACATGGAGGATAAAATCAACGAGACTTTTAGCGGCATTATTTCCGGTATCAGCTCCTTTGGTCTCTTTGTCGAGTTAACGAAAACCATGATCAGCGGGGCGGTGGCAATGGCCGATCTGCCCCGGGGCGGCTATGAGTTTCATGAAAAACGCCATACCCTGATCGGCAGGCTGACCGGCAAAAGTTATCAGGTGGGTGATCTGGTGACGGTGCGGCTGATAAGTGTGGATAAACGGGCCAGGAGGATAAATTTTACCCTGGCCGAGGATGATCTGGAAACCGGCGCAGGCCAGTAATTGCGCAGGCAGGCAGCAGCATGAAAAGCGATCCTGATGGCGGGAATGACTCCGCAGAGACCGCCCGGCAACTGATGGGCAATGTGGCAATTGTCCTGGTCGGCCCGAAATATCCGGAAAATATCGGCGCCGCCGCCCGCATTGCCGCCAACATGGGTATCAGCCAGCTGATTATTGTCAGCGATGCGCCCCCTGATCAGGACAGGATGAGCAAGACCGCCACCCATCATAACCGCCATCTTCTTGATGCCATGCAGATGCATGCTGATATCGGCAAGGCCCTGGCGCCTTTCAGCTGGGTGGTGGGCACCAGCGCCCGCCAGGGCCGGCAGCGGCGTCTGCTGACCAGCCCCCGGCGCCTGGTGGCCGATCTGCTGCCGAAACTTGCCGAAAACCGGGTAGCCCTGGTATTTGGTCCGGAAGACTGCGGGCTCACCAATGACCAGCTGCAATTCTGCAATGCGGTGGCCTGTATTCCCACCGCGGATTTCGCCTCCATCAATCTGGGGCAGGCCGTGGCCATTCTCTCCTATGAGCTGTACACGGGAGTCCTGCAGTTTCATAGCGATAGTGCTGGAAAATCTGGCGTAAAACTGGCTCAGTCCAGTGAGCTGGAAGGCATGTATGCCCAGATTGAGCTGACCCTGCACAAAATGAATTTTTTAAAGGAAATGGACTACGGCTACTGGATGCACAATATCCGTAATTTTCTCGGCCGCGTTGGTTTGCGTTCCCGGGAAGTGAAATTTGTCAGGGGATTTTGCCGGCAGGTGATGAGCCTGGCAAAAGAAAAAGATGCATAAACCAGGGAATACGGATGAAGAGCGCCGTTCCTTGCGCCGCCGGATACTTGCAGCAAGAGAAAGCCTTGCCCCGTCCCTGCGGGCGGAGAAAAGCAGGCTGATCCGGGAAAACCTTTTGCAGATTGACCGGCTAAGGCAGGCAAAACATGTCATGCTCTATGTGAACTTCAGAAGCGAGGTTGAGACCTTTGCCCTGTTTGCCGCCTTTCGCCGCCAAAATATCCTGACCAGCGCCCCGCTGACAATGGTCAAAGATCATCGCCTGACTGCCTGCCTTATCACCGATCCGGCCCAGGACCTGCGGCCAGGCTATTGTCAAATCCCGGAACCTGATCCCCACCGGGCGGCGCCGGTTGATCCATCCGGCATTGATGTGGTGCTGCTGCCGGGGGCAGTCTTTGACCGGCATGGCGGCCGGCTGGGGTATGGCGGCGGCTATTATGACCGCTTTCTGGCCTGGGACGCCCCCCAGGCTCTGCGGGTCGGGCTGGCCTTTGCCCTGCAAGTTGTTGACAGGGTGCCAGTTCTGGATCATGATATACGGCTGCACTACCTGGTAACAGAAAAGGAGATCAGAAAAATAGCAGGATAAGCCCATGAAAAGAACCGCGGTAATGACCGACAATCTGTTTCTGGAACATGACCCGGGCTACGCCCATGTTGAGTCGCCGGAGCGCCTGCGGGTGATTTATGAGCAGCTTGACAAGCCGGAGATCAAGGAAGATTTTCTATTCCCTCCTTTTGGGCCGGCCAGCCATGAAATGTTAAGGCTCATTCATACGGAGGCCCATATTGCCAGGGTGGCGGCCACCAGCGGCAAGAGATTTGATCTGCTGGACGCCGATACCACCACCTCGCCCCGCTCTTATGATGCCGCCTGTCTGGCCGCCGGGGCGGTTGTGGAAGGCACCCGGCTGCTTGTGGCCGGTGAAGCGGATAACTGCTTCGCCCTGGTGCGGCCGCCGGGGCACCATGCGGAGAGCACCCACGGCAAAGGTTTTTGTCTCTTTAACAATATTGCCATCGCCGCCAAGTATGCCCTTACCGAGTTGAAATTAAAAAAAGTGCTGATCATCGACTGGGATCTGCATCACGGCAACGGCACCCAGCACAGTTTTTATGATACGGATGAGGTTCTCTATTTTTCCACCCATCAATACCCTTATTACCCTGGGACCGGGTCGGCCTTAGAGCAGGGAGAAGGGGCAGGCCTGGGGTTCACCATCAATGTGCCCCTGCCAGGCGGGCAGGGGGATGAGGCCTTTGCCCGGATTTTCAATTCCCTGCTGGTGCCGGTCACCAGGCAGTATCAACCTGAAATCATAATGGTTTCCGCAGGATTTGATATATATAAGGGTGATCCGCTGGGGACCATGCAGGTGACCGCCGACGGCTTTGCCTATATGACCCGCCTGCTGCTTGCGCTGGCAGACGAATTCTGCCATGGACGCCTGCTGCTGACCCTGGAGGGAGGTTATCATCTTACCGGGCAGCGGGACGGGGTGCTGGCCGTGCTGGCTGAACTGGTGGGCAGGAAATTTCTGTCCGACGAGACTTATACCGGCTTGAGCCGTTCCTCTGTTGCCGTGCCGGGCCTGGAGAATGCACAAAAAATTGCAAAAAAAAATTGGAAACTGTAGAGTGCCCGAGTTAAGGTAACCTACCCGTTGCTGTTTAAAAAAAATGCCTGAAGGTTTTTGCGTGCCATCTATCCGTCCGTATAATTCTTCCCTGCCGCAAACCAAGATTCTTCTTGCTGATGACGATTCCCTTGTCCGTGACGCAGTGGTGAAGATTCTCGAGCTCTTCGGCCATCAGGTTATTGCTGTTGATGATGGCCGGGCGGCCTTGGATCTGGTCAGTGATGATATTGACACCATCATTTTAGACATCAACATGCCCGGCATGAACGGCTTTGAAACCATTAAGGCCTTGAATGAAAAGAAATCCGACATCCCGGTTCTTTTTCTGACCGGTGCCGGGTCCATGGAATTTGCGGTCAAGGCCATCAACCTCGGCGCCTATGACTTCATCTCCAAGCCGATTGAGGATCTTGATCTCTTTGATGTCAAGATCCGAAGGGCCATAGAGAAGAAGATGTTTCTCCGGCGGGAAAAGACCTACAAGGAGAATCTCGAAAATGAGGTCAGGAAAAAAACCAAGGAACTGGCGGAGAAGAATCTGCTGCTGGAAAAATACAGCCACCACCTTGAAATCTCCTCCGTTAATACCATCATCACCTTGAACACCGCCCTGGAGGAGAAGGACCAGTATACCGCCGGCCACACCAAGCGGGTGACCGAGTACTCCAAGATCATCGGCATGGCCATGGGCCTGCCCCGGGAGGATCTCGACGTGCTGAACAGGGCCTGTCAGCTGCATGATATCGGCAAACTGGTCATTGATGTGAGCTGTATCCAGAAACCGGGGCCCTTGAGCGATGAGGAATGGATACTGGTTAAAAAGCATCCGGAAATCGGCGAAAATATCATCAAACCCCTGAACTTTCTCGAACGTGAGGGTGAGATCGTCCGTCACCATCATGAACGGCTGGATGGCCGGGGCTATCCCGATGGCCTGGTCGGGGATCAAATCAATCTTTTGACCAAGATAGTAACCGTGGCCGACAGTTTTGACGCCATGACCTCAAAGCGCAGCTATAAGATCAACATGAGCAAGGCC
Organism: Desulfobulbaceae bacterium; assembly: GCA_023230525.1. Classification (GTDB taxonomy): domain Bacteria; phylum Desulfobacterota; class Desulfobulbia; order Desulfobulbales; family SURF-16; genus SURF-16. The sequence continues at coordinate 21,192 of JALNXE010000050.1, forward strand.
GAGGCCGTTGCCGAGCTGAGGGCGCACAGCATGACCCAGTTCGACCCCCGGGTGGTGGAAAGTTTTGCCGAAATTCTCTTCAGAAGCAATGCCGCAGGCTGAAAAGTCTGCTTATTCCATAAACAATTATTTTAGTTATCCGCCATGAATATTTCCAAAGAAGAAGTTGCCAAGGTTGCCAATCTGGCCCGCCTTGAGCTGTCAGAGCAGGAAGTGATTGAAATTACCGGGCAACTGGACCGGATCCTCGGCTATGTTGCCAAACTCAATGAAATAGACACAACGGATGTTGTGCCTACCACCCATGCCCTGGCCATTCATAATGCCTTCAGAGAGGATGTGGTGCGGCCCTCCCTGCCCCAGCAGGAAGCCCTGGCCAACGGACCCCGGCAGAACGGCGAGGCCTTTGTGGTTCCCCGCATCATTTAAAGCGGACTGAGGGCCTTTTCTTGAAACAAATTGATAATCTGGAGGCGCTTCTGCTCAGGCGTTTCCGGATTTTATATTTTTATCGGCTGATTGTGCCGATGTCAGATTGAGGAAGATATGGATTACCCTGGTTTATCAATTCATGCATTAAAGGATTTTCTTGCCGCAAAAAAGGTGACCCCCCTGGAGGTGACTGAGGCTGTTTTCGCCCGGATTGACGCGGTGGAGGAGAAAATCGGCGCCTTTATCACCATCAGCCGGGAGCAGGCCCTGCGCCGGGCGGAGGAAGCCGGCAAACGGCTTGACCGGGGTGAGGGCGGCGTTCTGTGCGGCATCCCCCTGGCGATCAAGGATGTGATCTGTACCAAAGGGATGCGCACCACCGCCGGATCAAAAATACTGGAGCCTTTTATCCCCCCCTATAATGCCACGGTTATCGATAAACTGGAGGCGGCGGGGGCTATCATCATCGGCAAGCTCAGCATGGATGAGTTTGCCATGGGGTCAGCCAACGAGAACTGTGCCTATGGCGTGCCGAAAAACCCCTGGAATCGCGAGTATATCTGTGGCGGGTCGAGCGGCGGTTCCGCCGCCGCCGTAGCCGCTGATGAGAGTTTTGCCTCGCTGGGCTCGGATACCGGCGGCTCCATCCGGCAACCGGCCTCCCATTGCGGTATTGTCGGGTTAAAGCCCACTTACGGCCGCGTTTCCCGTTTCGGCCTGCTGGCCTATGCCTCTTCTCTTGATCAGATCGGCCCGCTTGCCAAGGACGTCAGGGACTGCGCCCTGCTGCTGGGCGTGATCAGCGGCTACGATCCGCGGGATTCCACCTCCGTCAATCAGGCGGTGCCGGATTACCAGGGCGCCTTGACGGATGGCTTAAAGGGGATGACGCTGGGCATTCCCAAAGAGTATTTCGGCGAGGGGCTTGATCCGGAGGTGGAAGCGGCGGTGCGAGGCGCAGTGGAAAAACTGCAGGAGGCCGGGGCCACGGTACGGCAGGTATCCTTGCCCCATACGGCATACGGGGTTGCCGCCTATTATATCATTGCCCCGGCTGAGGCCAGCTCCAATCTGGCCCGTTATGACGGGGTCAAGTACGGCATGCGGGACATGGATGCCGAAACCCTGATGGACATGTATAAAAAGACTCGGTCCAAGGGCTTCGGCACGGAGGTCAAGCGGCGGATCATCATGGGCACCTATGCCCTTTCCTCGGGATATTATGACGCCTATTACAAAAAGGCCTCCCAGGTGAGAACCCTGATCGTCAGGGATTATCAGCAGGCCTTTGCCGAATGCGATGTACTTGTTTCGCCCGTTACCCCGACCCCGGCCTGGAAGATCGGTGAAAAAAGCCATGACCCACTCAGCATGTACCTCTCCGATGTCCTGACCATTCCCGCCAACCTGGCCGGCATTCCGGGACTGTCGGTCCCCTGCGGCATCAGCCGGGGGGGGCTGCCCATCGGGCTGCAGATCCAGGGCGCCCATTTCCAGGAGGAAAAGCTGCTCCGCGTCGGCTTCAACCTTGAGCAGCGGCTGGATATGGCGGGGCGTAAACCTGATCTCTAAGAGATTGCCATGAAGCTCTCGGTCAGCAAAAATATCGCCACCCTGGTACCATATCCGCCGGGAAAGCCGTTACAGGAGCTGGAAAGAGAATATGGTATCAGCGGCTCCATCAAGATGGCCTCCAATGAGAATTCCCTGGGGCCATCGCCAAAAGCCCTGGCGGCCATCCGCGCAAATCTTGCTGATCTGCATCGCTATCCTGACGGCAGCTGCTATTATCTGGCCCGGGCCCTTGCCGATAAGCTTGGGGTAAAACCGCAGCAGCTGGTCTTCGGCAACGGCTCAAACGAGGTGATTGAACTGCTGGTCAGCGCCTTTGTCGGCCCGGGCGATGAGGTCATCACCAGCCACCCCTCCTTTCTGGTCTATCAGACCATGGTGCAGGCCAGAAACGGCCTGAATGCCGTGGTTTCCTTGCAGAACATGGCCCATGACCTGGTGACGATCCTGACCACGGTCACGCCAAATACCAGGCTTATCTTTCTCGATAATCCCAATAATCCCACGGGCACGGTATTCGGGCAAAGGGAATTCGAGGCCTTTCTCAGCGCCCTGCCGGAAACGGTGATCGTGGTGCTGGACGAAGCCTATGTGGATTTTGTCGATCCGGCCCTCAGGCTCGATATGCGGCGATATATTGATAACCATGTACCGGTGGTCGGCCTGCGCACCTTTTCCAAGGTCTATGGCCTTGCCGGCCTGCGGGTGGGGTACGGCATCATGCACGAGGAGATTGCCGGCTATCTCCATCGGGTGCGCCAGCCGTTCAATGTCAACTCGCTTGCCCAGGTGGCGGCGGTTGCCGCGCTTGAAGATGATGACCATTATCAGCAGACCTTGGCCATGACCCGGGCAGGGATCGGTTGGTTGTCTCAGGAGATTGACCAGCTCGGTTGCCGGACCTTTCCGAGCCAGACGAATTTCTTTCTGGTGGATGCGGGGTGCGACGGCAGGGCGCTGTATGAAAAAATGCTGCAAAAGGGAGTTATTGTCCGCCCCATGACTGCCTATGGCTATCCGAATTTTATCCGCATTACGGTGGGGACTTCAGCTGAAAATGAGAGGCTGGTCAGCAGCCTGGCCCAATGTTTAAGGGAGTTACGCCATGGCGGAAAATGACATCATTACCATAGACGGCCCATCGGGCAGCGGCAAAAGCACCATCAGCCGTCTGGTTGCGGCCAGGCTCGGCTTCACCTATCTGGATACGGGGGCCATGTACCGGGCCGTGGGCTACAAGGCCAGAAAGCTGGGCATTGATCTCGCTGATGGGGCGTTCCTGGCCGGAATGCTGGAAAATATCGACCTGGTGCTTGCCCCGGGCGATGGGGATACCAGGGTTATCCTTGACCAGGAGGATGTCAGCCTCGCCATTCGCACGGCGGAGATGGGGCTCGTTGCCTCAAAGGTCTCCGCCCAGCCGGTGGTGCGGGCAAAGCTTACGGCAATGCAGCGTCGCATGGGCCGGCAGGGCAGGGTCGTTGTCGAAGGCCGGGATACCGGCACAGTGGTGTTCCCCGCGGCCAGGCATAAGTTTTTCCTGGATGCGCAACCTGAGGAAAGGGCTCGCCGGCGCTGTCTGCAGTTGCGGGAAAAGGGCCAGCAGGCTGATGAGCAGGAAATTCTTGCCCAGATCATCAAAAGAGACCGGGATGACAGCGGCCGGGCGCTGGCGCCGTTGAAACCGGCGGCTGATGCCGTTATCGTTGACACCTCGCACATGACTATTGACGAGGTTGTGTTGTTTATGCTGGAAAAGGTTGAAAAACCCCGGCAAAACAGCCAGAATAATTCTCAGGAGCTGCTGCAGATTGATGGCTTCGTAAAAAGTCCCGGCACCGGATTGCCGTGACGATAAATCAGGATTTATCATGCACTGTACGGCTGTCGAGAGGCTTTCCCGCGACAGTCAAAGATTTATTCTCAACGATGCCCAGGGGGGAATCCCATGACCAAATCGCGAGTCCTGAAACGGCGCCATCTGATATATTACCTGGAAGTGTATGATCTCGAGTCCGGCCATCTTCTGGGCCATCTGGTTGATATTACCACCCGCGGCATCAAATTGGTCAGTAAAAATAAAATCCCGCTCAACCGGACCTATATCCTCAAATTAAAACTGCCGGAAGGCTATTTCCAGGAGCGGGAGATTCATTTTGAAGGAAAGACCCTCTGGTCTTCCAATGACGTCAACCCGGATTTTTTTGATACCGGCCTTGAAGTGACAAGTCTCTCCCGCGAAGAAAGAATAATTTTACGCAAGCTTATCGAGCAATTAGGGTTTAATGACTAGCTAGATGGGCTGAGGTGCCATTGCCTGCCAAAAAATTCTCAACGGGAAAAGCATTTTTTCGTTCAAATCTGACACAAATCCGAGCGCAATTTTGCCAAACTTCAGGAACTCCTGATGTCATGACGTAATTTCAATAAGTTAAGCCACCATCTCAGATTCTGACATGTTGCCGGTTTGAGTGCTTAAAGTGCCGAAAATGCCTAAAGTACTTAAAGTGAAAGGTTATATCTGATCAGAAAGTACCATAACTTTAGGAACTTGAAGTATTTTAAGTACGTTAGGCCCTTTATCGCCGCTGGACCATGAATCGTCTCTTATTCCGGCAGTTACCTCAGCGCGGCGCGGTTCCCCCTGGATGAAGACGAAGGTCTATTTTTTGGTGGTTTCAGTGAGTTAGGAAATAATTTCTTTTAAAATTAGTGATTATTCTCAAAAAAATCGTTATTATTTTAAATAGGAAATCGCTATAGGAGTAGCATATTTTATAGAAAAAAGGATAAGAACAGGCATGGATATCCATCAGCTGCGAATTTTCGTCTCCGTCTACCGCAACAGAAGCTTCTCCAAGGCTTCTGAGCAACTTTTCATCAGCCAGCCGACGATCAGTGAACATATCAAGAACCTGGAAAAATCACTCGGCTGCGCACTGTTTGACCGCCTGGGGAGAAAGATTGAACCCACCACCGAGGCAGACCTGATATTTCCCAAAGCCCTGCAGCTTATCGAAGACCTGGAAAGGATCAATGACCTGGTGCTCAAAAGCTCCCAGCGGGTCAAGGGCAAGCTGTATATCGGGGCAAGCACCATTCCGGGGAACTATATGCTTCCCCAGCTGGCTGCCGACTTTCGCAATCAATACCCGGATGTGTTTTTTGAAATTGTCATTGCCGATACCAGAAAAATCACGGATATGCTGGTCAGCCATGAGTTTTTTCTGGGAATTGTCGGGGCCAGCATGGAGACGAAGATATTAAACTATGAGCCTTTTCTCGATGATGAGCTGGTTTTTGCCGGCGCGCCGAAATATATGGAAAATTTGAGCACAAAGCCTTTGCAGATCTATCAGGTGCCGTTTCTGTTGCGCGAGGAAGGCTCCGGAACCAGAAAAACCATGGAGGATTTTCTGCAAAAAATGCAGATCAATCTGAAAAAAATGAATGTCGTGGGGGTGCTGGGGTCCACCGATGCCATCAAGCAGGCCATCAAGGCGGGACTTGGCACCTCCATTCTGTCCAGGCGGGCCATTGGCGAGGAGCTTGCCAATGGCTCATTACTGGAAATGAAACTGGGGTGGGAGATGAAGCGCCCCTTTTATCTCGCCACCCACAAAAAAAGAACCTTACCGGCCCAATACAAGGCCTTTTATGATTTTCTCCTCGCCAAGGGTGAATAACCGGAGACTTGGCCCTCTTTCTTCAGCGCTGGCCTCCGTTTGCCGGGACCAATGAACTGTTAAACCATCTTGGGCGCTGACCAGTCATTGTTTTCAAACTGGCTGTGATCCGGCTTGGGTGGTTTCATTTCAGTAAGACGGTGCTGCAGCCAGACCAACACCTTGTCAAACTCAGCGACAAATTCCGCCAATGCTTTGCCCCGGTGGCTGACCTTGTTTTTTTCCGCCATGCCGGCTTCGGCAAAGGTCTTGCCCAAACCGGGATAATAGAAAAGCGGGTCATAGCCAAAACCGCTCTCGCCCCGAGGTTCGCTGATGATTTCTCCTTCGCAGCGGCCTTCATAGGTGAGGGCCGGGCCGGAAGGCACGGCAATTGAAATGACGCATTCAAACGCTGCCCTGCGGTTGGTCTTTCCCTCTAGCTCTTTGAGAAGCTTCTGGACATTATCCTGGTCCGTGGCATTTTCTCCGGCGTAACGGGCCGAATAAACGCCGGGTGCGCCACCCAGGGCTTCGACCACCAGGCCTGAATCATCGGCTATGGCCGGGATGCCGAGAACCTTTGCCGTAAATGAGGCCTTTTTATAAGCATTTTCATCAAATGTCAGGCCATCTTCCACCACTTCCGGGATGGGGCCAAAATCCTGCAAACTCCTTATCTCCACCGGGAAATCCCGCAAAATTTCCTGAAATTCCTTTAATTTGCCCTGGTTTCTGGTGGCGAGAACAATGATCATATTGGGCTTGGCAGCCATAGTTCCTCTCCTGCTTGGTATTTTAGCAATATCTTAAGAATCAAAGGTGAATTTTTAAACTGTTCCGGGCTTGAAGTCAATAAGGCAATTGGGCGCATGGGTACTTTCACGGGCTGGCCAGGGGAGAAAAAAATTGAGCCGCAGGCATCCGGGTAAACCGGAGTGACTGCGGCCGGTAAAGAGAGGTCAATAGCGGGAAAGCGGAAATTTCGCCGCGGCTACTTCAGGGCGTCATACACCTTGCCGACGATATCCGGAGAAGGGGTAAGGGTTTTTTCTCCCTCATGCCAGTTGGCGGGACAGGCCTGTTCAGGATGCCTGGCCACATAGATGCTGGCCTTGAGTTTGCGCAGGGTTTCCGAGGCACTGCGGCCCACATTGTAATAATTGACTTCCGAGGCCACAATCATGCCTTCCGGGTTGATGATAAAGGTGCCGCGCAGGGCAAGTCCGGTTGCATAATCATAAACGCCGAACATCTTGGAGACCGTGCCGGTCCGGTCGGCAGCCATGATATACGCCGCCTTTTCCAGGGATTTCTCCTCCCTTCTCCAGGCAAGATGGGTAAACTGGGTATCAGTGCTGACCGTAATAAGTTCAGCGCCGGCAGCCATGAATTCTTCGTACTTATCTGCAAAATCGGCAAGCTCGGTGGAGCAGACAAAGGTGAAATCCGCCGGATAAAAAACCAGAACCGTCCACTTGCCCTGTTTTTTCAGCTGTTCGAGAGAAATCTGACCAAAAGAAAAGTCAGTGGGAATGTATGTTTCCATGGTGAAGTTTTCCACCTGCTGGCCAACTTTTACCGGTTTAATACATGGGTGTGCCATTTTTTTCCCCTCCCAGGGTAAGAGCAGAATTGCGTTTGCATAAAAATAATATTAATTCCTAAAAAAAGTAAAGTGTTAATGGGAATTTTCTGTCTGATATTATCATACCGTTCTTGACAGGTGTGATACTCATTACTTAAATAGCCTGCATGAAAAGAAAAAAAACAAAGATAGTGCTGACCGGCTACCGGGCCACCGGCAAAACTTCGGTTGGCCGGATTTTAGCCGGACGTTTATCCTTTTCTTTTGTCGACACAGATAAGGAAATCGAAAAACAGCAGGGCAAGAGCATCAGCGAAATGGTAGGGGAACATGGCTGGGGTTATTTCCGCGCGGCGGAGCGTGATTTCCTTTCCTCGCTGCTGACCAGGCAAAACCTGGTGATCGCCCCTGGCGGGGGGGCCATTCTGCACCGGGAGGTGTGGACGGAACTGATGGAAACCTCCCTGGTTATCTGGCTGCAGGCCGATGTGCAGATCATAACCAGCCGTTTAGCCGGCGATAGTTTGTCAACAAGCCAACGTCCTTCTCTTACCGGCCAAGATATGATAAAAGAGATAACGGCGGTGCTGGCGGAAAGGGAACCGCTCTACCGGCAAGGGTCCCATTATGCGATCAGCACCCACAAGCCGGTTAAGGAAATTGTTGAGGAGATTCTGGCGCTGTGGACAACATGCCCGGCAAAAATAAACTGACAAGAACATGAGAGCTGGACTGAACTGATAAAAATGAATTTCCGGAAGTTCCGGATGAGGAGAAATTATGGCAGGAAACACTTTTGGCCAGGTTTTCCGGGTTACCACCTGGGGTGAATCCCACGGAACGGCTATCGGCGCGACGATTGACGGCTGTCCTCCCGGCATTCCGCTGACTGCAGAACACATTCAGGCTGATCTGGACCGGCGGCGTCCCGGCACCGGCGGGGCGACCAGCCCCCGCAAGGAGCCGGACCGGGTGGAGATCCTGTCCGGCATCTTTGAAGGCTGCACCACCGGCACCCCGCTGACCTTGATTATCTATAACCAGGATGCCCACAGTAAATCCTATGACCATTTGAAAGATATATTCCGGCCGGGGCATGGGGATTACTCCTATCTGATGAAATACGGCATCCGGGATCACCGTGGAGGCGGCCGGGCCTCGGCCCGGGAGACAGCCGCCAGGGTTGCCGCCGGAGCCGTGGCCAGAAGGCTGCTGTCATTTCACGATATCGAGGTGTTTGCCTACACCCTTTCCCTGGGCGGCATTGATGCGGTCAATCTCGATTTCGACGCCTTGTGGGAGAATCGCCTCTTCTGCCCTGATAATGAGGCGGCAGCCCGCATGGAGGAAAGAATCGCAGAGGTGAAAAAGGAAGGGGATTCCCTGGGGGGAATTGTCGGCATCACTGCCAACGGCTGCCCCCCAGGGCTTGGCGAACCGGTGTTCAACAAGCTTGATGCGGATCTTGCCGGCGCTCTCATGTCCATCGGCGCGGTGAAAGGGGTGGAGATCGGCTCCGGCTTCCTGGCGGCGCGCCTGACCGGTTCCCAGAACAACGATGCCCTGACGCCGGAGGGCTTCAGATCCAACAATGCCGGCGGTATTCTTGCCGGCATATCAAACGGTGAACCTATCCTCGCCCGGGTGGCGGTTAAACCGATTCCATCCATTGCCAAGCCCCAGAACACGGTGAATCTGGATAACGAGCCGGTGGAAATCAAGATCGGCGGACGGCACGATATCTCCGCCATCCCCCGGATTATCCCGGTCTGCGAGGCCATGGTCTGCCTGACCCTGGCGGATCATCTGCTGCGTCTGCAGACCCTTGAATGGACCCCTGAATCATTGGAGATGGATGAGCTATGAGCACGGAAAAGCAGAAAAAGATTGAAGATATCTGGATGATCACCAGGGAATATGACGGTCTGGCCGGCGCCGGCGGGGTGAAGGACGTCTGCCGCCAGCTTGCCGAGGCCCTGGTCAAAAAAGCTGATGTCTCGGTC
>JALNXE010000051.1 GCA_023230525.1 Desulfobulbaceae bacterium
CGGTGGGCGTGCGGAAATTGATAAATTGACAGCAAAATACGCGAATGTAGTGCCACTGCAACTTTTCTTGAGCTGCAACTTGCTGATTATATATGGAAATTTTTTTATGGTGTTAAACTTGGGCTAACTCCTGTCTCCTCACTCCTGTCTCCTGCCTCCTCACTCCTGTCTCCTGCCTCCTGACTCCTCACTCCTCACCCAGGAGCGAGTCAAGCCCGCACCAGCCCACAGAAGCGAACATTTACTGAGTCGATTCTCAGCGCTGCCACAACGTTAACCTATTGAATTACAGTGTTTTTTGTTGCGATTTTTTCTGGTATATGGTATTTATTATGAATGGCCACTCATTCATAAATTTTGAAGACCAGGAGAAACTTTCATGAAAAAGATTTTGCCCGCTATACTTGCCTTGGGTGCATGTGTCGTCCTACCCGCCATAGCCGACGCAGAGAGCACCTCACAAGAGGACATCAAGAAGGAGCTTGAGGCCATGCGTGCCCAGCTCGCTGCCCAGATGGAAAAAATCACGACCTTGGAGAACAAACTTGAAAAGGTGGAAAAGGAAAAGGTTGCGGTCAAGGCTGAAGTCAAGTCTGAAGAAAAGGCGGCAGGAAAGGTGGCGCTGGCCAACAAGTTTATTAATCAGCTGACGCTGAAGAGCGACCTGCGCGTCCGGTATGATCGGGGTAGCAGAAACTACTACGATGAGGTAGCCAGTAACGACTATAGCCGTGACCGCTGGCGCACCCGTTTCCGTCTTGGTTTAATCTGGGACAACGAAGAGGAAGACTGGCAGGTGGGCGCCGGCCTCATAGCAAATGACCAGAATCAGGCAACCAACTCCAATGGCACCTGGAGTCAGAATAGCGCCTTTGATCGCAACTATGTCAGTCTTGATTATGCCTATGCCAAGCACAAATGGCAGGACTTCACCTTCACCCTCGGCCAGCAGCCCAACCCCTATGAAATGGCCTGGGTCATGTATGACGGCGACGTGCGTTTTGCCGGACTTGCCGTGCAATACGGCCAGAAGACCGGCCCCTTTGCCACCTTGGGCGGCTATGACGCCAAGCTTGTTCCTTCCACGAATAATGCAGGAACGGATTCGGCCATGCTCTATTATGGCCAAGCCGGTTACCGGGGAAAGGCAGGCGAGGTGAAATACACCCTGGCCGCCGGGTACCAGAAATATGACCAATCATTCATCAACGATATGTATGATAGTGGTGACTACCCCCAAATCGACCCTGACGAATACGGCCTGGACATCGGCGATCTGTACGGAAAGATTTCCGTACCGGCAGGCTCCGTCACGCTTGGCGCCTATGGCCAGGTCTGGAAGAATTTCGGCGCCGATGGCACTGGAAGCCAGATCAGAGATTTTCCCAAGGAGCCGGATGATGCCGACCTGGGCTGGGCTGTCGGGGTGAATGCCCAGATAGACAAAATTTATCTTGGCCTGGACTATTCAGTCATCGAGGCGGATTCCCTCTATGGCTTCCTGGCTGATTCAGACTTCGGCAGCGGGCTTTCCACCACCAACAAGAAAGGCTACCGGGTGCAGGCTGGCTATGATTTCACCAAAAACTGGTCAGCCATGATCAGCTATCTCTGGTTCGAGCAGGATGAAGATTTCTATAATGCATCCACCTCAAAGGTTGATGACGCGAGTCTGATTTTTGTTGACGCCATATACAAGTTCTGATCGGGAGAAGGCTGCTGAAGCGGGTGACTCGGACATCCGGGTCGCCCGCCCCTTTTTAACCAGCCGCCAGCAGCCGGACAAGCATGCATCGGCAGGACACCACCCCGCTCAGTCAAACACCGGTACCGAGGGGAACAGGGAGGTGTCGGTATGGGGGATGAAGCGGCAGCCGGAAAACCGGATCATGAACTCCTGGTTGACGTTGAGTTCCAGATAAGTGATTTTGCCCACCAGCTGCCGGCAGCGTTCCCGGTCAGCCCGGTGGAGCAGGATCAGTTCCGCCCCGGCCAGCGAGCTGTTGCCGATGGCCTGAAAGGTGGTGAGCGGCAGATCGGGCAGCATGCCCAGGGTGATGGCCCGGCGCGGGTCAATATGGCGGCCGAAGGCCCCGGCCACATAGATGCGGTGCAGATCGGCAAAACCAAGCCCCACCTGGTTGATCAGGGTGGTGAGGATCGAATACATGGCCGCCTTGGAGCGCATCATGGCATCAAGGTCCACCTGGCCCAGCACCACCGGCTCCCCGCTTGCCGCCTCTGCGGCGCCGGCCACCACAAAGGCCGGACCTTCCGGGGTATCGATAAAACGCTCCGGACAGCGCTCCCGCCTGAATTTGCCGCGGATGTCAATGATTCTCGCCAGATAAAAGCAGGCAACCAGATCAATGATGCCCGAGCCGCAGATGCCCCGCGGTTTGCCGTTGTCAATGGTCTGGCAGCGCAGCTCCAGGGTCTGGGGATCAATCTCCACATGCTCGATGGCGCCCGGACCCGCCCGCATGCCCATGCGGGCCACCCCGCCCTCCAGGGCCGGTCCGGCAGCCCCGGCACAGGCAATCAGCCATTCCCGGTTGCCCACCACCACCTCGGCATTGGTGCCCACGTCTATCAGCATGCAGGTCTCCTCCTGCTGGTCCATGCGGCTGGCCACGATGCCTGAGATGAGATCACCGCCGAAATAGCTGCCGATGCTCGGCATGACCCACACGGGCGCGGCCCCGTGCAGGGCCAGGCCGATTTCCGCGGCCGCAAAGGGATCTGGGCTGTTGACCAGGGGGATGTAAGGTTCCCGGCAGAGGTGATAGGGATCAAGCTGCAGCAGCAGGTGCACCATGGTGGTGTTGCCGCTCACCGCCAGCGCCCGGATATTTTCCTTTTTTTCGCCGGCCTGTGCGGCGAGATCGGCGGCCAGTTCGTTAATCGTTGCCACAATGATTTCATGCAGGCGGCGTAGACCACTGTCCTTGGCCGCATAATGGATGCGGGTGAGAATATCGGCGCCGAACTCGATCTGGCTGTTCTCCCGGTTGCTCCTGGCCAGCACCCGGCCATCCACCAGATTGAGCAGGCTGGCCTCCAGATGGGTGGTGCCCAGATCAAGGGCCATGGCCGGCAGACTGCGGGGCTGTTCCGCCAGAAAATCAACCAGCACCGCGCCGGCCGGCAGATCATTGATGAGAGCCGCCCCCTTAAAGCCGAATCGCCTGAAATTTGCGGCAATCTCCCCCATCCGGCCCAGGGGAATCGTCAGCGCAATGCCCGTGGCGGCTGACACCGCCTTTTTCAGCCGGTCGATATCGCCGGTATTATCCTGCAGGCTGGGGGCAGCCGCCTCAATTGCAACTGTGAAAACAAGTGGTTGCATGTCCTGGTTCGAAAAAAAGTGTTAGATATGGGGAAATATGATAAATTGAGACGTTTTTAACACTCTCACTCTAACATACTCAATATATTTATGACAAAAATTCTGGCCATAAGGGCCGCCCTTCTGCAGAAACAGTCAGCTGCTGCTCTTTGCTTACGATAATGGATAATTAAAATTGCCCCTGTTACTGTATGCATACCTCGTCACCGAGACCCTGGCCCCCTTCTTTGCCAGCCTGCTCATTCTGACCACCATCCTTTTCCTGGGGCGCATTCTCCCACTGTTTGACTTCATCATCAACTTCGGCATCAGCCCGCCTGATTTTATCCGGCTCTGCGCCTACATGGCGCCCAATCTCTTCCTGTTCGCCATTCCCATGGCCAGCATGCTGGGGGTCATCCTCTGCTTCACCCGGATGGGCAACGACAATGAACTGATCGCCCTGAAAGCCGCCGGCATCGGTCTCTACCGCATGCTGCCGGCGGTGGTCTTTTTTGCCCTGTGCACCTCGCTGCTCACCGGCTATTTCTCCACCACCCTGATACCGAGCGGCACCACTGCCATGAAGAAACTCTTTTTTCAGCTGGCCAAGGAGAAAATCGACCAGGGGCTGCAGGAGAAAAGGTTCAGTGACGGTCTGCCCGATGTGGTGATCTATATCGATCAAAAGGATCCGGAAACGGGGACATGGCAGGGGGTTTACGTGGCCGACAGCCGGGACAGCAACAATCCCCTCACCATCGTGGCGGAAAGCGGGCACCTGGTGGCCGACATGCCGAACCTGCTGCTCACCATGGAGTTCGAGCACGGCTCCATTCACCAGGCCAAGGAGGACCGCACCCAGACCATCAGCTTTGCCTCTTACCGCGTCAATATCCCCCTGCAGGGACCGGGCATTGATGATGAAGAGGAGGCAAGGTCCATCAGCAACAGCGAAATGACCCAGCAGGAGATCAGGGATTATGTGGCCGCCCATGGCAGCAAATCCGCCGAGAGCATCTCGCAGTTGATCGAATACCATCTCCGGCTGGTGCTGCCCGGCGGCTGCTTTATCCTGACCATTCTCGGCCTCCCCCTTGCCCTGCGGACCAGACCGGGCCAGCGCTCCATCGGCGTCCCCCTGGGACTGATCATCTTCATCTGTTATTATATCCTCCTTACCACCGTCAAATCCTTCAGCGCCAGCAGCCCGTGGCCCGTGGCCATCACCATGTGGCTGCCCAATATCATCTTCGGCGGCGTGACTCTCTATATTCTCCGTTTCGCCAACCGGGAAAGCACCTTAAATCTGATCGATTTTTTCCTCAGGATCATTCACCGCGTGCAGAGCATTCTGCCCAGACCGGGAAAGAAGAAGAATTCATGAACCTGCTTGACCGCTATATTTTCCGGCAATTTTTCATGAATCTGGTGCTGGTGCTTGCTTCCCTGGTGGCAATCTATCTGCTGGTCGATTTCTTTGAACGGATAGACAACTTCAGCGAGGCGGGCAAGCCCATCAGCCTGGCCCTGACCTATTTCCTGCTGAAAATCCCCTTTATTTACGACCAGATGGCGCCTGTATGCATCCTGCTGGCCGGGGTTATCACCCTGGGGCTGCTGGGCAAAAACCGGGAACTGATGTCACTCAACGCCGGCGGCATTTCACTCATGCGAATAGTTGCCCCGATTATTGCCGCCTCACTGCTGTTCACCATCCTGACCATCGCCGTTGCCCAGTGGGTTCTGCCGCGCACCAACACCAGAACCAATGAAATCTGGTATCAGGAGGTCAACGAGCAGGTCGCCAACGGCATTGTCCGAAAAGGCCTCATCTTTTACCGGGGCACGGCAGGGATTTACACCTTCAAGCGGCCGGACCCGAAACACAACGATTTTACCCAGTTCAGCTATATGGCCTGGGATGCCGCCCGCCAGTATCCTGCCCTGCTGCTCACCGCCCAGCAGGCATCCTGGTCGGACAAGGGCTGGTCCTTCAGGCTCGGGCAGTTGAAAACCCGCAGGCAGGACGGCAGCTACGACATCAAGCTGTTCAAGGATCTCCGATATCCCCTGCCCGACACCCCGGCGGAATTCTTCGTCCCGGATTACCGGGTCACCGAACTTTCCCTCTATGAACTGCACAAGCAGGCCCTGGCCAGCCTCAAAGAGGGAGACTGGCGGGGCATGGTGGCAATCAATCAGCGGCTGTCCTTTATTTTTCTCGGCGTGCCGCTGCTGCTGCTCTCCATTCCGCTGATGCACTCCCTGCAGCGCAAATGGAACAGAGACCTGTCCATGACCATTCCCATCAGCTGCGTGCTCGCCTTTTTCGCCTGGGCACTGTGGAACGTCACCCAGTCCCTGGCCCAGGCGGCCTATGTCAATCCGCTGGTTGCCTCCTGGTCCATCCATGTGATCCTGACCGTGACCGGCTTGATTCTGCTGTGGCGGACGAGCAGAATATAAAACTCTTAGTGGTTGAGAAAACGGAAACGTGAAACAGGAAAATCCATTTGCCCAGCTGAGGCCTGACAGCCGCGTCGGCATTGTCGGCATCCCGCCCCTGGCCGTAATCGGCAGACTGAACAGCCTGGGGGCGCAGATCTATGATCTGGACGAACCCCAGATCAACACGGACATGGAACTGACCGCCCCCTTTCTGCCCAGGGTCTATTGCGCCATCCTGCGCACCGCGCTGCTCAATGCCCTGCATCTGGAACTTGACATGATCGTCATCGATGTGGGGCCGGGGAAATGCGACTGCGCCCTGCATGTGTCCACCGTGCTGCAGGATATGCTGCGCATCCCGGTCATCCGCACCCGCAATGAGGACGATGTGCCTTTCGGCCATCCGCTGTGCGAGACGAAGATGAGTCTGCTGGAAAAACTCAAAAGAATTACCGCGGGCGTCCAGAGCGCCGCGCCCCATCAGCCCGAAAAATTCCCGCCCTGCCGACCCACCGCCGGCTTCTGGGGGGTGCCGCCCAGGGATTTTTCCCTGCTCACCTTATTTCCGGACACCACCCATATCTACGGCTGGACCCGCTGCATGGAAAACAAAACCCCGGCCGACGGGGAACTTGAGGAAATGTTCAACGCCGAGGTGCCCACCATATTTTTTGCCCAGTCCTTCTGCGCCAAAACCGCCCTGGCAAAATTCCTGGCGGCCAAACACCCGCACGGTCTCTATCTGGACGTGGATGTGACCTGCAGCAGCAGCACCCAGGCCAAAATCCAGGCCTTTCTCGAACTTTCCGGAGTCGGCCATGCTGCTCGCTGATTTCGGCACCTCCTACTGCAAGTTCCGTGAGCTGGGCGGCCCGGCCGGGGCCGGGCAACCTTACCTCCTCGCCACCAAGGACCTGCCGAAGAATTTGCGGGTCGACCTGGCCACCGGCCACAACGGCAAACGCTTCAGCGACCGCTATGTCAACGAACTGACCGCCCTGGCCAGGGGCGGCGAGGACCTGATCGCCGCGCCTGATTACGTGCTGCTCGACTGCGGCAGCCGGGACATCAAGTACGTCTCCTATTGCCACGGCAAGCTGGCCGACATGGGCTGGAACAGCGAATGCGGGGCCTCCATGGGCTTTACCATCGAGCTGCTGGAAAAATATTACAATCTCGACTACGGCAAGCTGGCGGTGCCGGAGCGCACCTTTTCCATCACCTGCGGGGTGCTGGGCATGAGCCACATCTTTGACGCCGTGACCTCCGGCATCAGCGAGGCGGAGGCGGTGGCCCGCTTTGTCAAGGGCATCGCCCTCAATGCCTATCGCTTCAGCGGCTCACCCGAGACCCTTTACCTGTCCGGCGGCCTGTGCGACAATCCCCTTTTTGTCGGCAGTTTCCCCTGTAACATCATCCCCCTGGGGCGTTTTGTTCTCATCAAAGGCCTGGAAAAAACCGCCAGAGAGCACCTGTCCATTGCCCTATGACCACCCAGCAAAACCCCCGGAACCGGCCCAACTGTTTTGCCTGCCGCAATTTTTTTATCACCCACGAACCAGCCCGCCCCTATGGTTGCCGGGCCATGGGCTTCAAGTCAAAGAAGATACCGTCCCAGGTTGTCTTTGACAGCTCGGGTATGGAATGCCAGCTCTTCGTGAAAAAACAAACGGCTTAACACCACCCCGGAGGACCTGCATGCTCACCATTCTTCTCACCTACTCGCTGGTCGGCGCGGTTTCAGGCGTGCTGGCCGGACTGCTCGGCATCGGCGGCGGGCTGGTCATTGTCCCCATGCTGGTATTCTGCTTCACCTGGCAGCAGATCCCCCCTGAGCTGATCATGCATCTGGCCCTGGGGACCTCCATGGCCAGCATTATCTTCACCGCGGTCTCAAGCTTCTGGGCCCACCACAAAAGGGGCGCGGTGCACTGGCTCGTGGTGCGCCGCATCGTGGGCGGCATCTTTCTGGGCACATTTATCGGTTCCTGCCTGGCGGCCCGCCTGTCCACCAACTTCCTCAAGGGATTTTTCGTCATCTTTCTCTACTATGTGGCCAGCCAGATGCTGCTGGGCAAAAAGCCCAAGCCCTCCCGCCAGCTGCCCGGCCCCATGGGCATGTTCGGGGTGGGCAATGTCATCGGCGGGTTCTCCAGCCTGGTGGGCATCGGCGGCGGCACCCTGTCCGTGCCCTTTATGACCTGGTGCAATATCCCGGTGCATGAGGCCATCGGCACCTCGGCGGCCATCGGCTTTCCCATCGCCGTCGCCGGCACGCTCGGTTACATTTATAACGGCCTGCAGACCGCTGGTCTCCCGCCCTATGCGGTGGGCTATGTCTATCTGCCCGCCCTGGCGGGACTCATCGTCACCAGTGTCCTTACCGCCCCGCTTGGTGTCAGACTGGCCCACAGCCTGCCGGTGGGCCGGTTGAAGCGCATTTTTGCCGTGCTGCTTTATATTGTCGGCACCCGCATGCTGGTCAGCCTGTTCTAGGTTCCAGTGCCCGTTTTGCTCATGCCGCAAATAATGGCCGATTCCGCCTGATAAAAAGCATTGACACCCCCTGCCGCATAGGTAAAAATACCCGCGCAGCAGCTTTTGCGGGAAAACATGAGGTATAAAATCAACTCTTACGGTGGGGGAGGAAATTTCGTGAAAAAATTTGCAAATTTTGGGATCAGGCTTTTGTCCCTGGGATTGTTCCTGGCTACCCTTTTGCTGACTTCGGCGGTGAGCCATGCCGGCCAGCTGAAAATCGGGGTCATTCTGGCGGAAACCGGTCCGGCTTCCTTTCTCGGCGGGCCGGCAGCCCGTTCCCTGCGGATGCTGGAAAGTGAAATAAAGGACGCCGGCGGCATCAGCGGCAACCAGGTGCAGTTGATCTACCGTGACTCCGCGGGCAGCCCGGAAAAGGCCGTCTCCTTCGCCCGCCAGCTCATCGAGGAAGAAAAGGTCTTTGCCATCATCGGACCTTCCACCAGCGGCGAAACCCTGAAGATAAAAAAAATATGTGAAGATGCCGGAGTCATTCTCATTTCCTGCGCCTCGGCCGAGCTGATCGTCAAGCCGGTTACCCCCTATGTTTTCAAAACCGCCCCCAGCGACAGCTTTGCCGCCCGGCGGATTTTCATGACCATGAACGAGATGTCCATCATTAGTATCGCCGTGGTGACCGACAATACGGGATTCGGCAAGGCGGGCAAGGAGCAGTTGCAGAAAATCGCCCCGGAATACGGCATTAAAATTGTTGCGGATGAAACCTATGATAAAGACGCCACGGATTTAGCCTCCCTGGTGGCCAAGATCAAGGCCAACCCCGAGGTGCAGGCGGTGGTCAACTGGTCCATTGTCCCGGCCCAGTCCATCATCGCCAAAAACATCCGCCAGGCAGGGTGGAATGTGCCGATTTTCCAGAGCCACGGTTTTGCCAATATCAAATACGTGGAAGCGGCCGGGGCCGCAGCCGAAGGCATTATCTTTCCCGCCAGCCGGCTGATGATCGCCGAAAGCCTTCCAGCCGGTCCGCAAAAAGATTTCCTGCTGAAATACAAGACCGGCTATGAGACAAAATACGCTGAAAAGGCCAGCACCTTTGGCGGCCATGCCTACGATGCCATGCTGATCATCAAGCAGGCCATTGAAACCGCCGGCACCGACCCCCGGAAAATCCGGGCTGCGGTGGAAAATATCAAAGGGTTTTACGGTACAGCCGGGGAGTTTAATTTTACTCCGGAGGATCACTGCGGGCTGGGCATTGATGCCTTTACCATGCTGACCGTAAAAAACGGCCAGTTTACCCTGCTGAAAAAGGAATAGACCCGGTTGCCGGGAGAAGAAAAATTGCGGTGATGCGGCGGCGGCCCATCTTTACCAGGAGGTATTCTGCCAAGCGGCTTATACCTCCTGCCTTCAGCGGGCTTGCCGCTCATTTGCCGCAAGGGAACTCAACCTTTGCAACAAGCCCCGGAAACACAAAAGGGGCCACAGGCAATAAGCCCGCGCCCCTTGCGGTCAATGTACAGCGCCTGGTTCGGCGATAATTTTCTTTCTTTAGATCAGGCATTGACGACTAAAGGCTGTGATTTCTGGTCTATAACAGTGATAAGTTCCTGCACAGCAATCACTTCTGCCTCTTCGAAGTAAGCTTCACCGCATTGGCTACAAACCCATGCAGGAACATTGTCCAAAGTGAGATGACACCCTTTTCTGTCGATATGCAGTGGTGCTGTCCCTTTTTTCATGATTCCTTGGCAATGGATACATTTCATGTTTTTTTCCTCTTCTTAAAATTCGCATCCCATTCATCAGAGGTGGGGATATATGCTGTAATTATAGCCAAATAATCTTCTTTAGGAGCACAAACAACGTGTATAGGACGCCCTTCAACTTTTTGGCGAAACATCAGACAGCTATTCCCTCTTGGATCTGCCGGGTAATATTCTATAATCTCACCATGTTCTAATACATCTCGTACATCTGTCGGAGAAATCATGCGATCAGGTCTTGACATCTGTCGAATCGCATGAGGTAGATATAAAATCTTTTTCTGAGCGGATGCTTTTATTGCATCAAAAATATTTTGCATTGTCATGAGCATAATTTATTTTTTGGTTATTTTCCTGCCCAACGTCTGTGGTGAGGGGTTGGAAAACCGCAGGTTTTACAATCCTTCTCTACTGCATGGTTAAGTTTTAAGAAACCATTTTGCTATGTCATAAATAAACTGCCCAAACCAACCAATACACAGGACAGCAAAGAAAGCTCTATGAGCTAACATTTTATTTCCTTTACTTCGATATTCCACTAGCGGACATACCCACCTCAGATAGTGGAATAAGACTCTGAACATAAATAGAGTAGCCACAAACGCATAGAGATAAAGCGCACTAGTTGCAAATGAGTTGCTAGAGCCAAATACATTGACGATTGGGGTTGATAATTTGTAGCAAACCCAAAATGAAATTGGAAAACCTAATACCCAAAGCAATACGTCATAAACACTATGATTGTGAACGGTAGAGAGTGTCGAGGATCGCTTATCTATAAACTTTTTAAGCTCACTAAATACACCATTCACCCATGTAGCATCATAGCCTTTTACTTCAATATTCGACTCATTAGGTGTGCCGCGACTTGGCATAAGAGAAAAATCAAAGATATTCGGTTTAGTGAAGTCTAGAGAAATTTTGAAAGAGTTGTAAGGGTAGTAATTGTGGATAACCCTCAGGGTTGCTTCGCTGTCAACATAAAGAGATTTTACTTCTTCTGGAAAGTTTGCTGACTCAAATACTTCTTCAATTGAACCCCAAAGTTCTTCACCTTCTTTTCCTGAAATGGTTACATTCAATTTGAATGATGCCTTTAAGGTTTGTTTATTCGCCTCGAATTGTTCATCGGTTTGCTCGTTTTTTTGGAATAAGCTAACTTCAATTTCCGCTGCTGAATTAGCTCGTTCTTGAAGAATATCGCAAAATTTTCGCAGATCATCTTTGTCCAAAGATAAAGACGAAACTTTCATTTTCTGACGATTACTGATCTGCGGTTGTTTTGATGAATCCATTTTTGCATCCTAGAAACTTAACGCCGCGCGGATGAGCGGCGGAAGCGCAGGCGAGCGTGCTCGCCTGCGCTGGAGTCCGCTCGATCCGCTGGTTGGCCGTAGCGAAGCGGAGGCCAGCCAGCGGATCCTTGATCCGCGCGGCGTTGGCACTCCGCGTAGCGGAGTGCCAACCAGTTATTAGCTAGACGGATATCCATAGCACAAATTTTTTTTGGCCCAGTCAATCCGAAAAAACAAATTGCCGTAACTACAAGGTTTCATTACAGTTAATAAATGACTAGTACGCAATTCATGGAATACCCAATCTGCAACGACCACTATGCGCTCCACGGTTTAATCACGGTTGATTTGCTGCCATAGCGGCCGATATTTGAAAACAATTTTTTCAGGGGTTGATGGTAATATCCATCATCTGGCCGGTCTTCTGGTCCCGGCAGCGCACTTCCGCCCTGACCAGGCCGGGGGCGAGCGGCTCGGAGAGTTCCATGGAGATGCGGACCTTGCCCGGCGCCACCCTTTTGATCAGCCATTGCACCCTGCCGCTGTTGCCATCAAATTTTACATAGGCCGGGGAGGAGCTGATGATACCCACCCCGGCGGGCAGAAACTGATGGACGATGAGATTGCTGCTGGAAGGTCCCTTGACCTCCAGATCAAGGATGATATTTTTGCCGGCGGAAGAAATATATCTGCCGCTCACCAGATCCAAGGCAGATGCCGGCTGGGCTGCCAGCAGGTTGACGCAGGCAAGCAGCATAAACAACAAGAACATCCTTTTTTGATGACAGATCATCATTACCTCCTTCCTGTCATTTACCACAACTTTCCGGCTTAGCCCATCTTACCGGAACAGCGGCATTTTTGTGACATGGTTGCTGCCAAAAAATATTATTTTCGCAATTGCCCGTCCGCATGATCAGGGCAGCACCTCAAATCTTTTCTTTTCCGCATTCCACACATAGCCTGAGCCGAGCCAGATTTCCTCAACCTGATCGATATTGATCGCCAGACCTTTTATATCGCTGAATTCATCATAAACAGTGAGGATTTCCTCATCGCTGATGCGGCCGTCCGCATTGGCATCGGCCCAATGGAAAGGCGATATCTGCACCACGGAATCGCCGCTGACGTCAATCTGCTGGCCGGCTCCTTTGGGCAGGGCCACTTTGCCGGAAAATGCTGCCGGACCATCCGGCTGCGCCACTTTGACCATATAGGCAAAGACCTGGCTGCCATCGATTTTCCGCAGCCATTTCACCTCTTCCGCTTTGGCGTCATAATCGGAATAAGCAGGCACGGCGGACAGCAGGGACGCTCCCTCCGGCAGGCTCTCCCTGACAATCAGAGAAAGGGAGGCGGTGGAATTGCTGGCAACATGGATGGCCACCGGGAAGGGTTGGCCGGCCACGGCATGTTTGGGCAGCAGGCGGCTGGCGGTTATGGTGAACTGTTCGCTGACCGGATAAAACCACCAGACCAGGAAAATTAACAGGGCCAGGAGCAAAATCCCGGCTGCGGCAAATTTTTTGCGTGATGGCGGCTTAGCAGCAGGCGGGGCCGGTTCCGGAGCGGACTCCTCAGCCAAGTGCCCGTCAGACTCTTCGCCGGAGGCAGGCGGAAAATCAACCGCCGGCTGCTCACCGGAAGCCGGTTGCGCTTCCTCCTGCCGGGTGCTTTCCAGGATTTCCTCAAGCTCAACCTCAAGGGCTTCGGCGAGTTTCAGGCCGTTTTCTTTTTTGATAGTCGGATAGCGCTTGTTTTCCCAGCGGGAGATGGTGTCCGTGGTCACTTCCACCGAGGTGGCAAGAAAAAGCTGGGTCAACCCCTTTGCTTCCCGCAGATTTCTTACCTTGGCGCCATCTATTCTGACCATTGGCACGCCACTGGTCATCTTGCTCATGTCCATCTTTTTTATCCGTTAATTCACAGTTAATTTTGCAGACCCCATCATAAACAATTCTGTTGCCGGCGCGCCACAGGATTTCACATCTTTTTCGGTACAAGAAAAACCTGGCAACCGGCAAAACATCATGTCCGGCCCCGGCCAATGCCCGGCAAGCCTACTACCATCAGGCAGGCAACCTCTCGATTTTACTGGGATGTCTACCAGACATCGGCCCGCTCTCCGCCCGATTCCGCCCGATGTCCTCTATTTCTTCTTTCATTACAGACGTATATTTCTGGCAAAGGATGCAACTTCCACCGCAACACAAAAAAATCATTTCAAAGCCTGAAGGAGGAAAAGATGAGCAAAGATTCAGTCTGCAAAAAATACAACCTGCGCACCATGCTCGGTTCCGTCTGTGCCGTTGCCATGCTGCTGACCCTGCCGGCGCAACTGGTGGCCGGCGAGAAAAACACCACGGCACCGATCCCGGAGAAGATCACCATCAATGTCCAGGCAAGCTGCCCGCAGATGGCAGGACTTGAGCCGGACAAGAAAGAGGTGAAGGAATTCAGCCACAAACTCCACGCGGAAAAGTATCTGATCGGCAAGAGCGCTTATGCCCCGCGCCCGTACACCGATGCCTTCACCTGCGCCGCCTGTCATGCGGGAGCCCAGTCAGCCGAGGCGATTACCGGGGCCGACAAGTGCCAGCGTCTGACTGCGGCAATCGAGAAAGAAGGCGGTCCGAAAAAATACAAACAGATGATGCACGCCATGTGCCAGGATTGTCATAAAAACATGCAGAAAGCAGGGGAAAGCAAATCAGGACCGACAAAGTGTATTGAATGCCACGGCAAGTAACTTTACAGCACGGAAAAACAACTAAAAAAAAAGGAGAAACACCATGAAAAAAACCATCAGCACCCTCTTGGCCATCGCATTTGCCCTCACCACCGCGGGCGCCGTCTATGCCGCCAGCGGCAAATGTACGGTAGTGTCTGTTGAAGGCAACAAAGTGACTCTGGACTGTGGCAGCAATGCCGGGGATTTTCCGGTGGGCACCGACGTAAAGATTAAAAGCGCAAGCAAAAAGGCGGTTGAAGGCTGTTAGTCGCCTTCCTTCGTCTTGGGAGGCGGTGGAAGCAATATGCCGTCGCTGTCCGGAGCAGAGGGCGGCGACGGCAGGATGCCTTCCTCCTTCCTGATGACCACCCGCACCAGCATATCGGTGGTCATGAGAAAACCGCAGGCCCGGCAGCGGAATTGACCGCTGCCGGCTTCGACTTCTTCCGGCGGAAAAGAATAACGCTTTCCGCACTCCTCACAAAATACAAGCATTGGTCTGGCGATTCCCCGGCCGCTTAGCGGTTTTCGATGACTTCAAGCAGTTCCTTGCGCAGCGCGTCCACTTCCAGGCGGACAATCTCCTTGACAGCCGCTGTCATTCCCGCAGACAGTTCCCCTTCGGCCCCGGCAGCTGCCTGCGCGGCCGCGGCCCGCTCTGCCAGTTCGGCCACCACCTGCTCGTGCCATTTGCTGTAATCTTGCACCGTCTCCAGATGGGAAGCCAGCAGGTTCTTCTGCGGCTGCATGGTAAAAAGGGAGTGGGCCAGGCGGTCATAAACGGTTTGCAGCATATTGCGCGACAGATCAGCGGCCACATCGCCATGGCTGGCAAGATGCCGGCCCACGGCGCCAATCACCTCCATGAAGAGGGATACCGAGTAATGCTCCGGGTGTTGGCTGCGCAGACTGGCGATTTCCTCGGCCAGCTGCCGCAACAGTACGGCGGAGATGCCGTATTTCATGTTCTGAATGATTCTGGCCAGCTTATCGACGGTGATCTCCTCTTCCTCAACCCGTTCCACCGGCCGCTCCGCTTCAATTTTCTTTTCTTTCTTGGGCTCGATCTGGCCGATGTCCACCTCCACCGTCTCATCGGCGCGGGTTTCCTTCTCTGCTTTCGCTTCGGCAACGGAAAAAGCCAGCCCGTCATCGGCAAAGAAATCATCAAGCAGGCTGTCGGCCTCCGGGAACTCCTCATCATCAACCCTGGCCAGCACCACCTCCTTGGCGTCCGGACCGGCCGTTCCCCCCACTGAGGGCATGGCCGGCGGCGGCGCGGGGGCCTTGGCCCGGTCATCGGCAACCATTTCCTGAAAGATGGTATTAAACGCCCCGTCAACCGCCTGGTCTTCCTTCTGTTCCAACAGATCCCTGATGGTGCTTCCTCCCCGGCCGGCGGCAGGCTTGGCTTCGCCTCCGGGTTTGCCCGCCGGGCTTTCCCGCACCAGCTGCTTACGCGGTTTTGCCAGCTGAGTCTTCAATTTATTATATTTATCCACTGCGCCGCGCACCAGGGCAATCTTGCGGCCATCATCCATGTCCCCATCGGTGATCACCGTTTCCAGGGTGGCAAATACGTCGGGCAGCAGCTTGATCGCCTCGGGATGGGCTTTTTCCCGGGCCTTCTTGATATACTGCCCCAGGGTGCCGATGACCTGCAGACAGACGAGCAGCGGTTTTTTCCCGGCCCATTGCACCTTCAACGGCTCGATTGACCGGGTCAGGTTGTCCATGACCTCATCGGTTATCTCCCAGTCAATTGCCAGAATGGCAGCTTTCAGCTCCTTTATCTTCTCTGCGCCAGTGCTCATGAATAAACTCCTATTGCAGTTCTTTGCGGAAAGAGATGAGCGTCATGGAGATAATCTTTTTCAGGGTTTCCACGACATTATCTCCGCTCAAGGCGCTTCCCACAAAATAGGGGACCTTCAGTTCCTGATTGAGGTCCTGCTCCATCTCTTCAACGGTAAGCAGAGGAATCCCCTGGTTTTTCAGGTCAATCTTATTGTATTGCAGCACCAGCGGAATCTTAAAGACGTCCTTATTATGCGTGAGCAGATTTTCCTTCATCTGCTCCAGGGATTTGAGGTTGCTGTCCCTGCGCTCCCTCTGCAAATCAGCCACAAAAACAATGCCGTCCACCCCCTTGAGCACCAGTTTGCGGGTGGCGTTATACTTGACCTGTCCCGGCACGGTATAGAGCTGGATCTTGATGTCGAAACCGTGAATCTTGCCGATATCCACCGGCAGAAAATCAAAAAAGAGGGTCCGGTCGCCGTGGGTTTTGATACTCACCATTTCGGTTTTGATGCGCTGCTTGTATTTTTTGTTGATGTAATCAAGATTGGTGGTCTTGCCGCCCCGGCCGGGCCCGTAATAGACGATTTTAATCTGTACTTCTTTTTTCTTTACATTGATAAATCCCACAGGTTACCTCTCCCGCAATCATCTGCCCCAGATTAATCTTATCTTATCGATGACCTCTGTCGTCTTCAACCGCAGAAAGCCCAGGGAAACATCCTGGCCGAAAATACAGATGAGCAGAATATCCTCGTTGACCTTACTGAAATGGATACTCTCATTTTCTCCCCGGTGGAAATGCAGGGAAAACTGCTGTTCCCCCACCAGTTTGGCCATGGCATCCACCGCCGCGAAATTCCCCGCCGCCAATGCTGCAAAGGAAACCACATCAAAAGAGCAGCGGCCATTATCCAGCTGGGCAATGGTGTTGCCCGCCACATCGATGATAATTGCACAGTGCACCCCTATCGAAAGAAGATCATCCTTGAGAACAACATCTATCGTTTCCAACTGTTCCTGAGAAACATTATACATGGATCGGTCCTTTACGCGAAAATCACACATTATTAAAAATTATCTTCTTATTATGATGCACAAAGTGAAGCAAAAATGTCGAGCACAATTTCACATCAGACCAGCGGTGCGACAATCTGGGCCATTCCTTCATGCAGCCTTCTGAGCATGCCGGCCGGCGGATAGCCCCTGACGGCCCTTGCGGCCAGATTGTCGATATATGAGGCGAGTTCCCTGATTTCAGCGGGACTGTAAGCGATAACCGCCACCTCATAGTTGAGAAACAGACTGCGCAGGTCCATGTTGGCCGAGCCGATCATGGCCAATTTGTCATCCATCACCATGACCTTGGCATGCACCATGCCGCCGGGATAGAGCTTAATGGTGGCGCCCGCCTCTTCAATATGGCGCAGATAAATGCCCCGCACCAGATCAGCCAGGTGATGATTTGATTTCTCCGGGATGACGATCCGCACATCAACCCCCCGCCGGGCGGCAATGGCCAGCCCCTGGGTCAGGGCATCATCCGGCACAAAGTAGGGGGTGACGATCCACAGCCGTTTCTGGGCCGTAAAGACCGCGGAGAGAATCGCCTCGTACAGCCCGTCATGGCGGCAATCCGGACCTGAAGGCACCACCTGCAGGATGCCCTGTTGCCCGGCATCAACAGCAAGGGCTGCGGGAAAATCCTTAATGGGCAGCTCCTCTCCCCCGGCAAAGGCCCAGTCGGAGCGAAAGAGCTCGACAAAGGGCCGGACCGCCGGACCTTCAATGGCAAAGGAGATGTCCTGCCAGTTTGGTGAATGCGGGTCAGGGTCCAGGTACTCATCGGCGATATTGGTGCCGCCGGCCATGAGCAGCCGCTCGTCCGCCAGGGCGATTTTTCGATGATTGCGCAGATTGGTCCGGCCCCGCAGGGGATGATGAAATACCGGCATGAAATAGGCAAATCTCCCGCCGGCCCGGGCCAGGGGCTGGAAAAACGCCGACCCGGTTTTCAGCGAACCGACCCCGTCCAGCAACAGACGCACCGTCACCCCCTCCCCGGCCTTGCGGATCAGCCGCCCGATAATGTCCCGCCCGGTTGCGTCGCCGGCAAAAACATAGGTGGAGATATAGAGGCTTTCCCTGGCCTGGTCGATCAAATGGGCCAGGCAATGATGGGCCTCCGGGCCGGAGCGGCAGAATTTGACCCGGTTGCCGAGCATGGCGGCCGGCACATTATGGGAACGCAGGGCCCGGTCCACAGGTGAGGCCTGGGACAGGGGCAGGATATGGTCTTCATTGAGCTGCACCGCCATTTTCCGGCGGGCGATCCGCGCCATCTTTCTGCCGCCGAGCATGATATACAGGGGAATGCCCACATAGGGCAGCAGGATCATGGCCAGCAGCCAGGAAAGGGCGCTGGACGGGGCGCGCCGCTGCTGGAGCATATGGCCAATGGCCGCCACAGCGAGCAGGACGCCGATAATCACCGCCAGGTGCGATTCAAAAAAATATAACATCAAAAACTCCTGTTGGCCACGGCCCCTGGGCCAGAAAAGGCTTTCTCTGATCTGCCAACCATAAGCTTAAGCATTTTAGTCATTTCAGGGACTCCAACGAATCTATCTTATCCTGTTCTACCATGTCACAGCAAGCACAGGAAGCGGGGAATACGAAAACAGCAGCGGGCAACAGGAGTGTGCTGGCCGCGAGCGGGATCATCCCCTGGGCCATACCGCTCCCGGCCGCTTTCAACTTGACTTTTTTTTACCGCAGGCCGCATCATAATACTATGCCACCGGGATACGACCCTGTGGTATCGGTGTCCAAACCGGTTTTTGATAACTCCTTCTCTTCGCCACAGGACTGATTATGCAGGAACTGCGGAAATTCGTCGCCCCGGAATTTGTTTTCGGCTGCGGCTCCCTGAATCTCG
Organism: Desulfobulbaceae bacterium; assembly: GCA_023230525.1. GTDB lineage: Bacteria > Desulfobacterota > Desulfobulbia > Desulfobulbales > SURF-16 > SURF-16. Next base: position 18,812 of record JALNXE010000051.1, read on the forward strand.
CCGGCCGCTATGCCATCAATTTCGGGGCCGAAAAGGTGCTGGTCGTCACCGACCCGGGGGTCATCGCCGCCGGCTGGTGCGGCAAAGTCAAGGACGTCCTTGCTGCCGCGGGGATCGACAGCGCGATCTTCTCCGCGGTCTCCCCTAATCCCCGGGCCGAAGAGGTGATGGCCGGGGCGGAATTCTATCGCAGCCACGGCTGTGACGTCATTGTCGCCGTGGGCGGCGGCAGCGCCATTGACTGCGCCAAGGGCATCGGCATTGTCAGCATGAATCGCCGGCATATCCTGCAATTTGCCGGGATCGACAATGTCACCGTGCCCGGCCCGCCGCTGATCTGCATCCCCACCACCGCGGGCTCCTCGGCCGATGTGTCGCAGTTTGCCATTATCACCAATCTGCAGGAACGGGTGAAGATCGCCATCATCAGCAAGACCGTGGTGCCGGATGTGGCGCTGATTGATCCGGCCACCACCGTGACCATGGATGCCTATCTCACCGCCTGCACCGGCATTGACGCCATGGTGCATGCCTTGAGGCCTTTGTCTCCACCGCTCATTCCTCGCTGCTGGACCTCCATGCCCTGGAGGCCATCCGCCTGATCCGCGCCAATCTCCTGGGCGCCATCGCCAACCCGGCCGACCTGGAACTGCGCACTAAACTCATGCAGGCAAGCCTTGAGGCCGGCCTGGCTTTTTCCAACGCCAGCCTCGGAGCGGTGCATGCCATGGCCCACAGCCTCGGCGGGTTTCTGGACCGGCCCCATGGCGAATGCAATGCGATCCTGCTTGACCATGTCATCTCCTTTAATTACCAAAGCTCTGAGGAACGATACCTGCAGATCGGCGGGGCCCTAGGCCTTGACATGCGGGGCATGGCGGCAAAAGACAAAAGGGCGGCGATTCTTCAAGAAATCGCCGGCCTCAAACAGGCCTCAGGCATTGACAGAACCCTGCGGGGAAAAGGCATCCACCTCACCGACATACCGGAGCTGGCCGAAAAAGCCCTGCGTGACCCGTGCTTGGTTACCAATCCAAGGCGTTTTAATAAACGGGATATCGAGGTAATCTATGCCGAGGCGCTCTGATGATGAAGAAAAATGGCAGATGATGCGGGAAAAAATCATCGGCCTGGGCGAAAAATCCATCAGAAAAAGCTACTATCCCGAACTGCGGCAGAAAATCATCGAACTGGAAAAGGCCAACAGGGAATTGGCCCTTGAGGTTATTGAACGGCAACGGGGCGAGGAGGAGATCAAACGCAACTACGAAATCCAGACGATCATCAACTCCCTGCTCAAACTCTCCCTGCAGGATATTTCCTTAGCTGAACTTTTTTCCATCACCATTGACAGCATCCTCTCCCTCCGCTGGCTTTCCCACCAGGGAAAGGCCTTTATCTTCCTGGTTGAAGATGCCCCGGAGGTCCTGGTTCTCAAGGCAGGCACCGGCCTGCCGGAACAGCTGCCCGACCATTGCGCCACGGTTCCCTTCGGCCAATGCCTGTGCGGTCTGGCCGCGTCCACCGGGGAGATACAATTTGCCGACCATGACGATGAACGCCACACCCTGCGCTATGAAAACATGCAGCCCCACGGCCACTACGCCGTGCCGATCCTGCTGGATAACCGGACCATCGGGCTGATCTGCATCTTTTTACCGGCAGGGCATAAACGGGATGCCAGCGAAGAGGAATTTCTCGTCTCCATCGCCCACACCCTGGCCGGCATTATCCAGCGCAAGCTGATGGCCCAGGAAAAAAGCAGACTGGCGGAAGAACTGCGCCAGGCCGCGAAGATGGAGGCCATCGGCACCCTGGCCGGCGGCATTGCCCATGACTTCAACAACATTCTTACCGCCATTTTCGGCTTCACCGAACTGGCCCGCATGGATTTGCCCCAGCCGGAAAAGGTTGAAAAAAATTTAAATGCAATTTACCGGTGCACCCTGCGGGCCAAAGAACTGGTCAAGCAGATCCTCACCTTCAGCCGGCGCTCGGCACAGCAGAAAGAGCCCCTGCAGCTGTCCCTGCTCATCAAGGAATGCCTCAAACTGCTGCGCTCCACCATTCCGGCCACCATTGAGATCAGACAGGATATCCGCTCCACCGCGAGGTCCCTGGCAGACCCCACCCAGATTCATCAGATCATCATGAACCTGTGCACCAATGCCTATCATGCCATGCGGCAGAGCGGCGGAGTTCTGACCCTTGCCCTGGAGGACGTGGAAATGAGCGCGGAGGATGCCGGCCTCTCCGGCATCTCCCCGGGGCCGTACATCCGGCTGAGCGTAAGCGATACCGGCACCGGCATGGGCAAGGAGACCCTCAGCAAGATTTTCGAACCCTATTTTACCACCAAGGAGATCGGCGAAGGGACCGGGCTTGGTCTTGCCCTGGTGCACGGCATTGTCCAGGGCCATAACGGCCACATCATGGTTGCCAGTGAACCGGGCAAAGGAACCGTCTTCCATGTTTTTCTGCCCCGCCTGCACAGAGCCTCTGCCGCCTCCGCCACCCTCCTGGAAGACACCGAGGCCGAGAGGGGGCATGAACACATTCTCATTGTTGATGACGAACAAAACATTATCAGGATCGCCCGGGAGATCCTCGAGGACAGCGGGTACCAGGTCTCGGCCCACCGGACCGGCGCCGGCGCCCTGGAGCAATTCCAGCAGCAGCCGGAAAAATTTGACCTGCTCATCACCGATATGGCCATGCCCGGCATGAGCGGGGTGGACCTGGCCCGGCAGGTCATGGAGCTCAAGCCGTCCATGCCGGTGATCCTCTGCAGCGGGCACAGCGACATGGTGAACCGGGACCAGGCGCTGGCCATGGGCATCAGGGCCTATGTCGCCAAACCTTACTTCATGAGTGAAATGCTGCGCACCATCAGGACAGTACTCAACCGCAGAAATCATACGTAAAAAGCCGATTCCCGCCCAGGGGAAGGCCCCACACCATCCCCAGCCCCCCACCTACCCTTAACCGCCAATCGACAGTTCGGCCGCCACCGGCCTCCCTGGAAAAAGGGTATTAATGACCCATGGCGGCCAATTTTACCCGACTCTGAAAAACGTGTGTGGTTTCATCAGGTTAACGTGGGAAACCGCCATTGGCGCAGGGCATTTTGACCCCGGTCGCTGCCTCCCCTCTTTGCCCCCTGGGAAATTTTACAAATAAATATAACCATTTCAGCAAATTACAACTAATGACGTCCATGGCATACTTCTTGTTATAGTTTCCCTGCGGGGTAGTCTCGGGCGATTAATATTTTTTTGGGGTGAAGGGGGCAGCAATGGCTGCGGTTTTCGGGCAAAGAGAAATACCGGCTTGCTTGCCGGCCAGACAGTTGAAAGCACTGATCATCGATGATGATGAACAGATCCAGCGCATGCTGCGCCGGATTTTCGGTCAATGCCGCTATGCCGTGGACATTGCCGAAACATGCAGGGAGGCCCTGGACCGGGCAGCAGGCTCCGCTTACGACCTGGCCCTGGTTGATGTCAATCTCTCTGACGGCAACGGCCTGGATCTCATCGAGCCGATCAGAAAATTCTCGCCCCGCATTGAGATCATTTCCATGACCGGCGATAGCCCCCCCTCGCTGGAAGAGGAGGCGAAAAGACGCCAGGTCGCCTACCATCTGAGCAAGCCGGTGGATTTTCAGGAACTGATTTCCGTGCTGACGCACCTCTCGAAAAAAGTACAGGCTCTCTGGTTCTAAACCGGGTTGTTGATTTATTACGTTTTATGCTGGCTGGTGCTAGACAAGTTTCGCCTGGGCCGCTTGCTCAGCTGGCGGCGCCGCCGTCATTGCCAGCAGCGGGCGCAAAATTTTTCTTCTCATTTTTACACTGATACATCACCCTGTCACCCTGGGAGAGAAACTCCTCGACCGAACAGGGATGCTTCGGATCGTAGCGGACAATGCCCACACTCATTGACAGCTCATAACGGCGGCCAGGCTGTTGGTTTCTTGCCGCAATATGCTGCTCAAGCCTCTGCAGAACCGGATGGTTGCAGCTTGGCGCAAAGCTGCTGAACATGAGCACGGCGAATTCGTCGCCTCCCAAGCGGCCGATCCCCACCACATCGGCTTTGCGGAAAGTGCTTTTCAGCACATCCGCCGCTTCAACCAGGGCCAGATCCCCGGTATCATGCCCGAAATTGTCATTAATCCCCTTCATGTTATCGAGATCGGCATAAAGCAGATAGAGCGACTCCTCCACCCTGTCGACCAGCAGCAGATGTTTTTCCGCCACGGACAGAAAGCCCCGGCGGTTGAGTAAACCGGTGAGTTCGTCGGTAATGGACATCTCCTTGAGCATGTTTTCCATTTCCTTGCGCTGGGAGATATCGCGGAAGCCCTCGACAATGCCAATCAGCTCCCCTTCCTTATCATAATAGGGAAAGGCGGTGACCAGGCAGGGCAGCACCTTGCCGTCCTTTCTGGTTAATGACTTTTCGCTCTCAACATATCTGGCCCCACGCAGGATCTTTTCCAGTGAACAGTCAGGGGTATGGCAGGCGGCATTCTTAAAGGCCACATGGCAGGGCATGCCGATCAACTCCTCCTCGGCGACCCCGCTCATCCGGGCAAAGGTGCGGTTGACCCGCTGGATGATGAAATTCCGGTCCACCACCCGTATGCCCTCGGCAGCGCAATTCAACACCTGCAGCAATTCGGCATTGGTATTTTCCAGAGCCACGGAAGCCATGCGGTGTTCGCCGATCTCCTTTTCCAGTTCCCCCAGGGCCTGCTGCAGCTGCTCAGTCCGCTCAGCCACCCGGATTTCGAGCAGATCCCGGGCGCTGCGCAGCTGCCGCTCCCCTTCCCTGATGGTCGTGACCGTATTTTCCGTAAGATTGAGGATCAGGAAAACAAAGAGGGCGCCGCCGAAAAAAACCGCGCCCACGACCAGCTCGGTGGATAAATCAATCTGCCGGAACTGTCCGACGATAAAGACCAGATAGCTGCAGAGGAAAAACAGCATCAGCCCGATCAGCACCCGCCATTTTGCCAGAAAGGCAGCCGGCACATCCCTGAGCAGGTGCAGGCTGAAATAAATCGAGGCCAGCAGAAAACCCGCGCCCACGAAAATCAGAATGCTTGAGAGGAGTTGCGCGGTATTCATAGGCGGGGATATCCCTGTGCTTCGTTTTTTGGTGCCGGCAGATGCTGCGGCCGGGGACAAAATCATTTTCTTTACTGCTACACAAAACTGTAACTATCTCGATACAGCAAGTAAAGTTTTTTTCCAGCGGTAAAGCATTATTAACCCAGGCAACCAGTCTGATTACAGGCGATTAAGGGAGTTTTGCTAAGAGTTATTAACAGCTGAAAAGGCCGCAGCCAACGGAAACGGCAAAAAGATATTGCTTACCATGCAAAGATTAATCAATCATGATCTTTTCCCTTATTTCTTCAGTAGAGACGATGAAAGGCGGAGGCCTTGATCACGGCGATCACCTCCGCGCCCTGGCGGACGTCCAGCTCACGGACCGAGTCGGGCACGATCTGGCAGATCAGGCGGCCGCCGCCGCAGGCCAGCTCCACCCCGATGCGGTTGCCGGCGCCGAAGAGGCCCTCCACCCGGCAGGGCAGGATGTTGCGGGCGCTGCTGGCCTCGGGATGGCGCTTGAACAGGGTGATATCCTTGGCTGCCAGCTCAAAGACATTATCCCCCGCTGCCCCGGACTCGGTGAGCACCAGGTCAACTTCCCCCCAGCGATAGAGCCAGAGATCGCCGTGGGGCCGCGGTGCGCGCAGGGTCAGCAGGTTGGCGTAGCCGCGGCTGCCGGTCACCAGACTTCCCCGGGCCAGTTCCTCGGCCGGCAGACGCTGCTGCATCCGGCCCGCCTCGAACACCAGCACCTCCTCGGCCATCAGCCGCATCTCATGCAGGGAATGGCTGATAAAGAGCAGCGGCACGGCAAATTCGCTGAAGACCTTGTTCAGATAAGGGATGATCTGAAATTTCAGCTCTTCATCCAGCCCGGAGAGCGGCTCATCCATGAGAATCAGGCGGGGGCAGGCGAGTACGGTGCGGCCCAGGGCCACCCGCTGCCGCTCGCCGCCGGAAAGCGCGTTGACGCCCCGCTCCAGCAGATGGTCTATCTGCAGCACCCTGGCCAGGGTCTGCGGATCAATCCGCCGTTCCGCCTCGGGGGTGCGCTTCCAGCCATAGAGCAGATTGCGGCGCACGTTCATATGGGGAAAGAGATGCGCATGCTGAAAAACCACGCCGATCCGGCGCTTTTCAGGCGGCACATTGATGTGCCGGGCCGAATCAAAAAGGGTCTGCCCGGCCAGCTCGATTACGCCCTCGTCCGGTTCCAGCAGACCGGCCAGCAGATGCATGAGGGTGGATTTGCCGCTGCCGGAAGGCCCGAAGATGCCGCAGCGGTTTTCCGTCAGACAAAAGGCGACATCCAGCTTGAATCCGCCGTAATTCTTGCGCACCGAGACATCAAGATTCATTGCCTGGCCCTCTGTCTGAATTTACGGGACACGGCTTCGTTGGCCAGCAGCACCACAAACGAGATGACAATGGAGACCAGACACAGGGAAAGGGCCATGCGGTCCCCGCCGGGGGTATTGGTGTACTCATAGATGGCGAGCGGAATGGTCTGGGTGACGCCGGGGATGTTGCCGGCCAAGATAATGGTGGCGCCGAATTCCCCCAGGCTGCGGGCGAACATCAGGGTCATTCCGGCCAGCACGGCCCGGCCGGACAGGGGCAGTATGATGGTGACCAGGGTGTCCCACCAGCGCGCCCCCAGGGTCCGGGAGGCCTGCAGATACCGTTCATCAATGTCCTCCATGCCGGTGCGGATGGAACGCACCAGGAGCGGAAAGCCGACCACCGCCGAGGCAATCACCGCCCCCTTGAGGGTAAAGATAATGCGGATGCCAAGGGACTGGAGCAGCGGCCCCAGCACTCCGGCTTGGCCAAAAAGCAGCAGCAGCAGATAGCCCACCACCACCGGCGGCAGCACCAGGGGAAGATTCACCACCCCCTCGATCAGGGCCTTGCCGGGCAGGCGCACAAATACCAGGAGATAGGCCGCCACAAAGCCAAAAGGGACGGTGATCAGCGTCGCCGCAATAGCGACCTGGGCCGACAGCCAGATGGCCTGCATATCCTGGGGGGAAAGATTTTGCATGGTTTACTCTCCTGCAGACAGTTTTGGCGGTCTTTTAGCGGCCTGGTGCCGCCGGACCCGCCGCCCCGGCGGCGCCAAAGCCGTATTTCTCAAGAATCTTGGCGGCGGCGGGGCTGGCGAGGAAGTCATAAAAGGCTTTGGCCGCACTGTTTTTCTCCCCGGCAATGGTCAGCCCCACCGGATAGCTGATGGGGTCGTGCAGATTGGCCGGCACCTCATAGAGGATCACCGCTGTTTTAGCCAGCAGCGCATCGGTGCGGTAGACAAAGGCCCCATCCACCTCGCCCCGGTCGGCATAGAGCAGGGCCTGGCGTACGTCCTGGGCCATCACCAGCTTTTTGTCCGCGGCCAATTTGTCATACACCCCTGCCGCGCGCATGGCCTGCTCCGCATACTGGCCCGCCGGCACACTCTTGGGGCTGCCCAGGGCAATGCGCTCCATCACCTCCAGATCCTTGAGAGAATTGACGGATACCTTTTGCGGGCCGACCAGCACCAGGGTATTTTTGGCCAGATCGCGCACCGTTTGCGGGGCAATCTTCCCGTCCTTTTCCAGGTAGCTCATCCATTCGGCATTGGCCGAAACAAAAAGATCCGCCGCCGCGCCCTGGGCCACCTGTTTGGCCAGGGCCCCGGAGGAACCGAAATTGGGCAGCATGGTCACCCCGGCATGATCGGCCACAAAGGCCGCGTCAAGCTCCTTGAAGGCATCGCTCATGCTGGCCGCCACCGACAGGTGCACCTCGGCGGCCTGCCCCGGCAGGGTGGAAAAAACAAGCGCCTGCAGCAGGATCAGCAAGCCAATAATTTCTTTTTTCATCACTTCTCCCCCTCTTTAAATGTTGAATGACTGGTAAAAACTGAAAATTAACCACAGAGAGCACAGATCTCACAGAGATAACTTACTTTCCGGACCGGGCATCGCCCTTCAGCTGACGGCCAGAATGACGCTGGAGGCCTTGATGATGGCCGAGGCGGCAACTCCCACCTCCAGACCGAGAGTGCGGCCGCCCTGGCTGGTGATGACCGCGGTCACCGTACTGCCGCCGGGAAGATCGATGGTCACCACATCGTTGACCGCCCCTTCATCAATACGGCTGATGGTGCCGGTGAGCACATTCCGGGCGGAAAGCCGATTTTTTTCACAATCACGGCCCACCATTACCGACGGGGCCTTGACCATGGCCAGCACCTCGACCCCCGGCACCAGCCCGAGCCGCTCCACGCTGTTGTTGGTGATCACGGCCACCACGGTATCTCCGCCTTTTAAGGCGACATCAACGATGCTGTTTACCGCCCCTTTCTCCACCCCGGCCACCCGGCCTGCCCAGACATTTCTGGCACTTACTTTCATTTCCATCCTTCTTATTGTCTTGAGTGTATTAAAGGCCTCTTCCGGCTGCTCACCAAAAAAGGTCATGAAGGCCTGTAATTCCCGGCGCAGCATGCGCACCCGCTGCAGCAGCAACCGCCCCTCATCGGTGAGCATGGTCCCGCCGCCGCCGCTGCCGCCCGCCTGGCGCACCACCAGCGACCGGACCGACAGGTTGTTTAAGGCATCCAGCTGCTCCCAGGCTGTTTTATAGCTCATGCCGGCGGCCTTGGCCGCCTGATTGATGGACCCGCAGGCCTCAATTTTTTCCAGCAGGGTAATAGCCGGGTTTTCACTGCCCGGCCAGCCCAGCATATGGTGCAGGCCATGGCCGGCTGCGGCTGCCTGCTGCGCTTTTTTCGTCTTCATATCATCAGGACCCTCGGAGATCGTTATGCAAAATTGGAATAACGCATAATAAAACAAGGCGGATTTGTCAAGCAGCAGAGCAAGGCCCATGCCAGCTGCTTGCCGCTCATCCGCAGCAGGGGCGCGGCGGAGGCGTTTTCCAGCCGATGCTCCTTGCCGCCATGGCAAAAGGGCTTACTTTTTGAAAAAAAGCAGCGCGGACATCCAGCAATAAAGCCGGCAAAACGAGCTACAAAAACGTCATCCTTGTCACTCTATTGTCATCCATGCGACAAAATCGGCAGGACATCCCCCCTCCATAACCCCGCCTTGCCGCGACGTCGACGCCGATCGCCATCCTGTTTGCATCCAGGTAGTTACCGTTATATTTTCTCATACCTGGCAAACATTATCTTGCGGAAAGATAGGGGAATAGGGTAGATAAATAACAGGGACTGCACGTCCGGAAGAGCAGGCCATGCTCCCCTGTTCCCTCAGCACGAAAATCAAGATTGACAAAAGGCCATCGCTGCACATTTATCGGGGGAAATTCCCCTATTTTTTCAGGAAACAGCAGCGCCGGAAGCAAGCACATGCCGATCACCTATGCATATGATCCATGCAGCAACGTCCTGCACTCCTACCATTCCGGCGTCCAGACCGTTTCCGAAATCTGCGGGCATTTTGAAAAGATCGCCGCCGATGCAAGCATCCGGCAAGGTTACATTGAGGTCGTGCATTGCGCCGATGATGTTGAGTTCGATTTTAACAGCCGTACCGCCCGTCTGATTCCCATTCGCTTCTCGGAACTAAAAGCCAAAAAACGCATAAGGGCCGCCATCTTCATCGGTGCGACGCAGCTGCAATACGGCATCGCGCGGATGATGAAAAATCTTCATGAAGTATACGATCCCACCGATGACATCCGGGTCGTCCGCAGTGAGGAAGAAGCGCAAAGAGAAATCAACAGCAGCATCCCGGCCAAAAACGAATTACCCGGAATTGTCTGCGGTTAGTCAAAACCTTCGCCTTGGTCCCATAACTTCCCCAACTCTCCTGCTCATCCCGGCAGAACCTCTCCATACCAGCAAGCGAAGCTCAGTTTTTTATTTTTTTGCAGACCTGCGGCCATTTTATGTATATGCTGAACATCATGCCTACGAATCAGCAGCAAATCAAGGATTGCCTGGCGGGTTTCCACCAGACCGCTCCCTTGTGCCGCCTGGCGGATTTTGGCTGGATTTTTTTTTAGGTTGCCGACAGGCGGCACATCAACTATTTTCACTGGAGCGCGCGCCAAGATACCCGGCCGGAGCTTGCGAAACCGGATAAGCCGGGCAGGCCGCTGACAAATACATTTGACTGATCGGGTTATTTGAGGAAAAATGGATTGGCAAGAAATAACCAGGCAAGCCGCATGATGAATTTTTGCCGCTGGTTATGAATTTGCCGTGATTTCCCGAGTTGCTGCCGGTAATGCAGTTATTGCCGCATCCAGCGGCTGAAAAGTGTAAACAACATGCAGAGCAAAAAAAATTTCCCGCAAAAGCTCACCGCCCTTTTGATTTACGGCAGACCTCCGCTGGTTCTCGGCGGCATGATATGCGCCATCGCCGTCATGTGGAACCGCAGCCTTCCCCTCTATGTAGCCGGTGTGTTTCTGCTGCTGATCTCCATGAGCTTTGACATGGTGGACGGCTGGTTCGCGGCGCGTTACCCTCCCCATGCCACCATGGCCAGCCTGGCTGACCGGGTCATGGATAAAATCGTCTACTCGATTATCTTTCCGCTGGTTTCCGCCGGCATGATGTGGCGCCTCATCTTCATTGCCCCTGATCATACCCGGCCGGAAGTGCTGCACGCCATCCTGGTGCTGGTGCTGTGCATCACGGTGCTGATTCGGGACAGCTTCGCCCATTTCGTGCGCAGCTGCGCCATCCAGCAGGGCTTTGAATCCGAAACCATGGAATTCACCCGCCTGCGCACCATGGTTGCGGCCCCGGTGGGAGCCCTGCTTTATATCCATGCCTTCTTCCTGCCCGGCAAAGGCGAATCGGCAATCTACCTCTTCATTTCCCGGCTGGCCGATCTGCCGCTGCGCACCTACTTCATCATCGAAATCATCTTCCTGATTATCAATTTCGGTTCCATAGCGGGTCTGTGCCGGAAATACGGCACGCTACTGCTCGATGAGGTATGCCATGAAGATGACCTGCTGCGCCGGCGCATTCTGGCCTTTTTCCCCAACGCCCTGACGGTTCTCAATGCCCTGATGGGCCTTCTGGCGGTTCTTTTCACTCACCAGGGCCTGATTCGCCAGGCCTATCTGTTCCTGGTGGGGGCGGCGATCTTTGACAAGCTTGATGGCGCCCTGGCCCGCAAACTGGGGCTGACGGAGCCCTCGCCCCTGCAGAAAACCGGATCGCGCATGACCCTGGGAGGCCTGCTGGATGATATTGCCGATGGCATCAGTTTCTGTCTGGCTCCGGCCCTGATTTTCCACATGACCCTGGCCGACTACCCGGCAGCCGGACTGGAGCAGCCCTGGCCGACCGTGGTGGCCGGGGCTTATTTTCTCCTGGGCGTGACCCGCCTGATCTATTTCACCTTCGACCGCGCCCCCA
>JALNXE010000052.1 GCA_023230525.1 Desulfobulbaceae bacterium
AAAAAACTCCTTTGCCCTGGAGACCATGGACCTCTATGCCCCCCTGGCCAGCCGGCTCGGAGTGGACTGGATGAAACGGGAGCTGGAGGATCTCGCCTTTGCCTGCCTGCACCCCAAGGAGTACCAGGACCTTGCCGCCAGAGTGGATTCCTCCACCATGGACCGGACACGCTATGTGGAGGAAGTCAAAGAGCTTCTGTCAAACAAGCTGCGCGAACAGGGGCTTACCGATTTCAAGATTCTTGGCCGGCCGAAGCATCTTTACTCCATCTACCGCAAGCTCATTGCCCAGAACATCCCCCTGGAAAAGGTTTATGACAGGGTGGCCTTCCGCATCATCCTGCAAAGCGTTCGGGAATGCTATGAAGTGCTTGGCCTGGTCCATTCCCTGTGGGTGCCGATTGACGGCAGATTCAAGGATTTCATCAGCAGTCCGAAATCCAACATGTACCAGTCACTGCATACCTCGGTGATCGGCCCCCGCGGCAATTTCATGGAAATCCAGATCCGCACCGAGGAAATGGATAAAATCGCCAAGGAGGGTATTGCCGCCCACTGGGCCTACAAAGAAGGAACCGCCGTCTCCCAGAAGGATGCCAAGATGTTTCAGTGGTTGAAACAGCTCATCCAGTGGCTGCAGGACCTCAAGGACCCGCGGGAGTTTCTGGAGGCCTTCAAGGATGAACTCCATCAGGCGGAGATTTATGTACTTACTCCCAATGGAGAGGTAAAGGAACTGCCCGAAGGCAGTACCCCTCTCGATTTCGCCTACGCCATCCACACCCAGGTCGGCAACCGCTGCACGGGCGCCAAGATTAACGGCCGCCTGGTACCGCTCAAGACCATTCTGAAGAATGGTGATGAGGTTGAGATTCTCACCTCTCCCCACCAGCAGCCCAGCAGAGGCTGGCTATCCCTGGTCAAAACCAGCAGGGCCAAAAGCCGTATCCGGCAGTTCCTCCGCCAGGAGGAGATGGAAAAAAGCCTGAAACTGGGCCAGGAGATCTGCGAACGGGAATTACGCAAGCATAGCCTCAGCTTAAAGAAACTTATTAAAACAGGACACTTAAAAGAAATTCTCAAGCGGGCCAACTCCAACGCCCTGGAGGATCTGCTGCGCAAGGTCGGTTCCGGCAAAATCCGTACTGATCAGATTGTCGATCTGATGCTGCCCGCTGAAGTCAAAAAAGGCAAGGAGGAAGCGGCTGCGGCTCTCCATGAGCTGCCGGCAGAAACGGTCGTACCTGCACGGCCCGCCAAAACACGTTCCGGCGATGCCATAGAAATCGACGGCATTGACAATCTGCTGATAAAAATCAGCCACTGCTGCCTGCCCATGCCGGGGGATGACATCATGGGTTTTATTACCACCGGCCGGGGCATTTCCGTCCATAAGGCCAACTGTCCCAATCTGCTGGCAACCGACCCCATGAGACGCATCGAGGTGCAATGGTCAAGTTCGGCCAAGACCCAGCATCGCGCCCATATCCAGATCATCGCCCAGGACAAGAAAGGCCTGCTGGTGACGATCTGCAATGCCATCACCAATGATGATGCCAACATTCTCAATGTGGACGCCGATGCCACCAAAGACAACCTGGCCAGACTCAATATCATTCTTGAAGTAAACAACATGGAACACCTGAGCACCCTGCTGCAGCATCTGCGGCAGCTTGATCCGGTGATCGAGGCGAGACGGAGATAAAAAAAGAATCCACCTGAAAAGGCAACATGGGGATGTCACATTTTCAGGTGGATAAATAAGGAAAGCGGTACGGTAAAGTATTCGCCGATGGGGTGATTATGCCTTCTGTGCCACAACAGGCTTCACTACCGCACCGGAACGGATGCAGCGGGTACATACCCGAATTTGCTTGGAACTGCCACCCACGGTTGCAACCCGAACCTTCTGCAGATTGGGCAGCCAGCGACGTCTCGTCTTGTTGTGGGCGTGACTGACATTGTTTCCGGTAGCTGGCTTTTTGCCGCAGATTTCACATAATTTAGACATAATCATACTCCTTTAAAAATCGAAAGGCCGACGCAGCGGGCTTCGAGGAAAGGCTCAAAACGAGCATATTTTTTATAAGAACCATGATTTATACCTTGTCCTCCCCCGCATGGCAAGTTTTTTTTAAAAATAAACAGCAGACGCCGGAAAGTGGATAATAAGCTTATCTTTTTTTGAACTTTCCCGCAACGCCCCTTGTCCTAAAACAATAATAATTGATAACATCTTTCTGGCAGGCTATTATATTGACACTCTGTAACACTTCATGGTATCAGCCTAATTTTTATATTTTTTTATCCGCACTATAAGCCATCCGACTAACCCTAACCACCACCAAGGATAGCATGAGTAACAAGAAAAACAGCATCTGGAGTTTTTTTGCCTCGGTTAAACTCGCCCTCTTTGTTCTTTTCTTCCTCGCCATTGCCTCTGTCATAGGCACCGTCATTCCCCAGAACAGCCCCCCTGATGCGTATATCCAGGAATTCGGGGCAAACATGGCCAGGTTTTTTCAGATACTTGACATTACTGATATGTACAACTCCTGGTGGTTTATCAGCCTGCTCATCATGCTGGCGCTTAATCTCACCATCTGCACGATTGAAAGACTGCCCAATGTCTGGCGTCTTGTCGTGCAGGACAATCTGCAAACAGATATTGACCGGCTGGCCAAAATGCGCCCGGGCAAAGAGATCCTCACCTCTGTTTCCCTTGATGAAGCCGCCGACAGGTGCCGGGCAAGTCTGGCGGAAAACGGCTGGCGGGCGAAAGAGGCCCCACGCGACAACGGCATTCTGCTTTTCGCCCAGAAAGGACCATGGACCCGCTTTGGCGTCTATATAGTCCACACAAGCATTCTCGTCATCTTTGCCGGGGCAATGATCGGCTCCCATTTCGGTTACAAAGGCAGCGTCATGATCCCGGAGACCCGCTCCGCCGATACCATTTTCTCCTTCAACAACGAAGAACCGATCAAGCTGGGCTTTGAGGTATTGTGCAAGCGCTTCACCCTGACCCACTATGCCAACGGCGCCCCCAAGGAATTCCGCTCCGATCTGGCCATCCTGGAAAACGGCAAGGAGGTGCTGACAAAATCCATTGTGGTCAACGATCCCCTTTCCTACAAGGGCCACACCTTTTACCAATCCAGCTACCAGTCATATAAAAAATTTCTTGTTTCCCTTACCGACAACCAGACGAAACAGACAGAGTCCTTTCTCATCGAACCGGGCAAAGAAATCAAATGGCCGGCAGAGGATGTCACCTTCGGCATCATCAACCGGGAAATGACCGAAACCCCGTTCCTGTACAAATACAAAGTATGGTTCAAAGACAGCACCGGCATTGCTGAGCCTTTCTGGATAACGGACGGGGACACCATCACCGTCACCCGCGGCGGCAAAGACTACACCTTTGCCCTGAAAGAATTTTTCGCAACAGGTCTGCAGGTTACCAAAGACCCCGGGGTCTGGTATGTTTATATCGGCTGCACCCTCATGCTGCTCGGCCTGATGGTTGCTTTTTTCCTTTCCCACCGCCGCATCTGGGTTTACATTAAGCAAGAAGGCGACACGACCAGCGTCCTGCTGAGCGGAAACGCCAACAAGAACAGGCCGACCTTTGAAAAGAACTTTGACGCAGTGAGCCGGAGTCTTGATGAAAAAATAAAAAGCCGCTCCTGAAAACAGCATAATCAGATAACCTGCCGGAATGACACTCTTCTACTACTGTATGCATACAAGAGGATAGACAATGACAAGTTCGCAACTGTTAGGAATCAGCACCCTCGGCTACCTGGTGGCCTCGGCTCTTTACATCGCCACCCTTATTTTCAAAACAAAAAAAAGCGGCATCGTGGCATCCATTGTCACAATCATCACCTTCCTGGTCCAGACCGCCGGCATTGGTCTCAGGTGGTATGAATCATATCATCTGGGCTTTGGGCATGCGCCCCTGTCCAATATGTATGAATCGCTGGTTTTCTTTTCCTGGGCCATCGTTATTTTCTACCTGCTGCTTGAAGTGAAATTCAATAACCGGCTCATCGGCGCCTTTGCCATTCCCTTTGCCTTTATCAGCATGGCCTACGCCTCGTTCGGCAAGGGAATCACCCAGGAGATATCCCCTCTTATCCCTGCCCTGCAGAGCAACTGGCTCATTGCCCACGTTATTACCTGCTTCATCGGCTATGCCGCCTTTGCCGTTGCCTGTGGCCTTGGCTGCATGTATCTGGTGAAAAGCTCCGCCGAGGATAAACCAGACGCTGGGCTGATCGGCACCCTGCCCGGTCTTACGGTCATTGATGACATCATTCATAAAACCATCATTTTCGGCTTTCTCTGGCTGAGCGCGGGTATCATTACCGGCGCCATCTGGGCAAATTCCGCCTGGGGCACCTATTGGAGCTGGGACCCCAAGGAAACATGGTCGCTGATCACCTGGTTCATCTATGCCGCAACTCTGCACGCCCGTTTTACCCGCGGCTGGCAGGGCAAACGCATCGCCTGGCTGGCTATCATCGGCTTTGTGTCGGTGATCTTCACCTATTTCGGCGTCAACTTCCTCCTGTCAGGCCTGCACAGCTACGGCAGCAGCTAAGCCGTTGTAATAAAATAATATCGTCGTTTGGCGGCCAGAGAAGACGTCGACGACGGCATCAGGAGCCGGAACGAGCTACTCAAAAAATAAAGAGGCCTTCCGCAACGGCTCCTAAAAATGACCCTTGGTTCATCTTTTTCCCTCTTCTATCTTGACAAATTAAGAGCGACAACGTAAAAAGAAACCGTTTATCTAGTTTTTGTGTGTGTTAGGTAAGTAACAATTCAAATCAAGGGGAGAATGAAACATGTTCAAAAAAACCATTGTCTGTTTTACCGCTTTTGCATTCCTTGCAGGATTCACTGGCATTACCACCGCCATGGCTGAGACCGACAAAGGACCCGCGGAGATTGTGCTCCAGGCCACAATCGACAAAGCCGCCAAACCCAAACCAGCCACTTTCCCGCATAAAAAACACCAGGACAACAAAGAATTCAAAATTAGCTGCGGCGACTGCCATCACAGCAAAGGCCCTGACGGCAAACAGGTCGCTTACACCGACGGCATGAAGATCGAAAAATGCGAAACCTGCCACAACAAGGGCGTTGCTGGTTTACCGAAAGAGATTGCCACATTCAAGGATGCCGCCCATACCAACTGCAAAGGCTGCCATAAAGACAAAAAGAAAGGACCGACAAAATGTCCTGACTGCCATAAGGGAAGCACGGACAAAGAATAATTCTTTTACCTGATTCCATCTAATGGTAAAAAAAGGCTGCTCGAACGAGCGGCCTTTTTTTATTATAATTTTGCCAATAAATACATTTCCCCTTTTTACCGGTAATCATGGCGGCAGAAAATAAAACAAACAACGGAAATCGAATATGGACCTGGACCCATATCCAGGTCTCTCTTTATCTGCTTGCCATTGCCTGCCTGCTGACCCTGTTCATCGGCATTGTTCTTTTCCTGTTTCTGTCCCTCAACATTCCCGATATCAGCTCACTGGCAAGCTTCACCCCTCCGGCCACCACCGTTATCCTTGATAAAAACGACACCCAGATTGACACCATCTTTACCCAGAACCGCTTTGTGGTCCCCATTGACAGCATGCCCAAAGAACTGCCTCTTGCCTTTGTCGCAGCGGAAGATGCCCGTTTTTTTCAGCATGCCGGGGTTGACGCCTGGTCCACCCTGCGGGCCTTGGTGCATAATCTGCGCAAGGGCGAGAAGGGCCAGGGGGGCAGCACCATCACCCAGCAGGTGGCCCGGGCGCTGCTGCTGACCCCTGAGAAAACTTATACCAGGAAAATCAAAGAGGCCATTCTCGCCTATCGCATCGATAAGGTCCTCAGCAAAAAGGAAATCCTCCACATCTATCTGAACCAGATCTATTTCGGCGAGGGAGCCTATGGGGTGGATGCCGCGGCCAGGGTTTATTTCGGCAAAAAAGCCGTTGACCTTAATCTGGCCGAAATCGCCATTCTTGCCGGACTTCCCCAGGCGCCAAGCCGGTATTCCCCATTCAAACACTTTGACCTGACCAAAAGGAGACAGGCTTATGTGTTAAACAGGATGGCGGAAGAAGGTTACATTACCGCCACCATGGCCAGAAAGGCCTTTGCCCATTCGCTGTTATGGGGCGCCCCGGCTGAAACGGACGATGACTGCCGATATTTTGTTCAGTATGTTAAAAAGTATATTCAGGCAAAATATGGGTGGGAGGCCTTAATGACCGGAGGACTTACCATTGAGACAACCCTTGACCCTGACCTGCAGAAATCAGCGACAGCCGCGGTCAGGAAGGGAGTTGCCAAATGGGTGGTGCGGCGCACGACAAAGATGAGCGGGCTGCCCCAGGCCGCCCTGGTTGCCATGAACGCCTCCACCGGCGAGGTCCGGGCCCTGGTGGGCGGCACGGACTTCAACAAAAGCCAGTTCGACAGGGCTACCCAGGCAAGAAGACAGCCAGGGTCGGCCTTTAAGCCCATTGTCTATGCCGCCGCCTTAAAAAACTCATTCACCCCGGCATCGATCATCATGGACGAACCGCTGGTCCTGCCGGGGTCCACCCCGGGATCAACCTGGCAACCACAGAATTTCGACGGCGAGTTTACCGGCCCGACGACCCTGGAATCCGCTCTCATCCACTCCCGCAACATCGTCACGATTAAACTGCTCCAGCAGATCGGCATAGAACCCGTGCGGGAACTGGCCCGGGATATGGGCATCTCGTCTCCTCTCAATAAAAATCTTTCCCTGGCCCTGGGCTCGTCTGAAGTGACCCTGCTTGAGTTGACCAGCGCCTATGCCACCTTTGCCAATCTCGGCCAGACAGCCAGGCCGGTGTTTATTACAAAAATCACTGACCGCAACGGCAACACCGTGGAATCGTTCAAAAGAAAAAAAAGACAGGTGCTGGCTCAGGAAACCGCCTATCTGCTCACCCGCATCATGGAAGGGGTCATTGATGAAGGAACGGGGAAAAAGGCCCAGGGTCTGCCTGGGGAAGCTGCGGGGAAAACAGGCACGACAGATGGTTATCACGACGCCTGGTTCATCGGTTATACCCCCGAGATGGTCTGCGGAGTGTGGATGGGTTTTGACAAAAAACTCTCCCTGGGCAATAACGAGACAGGCGGACTGGCCTGTGCGCCCGTCTGGCTCGATTTCATGCAGAAGGTCCCGGTGGAAAAGGAAAAATTCCCTGTTCCCGAGGGTATCGTTTTTCTGCCCATAGACAGGCAAACAGGAAAATTCAATCCGGCAAACAGCGACAAATCCACCTGGATGGCCTTTGACAAGGACAAAATGCCATGGCTGGAGCAGCCGGACGATTCAGGGCAACAGGACTTTTCAGGTCAAATTGAAGAATAAGAAAACCGGGTGATCAGAGTCCGGCTCAAAAACAGTGAGGCAGGTGAAGGCAATCACGACTGCTGCCGCCGTTGCGGCAGGTCTTTCAATTCATCCTTGCCCTGGAAAATCACCGTAAAGTTTTCCTGCAATATCCGGGAAAGTGTATCCAGCGCCCCATCATCCTTGACCATGACCCGGATGGCCACCCTCTTCATGCCCTCAGGAGCGTCTTCAAAGGCCGTCAATACACTGATAACCCTGGCATTATATTCACGTAGCAACTCGACAACCTTGGTTACGGACCCGGGTTGATCCACCAGGTCAAAAACGTACTGCATGGCCCCGTCCTTGATGCCGGTGCTGTGAATAAAACCGCGCAGCACATCGGTTTCACTGAGCACGCCGATCAGGTAGCCGGAGGAATCGGTTACCGGCACCCCGGATATCTTGCAATCGAGCATGATGACAGCCGCCTTTTCCAGGGATTCACTGCCATGGATCACAATGGGGTTCGGCGTCATCACGTCTTTCACCTTCATTTCCGACAGCAGATAATACAGCTCATGGACATCAAGTGAGGTGGTTTTTGATGGGGACGCATCTTTAACGTCACGATCAGTAATAATCCCAATGAGTTTGCCATGGGAAACAACAGGCAGGCGGCGAATTGAATTCTCTTTCATAATACGGGTGGCCCGCATGAGTGAGGTATTTTCATCCACGGTCAGAACATCTTTCGCCATCCAATCACGAATCAGCATATTTAATTTCCTCCTTGATCTCTCTCTCAATCAAATCTGATATTGCCGGCTAAAACAGTATGACGCGGGTCACATTTTTCCTGCCGCGCAAGAAAAGAAATAAGTTTCAGGTTACAAACTGGTATTTATAAAATATTCCCATTGATATAGCAAGGCTTTCGGGAAAATAGTACGCTTGAAAAAAGCATTTTCTTGACGAATGTTTTTTTTAACAAGCCGTTTGATTTTTTCCGGTTCAGCGGGTATAGAAAATACCTTCGGGAGAATTTATCAAGCATCATGCCGCCTTCACCATGACAAACCATGCACCCCTATCAGATTCCACCCTTGCCGGGCTGCTGGCAAGCCTTGACAGCCAGGATTTTGTCCTGCTGGAAACCACGCGAATCACCCGGGATGACCGCCATTCTCTGTTGTTCAGCAAACCTGTCAACCGTATCACCTTAACAGGACGGGGCAAGGCCGCCCATTTTCTCCATGAGGCCGCAGGCTGGCTCAAGCGGGGCTATTATCTCGCCGGCTGGCTGGGTTATGAGTTCGGCTATCTGCTTGAACCGGTCCTGGCAGAAAAACTGCGCCTTGACAAGAAGCAAATCGTGGCGGATCTCGGCGTATTTACCGCGCCTGTCATTGTTGACCACTTTGATACGCCGGAAAAGCAGGCGGCCTGCCTGCCGTTCCAGTCTGCCCGGCCGCCATTGCCGGGGGAGCCCGTTTATTCGATCCGCAATCTGCGCTTAAACCTCGGCAAAGAGGACTACCTGGCGGCAATTGCCGCCATAAAAACCTACATTGCCGCAGGCGACACCTACCAGGTCAACTACACCTTAAAACTTCTTTTTGATTTCAATGGCGATGCACACGCGCTCTACCGCGATCTCCGCAGAAACCAGAGCGTCTCCTATGGCGCCTATATCCAGACCGATTCACGCCGCATCCTGTCCTTATCGCCGGAACTCTTCTTTCGCAAAAAAGCAAACATCTGCACCGTGCGGCCCATGAAGGGGACCATGCGACGGGGACGGACCACAGCCGAAGACCGGCAGCATCGGCATTTTCTGCAGACTGACAGCAAAAATCTGAGCGAAAACGTCATGATCGTCGATCTGCTCCGCAACGATCTGGGCAGACTGGCTCGGCCGGCAACGGTTCGGGTTTCCTCCCTTTTTGACGTGGAAACCTATGAAACACTGCACCAGATGACCTCCACCATCTGCGCCGAACTGCCGGACCATGCTCCCCTCGTCGCCCTATTGACCGCCCTTTTCCCCTGCGGTTCGGTCACCGGCGCCCCCAAGATACGCACCATGGAGATCATCAAAGAACTGGAACACGGCACCCGCGGGGTATACACCGGGGCCATCGGCTATCTCGCCCCTTGCGGCGACGCGGTTTTCAATGTTCCCATCCGCACCATCGTCCTTGAGCGGAACAGAGGAGAACTGGGCATCGGCTCCGGCATTGTTCATGATTCCGACGGGGAAAACGAGTGGCAGGAATGCCGCCTGAAGGCGGATTTTCTCACCAAGGCGCATGAGGATTTTCAGCTGATCGAGACCATGCTCTGGCAGCCGGGAAAGGGCTATTGGCTGCTTGACGAACATCTGGCGCGGCTGCAGGATTCCGCCGATTACTTTCAGTTTGCCTGTGACCTGGCGCAAGTCACGGCAGCATTGGACCGTCTGGCGCAGACATTGAGCGAGGACGAGAAAAACCAGCGGGTGCGCCTGCTGCTGGTCAAAGACGGGGCCGTGACATTGAGCACAACGGCCTGTGGGCAAAAACAGCCCTTGGCCGCACACAGTTTACAGGAGCTGCCGCAGGTCCGTTTTTCCTCGGCAAGAACAGATTCCCGTGATGCCTTTCTCTACCACAAGACCACCCGGCGCAATCTCTATAATCAAGAGCGGGAAAAGGCGGTGAACGAGGGTTACTACGAGGTGCTGTTTGTCAACGAAAGAGGAGAGGTCACCGAGGGCGCTGTTTCTTCGATTTTTATGCAAAAAGATGCGGTATGGTATACCCCGCCGCTGCAATGCGGTCTCCTGCCCGGTGTTTTCAGAGCAAATTTCATGGCCGCCTCACCCGGGAAGGTTATCGAAAAAATTCTTTTCCCCGCAGACCTGGCGGAGGCGGAGGCGGTTTATGTTGCCAACTCGGTGCGCGGCATGGTCCAGGTCACGGTTGTGCCAGACGGGCTGTGACCAGGATCAGCGGCTGCACAGCCCGTTGCGGGTGCCGGCTAAACCTCGTGCTGCCTGGCCAGGGTCTTGATAATATCATTTTTACCGATAATGCCGACCAGAACTTTCCCGCTAAGCACCGGCAGGGTATGCACCCCCTTTTCCGCCATGATGGTGGCAATTTCATCAAGGGGCGTATCTTCAGTGAGCGAGATCACCTCTTTGGTGCAGATATCACTCACTGTGGTGCCGGTGATCTTGCCGATTTCCTTTTCCACCTTATCGGCGCTGCCGAACATGATGACCGAATCAAGGAAGGAGATCATGGTGGGAATGTGGATTTTTTTGGCCTGATCAATCAGATCGCTCTCAGTCACCACCGCCACCACATGGCCTTCCGCATCGACCACCGGCGCGCCGCTGATATTGTTTTTCCAGAACAGGCCGGCCAGCTTTTCCACCCCGAGATCAGGGGTGACGGTAATCACATTCTTTGTCATGATATCTTTTGCGCAGAGCATAATTCTCCTTATTTAACAGTTCTTTAATAACCGACGGCACACTCTCCGCCACTTCGCTTGCCAGATAGCCGCAAGGTCCCCTTTCTGCCAACCGGTCCGCCGCCAGGCCATGCACATAAACACCGAGACAGCACGCCGCCCAGGGATCCAGTCCCTGAACCAGAAACCCGCCGATGATGCCCGCTAAAACATCCCCCATGCCGCCGGCGGCCATGCCGGGGTTACCGCTGGCATTCACCGCCAGGGTGCCGTCAGGAGCGGCAACGATGGTCCCTGCCCCCTTCAAAACCAGATAAACATTGTGTTGTCCGGCAAACTGCCGTGCCTCCTCCAGTCTGTTCTGCTGGATGAAAAGGCTGCTCTTGCCGGTTAATCTGGCCATTTCCCCCGGATGGGGCGTCAAGATACGCGCAGCTTTCGCGGTTCTGGTCAGCGAACCCTTATCAGCCGCCAGGATATTGAGGGCATCGGCATCAACCAGCAAGGCAATCTCGGCCTGCTGATAGATCCGTTTAACCAGTTCCGCCGTTTCAGCCGCCGTGCCGAGCCCAGGCCCCGCCACCGCTGCCTGCTTGCCCTCCATGGCAGCAAAAATAAGCTCCGCATCCCTGCTTGCCGGAGCACCATCATCACCGCCGGTCACCGGAATGGTCATGGCCTCGTGCAGGGCTGAGGCAAAAATGGCATTAAGCGCACGGGCCGCACACAGCGACACCAGTCCCGCTCCCGCCCTGAGGGCTCCCTGACAGCTGAGAATGGCCGCCCCGGTCTTGCCGGTGGAACCGGCCACCACCAGCAGATGGCCATAGGTCCCTTTGTGGCTGTTGGCGGGGCGGCGCGCAACAAATGGCGCCACGCTTTCCCGGTCCAGCGCCTCGCAGGTGAGCCCCGCCTCCGCGACCACTTGCGAGGGTATGCCGATATCAACCACCTCAAGCTGCCCCACCATCTCCCGGCCGGGAAAAACAAAATGACCGGGTTTGGCCACGCCGAAGGTGACGGTAAGATGCGCTTTAACCGCAACTCCGCAGATCGCGCCCGTATCGCTGTCAAGCCCGCTGGGCAGGTCAACCGCCACCACCGGGCAGGAAGCGCGGTTGATCATTTCAATAACCCTGGCATAATGCCCCTCGATCTGCCGTTGCAGGCCGGTGCCGAAAAGGGCATCAATGATCAGATCAAAGGATTCAGGCTCCAGCCCTTGCAGATCGTCCGGGCCAAGGAGAAAATGCACCGGAATATGCAGTTTGCTGATGATGCGGAAATGCACTGCCGCATCACCCTTGATCCGCTCCATGCCGACCAGCGGAAACACCCGAACCTGCGCCCCAAGCTGCTGGAGATGGCGCGCCACGACAAAACCGTCACCGCCGTTATTGCCGGGCCCGGCGAACACCGCTATCTTTTTTCCCTTCACCTCGCCAAAGCAGCGGCAGAGGCGGCATACGGTCTGCCGCCCGGCGTTTTCCATCAGAACAGAACCGGGAATGCCGATATCGTCAATGGCTGTTCGGTCAATCCGCCGCATCTGTTCAGCCCGGGCAAGCTTCATGCGCCTTCCTCTGAGATTATATTCATTTTCAACCTGTTAATCGCACCGGCAGCGGAGCATGATAAAAAAGCCGCGCAGGGCAACATCCATTCTATTCAGCCGTTCTTGTTTTGATTTTAATGGATTAGGCCCGCGGCTCAAAGAAAAATCACAAACTTTCTACCATTTTCAGTGCAGAATCTTGTCTTTCTTATTAATATCAGAATACTATATGGCATTGCCAAGATTATGATGCAATGAAAGCCCACTCATTAATATTTAACAAGCGCAAAGATACAATGAAAAATTCCGTTATCCTTGCACGCCGGCGAAAAAACCTGCAAAGGAGCTGTATAACTGAGCTGACTGCTTCATGTATTTAAGCATTTGACGGTCTCGCATAACCAACCCGTCCGGCGTCCGGCATATAACAGGTCTCCGATGATCATGCCGTCCCGCCTGTACGGGACTTTTTTGCGGTTCATCAATATTGCATATACCCAAAAACCTGAGAACCTTGCCGGCTGGGTGAAATCTGACTCTTTTCGTCTTTTACTGCCGGCAACTGTCTCTTCTTGACAACGGAGGAATTCATGCAGGATATTAAGATGATTCGAAATGTTGCACTGTTTGGTCATGGGAAAAGCGGCAAAACTTCACTCGCGGAAGCTCTGCTTTTTACCGCCGGGAAAATCAATCGCCTCGGCAAGGTCGATGACGGTTCAGCCGTTATGTCCTATGATCCGGAAGAAATTCAGCGCAAGCTCACCATCACTTCCTCCTTCAACAACTACAACTGGAAAAAACATACAACCTTTCTGATCGACACCCCCGGCGATGATAATTTCATCAATGAGACCAAGTTCGCGGCCCGGGTGGCGGACAACGCCATCTTCACCATCGAGGCGGTCCTAGGCGTGAAATTCCAGACAGAAAAAATCGCCGGCTATGTCCAGGACAACGAACTGCCCACCCTTATTTTTCTTAATAAAATGGACAGGGAACGGGCCAACTTCGAAAAAGTCATAGACGAAATCAAATACAAACTTCCCATGGAACCTGCGGTCATCTATCTGCCCATTGGTGCTGAGGCGGATTTCAAAGGGGCCATTGATATCATCAAAGGCACGGCCTATTTCTTCTCCGGCGACGGCAAGGCCAAGGAAGGGCCGATCCCGGATGACATGAAGGATGATGCTGAATTCGCCCTGGAACAGTTAATGGAACAGGTTGCTGAGACTGACGATGATCTGATTGAACAATTTCTTGAGGAGGGAACCATTGATAAGAAGGATCTGGTCAACGGCCTGAAAAAGGCCGTGCGCACCGGCAAATTATCTCCGGTTATCCCCGGCTCCGCCACCTTGAACTTCGGCAGCGAACTGCTGCTGAACGCCATCAACGAATATCTTCCCTCACCCGCCGACCGTCCCGCCCAAGTGGGCACCCATCCCCTGAGCAAGGACCTGGTGGAAATGGCGCCCCTGCCTGATGCCCCATTTTCCGGCCTGGTTTTCAAGACCACGGCAGACCCGTATGCCGGCCAGCTGACCATTTTCAGGGTATTTTCCGGCATCCTGGCCGGGGATAACTTCTATAACCCCAGGAAGGATATCAGCGAACGGTTCAACCAGCTTTTTCTCATGGAAGGCAAGGAGGTGCGGCCGGTGGACGAGGCCGTGCCGGGCATGATCGTCGCCCTGGCCAAGCTGAAGGAAACCGGCACCGGCGACACCTTGTGCACGAAAGAAAAGCCGGTTCTCTATGAGGGGCTTGATCCGATCAAGCCGGTGATGACCTTTGCCGTTGCGCCGAGCAAAAAGGATGATGAAGACAAACTTTTCTCTTCCATTTCCAAGATGCTGGAAGAGGATCCGACCCTGCAGCTGACCCGGGACCCC
The DNA here is from genome assembly GCA_023230525.1 of Desulfobulbaceae bacterium. Classification (GTDB taxonomy): domain Bacteria; phylum Desulfobacterota; class Desulfobulbia; order Desulfobulbales; family SURF-16; genus SURF-16. The sequence continues at coordinate 14,306 of JALNXE010000052.1, forward strand.
CAGACCCGTGAAATTCTGCTTTCCGGGGTGGGCCAGATTCATCTGCAGGTGCTTGGCGATAAGATCAGACGCAAATTCGGCGTGGAAATGCAACTGTCCGCGCCCAAGGTGCCTTACAAGGAAACGATCAAGGGTAAGGCCCGGGTCCAGGGTAAACACAAGAAACAGTCCGGCGGACGCGGCCAGTTTGCCGACTCCTGGATTGAAATGGAGCCGCTGCCCAGAGGCGGAGGCTTCCTGTTCGAGGATAAAATCGTTGGCGGCGTCATCCCCCGCCAGTATATCCCTGCCGTGGAAAAAGGGATTATCGAGGCCATGGAGAAAGGCGCGATTGCCGGTTTTCCGATGGTGGATGTCAAGGTTGCCCTGGTGGACGGGTCATTTCATGCGGTGGACTCCTCGGAAATGGCCTTTAAGATCTCCGGCTCGCTGGCCTTCAAGAAAGCCGCCCAGGAATCAAAGCCGGTCCTGCTGGAACCGATCATGAACATGGCAATTTACATCCCAGGGGATTGTGTCGGTGATGTCATCGGCGACCTGAACGGCAGAAGGGGCAGGGTAATGGGCATGGATTCCCAGGATAACCTGGAGGTGGTCACAGCCCAGGTTCCCATGTCCGAGATGCTGGAATATTCACCGACCCTCACCTCCATTACCGGTGGGCGGGGCACCTACACCGCTGAATTTTCCCATTATGAAGAGGTGCCTGCCCAGATTGCCGAAAAGATTATCGCCGCGGCCAACAAGCAGGAGTAACGGCAGGGGGGAGGCTATGGAAAAATCCGGATTCACCTGCGCCGTGCTGACGATCAGCGACAAGGGCTCGCGCGGAGAGAGGGTCGACACCAGTGGCCCCCAGTTGCAGCGGCAACTCGCGGCTGCCGGTTTCCAGGCGGTTGACTACACCATTGTCCCTGATCAGCCCGGGTTGATCAGGGAAGCCATTATCAAATGGGTGGATGAGGACAGGATTGATCTGATCATCACCAGCGGCGGCACCGGCGTGAGCCCCAGCGACCGGACTCCCGAGGCCACCAGGGGCCTGCTTGATCTGGAAATTCCCGGCATCGGCGAAGCCATGCGCATGGCAAGTCTTGCCAAAACGCCCAATGCCATTCTGTCGCGCGGCATCGCAGGGATCAGAAAGGAAAGCCTGATCATTAATCTGCCCGGCAGTGAAAAGGGGGCCAGGGAGAATCTGGCAGTTGTCCTGCCCGCCCTGCACCATGCCATCGACAAAATAAAAGGCGGCACAAAGGATTGTGCCGCCTGCTGAAAAAATCTGCCATATCCGGGGCGTCATCAAGCCCCTGCGCCGGCCTGCGCGGGGGCTTGTTTATTTCTCGCTTCCTGCTGCCGGTTGTGACTCCAGGGCCTGTGTTTTGTAATCGGCAAGCTGACTCTCAACCACCAGGGAAGAGGGATCTTCACAGAGGCATGCCTCCATGCCCTGCAGCATTGCCTGCCGGTGGTCCAGCCTAATCAGCACCTTGTCGCCGGCCACTACTGAATCCCCATAGACAATGCCCTCGGCCATCGAGGCCTCCAGGTCGGCACGATTGTCGTGGGTGACGATAAAATTCTGCTGCGGGGCAACACTCTCATAAGTAATCCCCTCATCCATCATAGCGGCCATATCCGTGGTCGCGCGGGCTGTCCCGACCCCGGCCAAGGCGATACATGCCGCAACGGCCAGACTGCTGCCCAACAATTTCATGGAAATTCTATCCTTCTTCATTTTCCCATCCTCCGGCAAAGTGTCAATGACATGGAAACTTTTCATTTTCCGCAAGTTTCCGGTTTAAAAAAGTTTTCATCGCAGCAAGAGAGATATTTTTTCTTTTCATTTATCAGCAGTAAACACCAGCCTGCGGTAAAAAAGAGCTTTCACCTGGGATTAAAGAACGTCAGGCCTTTATGGTATCTACCCCAATTCATCCATGTTCTCAATGAAAATTTGGGGCACATTACTCAACATCGCGGGAAAATTACCCATTCACCGCCAACTATTTTCCAACAGAAAAGCGGTTCAGAGCGGTTGAGCAAAAAAAGAAATTCAGCGGAGGATATGCAGCGGGCAAAGCTGTGCGGAAAGGAAAGGAACCACCAGAAAAAAACCGATGCATTTCAGGAAGGCGGGCCAACGGCTGATTGCCGCCGGAACCGGCAAGCGGCCAGGTGCAAAACGGCCTGCGCCGCTTTCACCTCTGTCAGCAACCGCAACGCCGCCAGGGCTGTTCCCAAAAAAGGCACAAACACGTCGTGCAGCCCGGCTTTGCTACCTACCTCCAGCTGCGCACCAACTCAATCAAGGTCCTGGCTGCGATACCCGAAGGCCCTTTGGGGATATACGACTTTTCCGTGTAATCCCAGGCAGTGCCGGCGATGTCCAGATGAGCCCAGGGAGTATTGCCGACAAACTCCTGCAGAAAGGCTGCCGCCGTAATGGTCCCGCCCGCCTTGCCGCCGATATTCTTCAGATCAGCGATTTTGGACTTGAGCTGTTCCTTATATTCCTCAGCCAGGGGCAGACGCCACAAAGGCTCACCGGCCTTCTCCCCTGCTGCCAGCACATTCGCCGCCAGCTCGTCATTGTTTGCCAGAAGACCGGTGCGATGGTGGCCGAGGCCGATGATGACCGCGCCGGTTAACGTGGCCACATCCACCACCGCATCCGGCTTGTAGTGTTCCACCCCATATGCCAGGGCATCGGCCAGGATAAGGCGGCCTTCGGCATCGGTATTGAGAACCTCGACTGTTTTCCCGCCATATTGGCGAATGATATCGCCCGGTTTCAGGGCAGTGGCAGACGGCATATTCTCCGCGGCCGGCACCAGGGCAACCACATCGACCCGGCCGGGCTTTTCCTCGGCAATGGCCTGCATGGCAGCCATGACCGCCGCTCCGCCGCACATGTCATATTTCATGTCGCCCATGTTTTCCCCCGGTTTTAAGGATAACCCCCCGGAATCAAAGGTCAGGCCTTTGCCGACCAGCAGCAGGGTCGGCACACTCTTACCGGTTCTGTATTCGAGCACCACCAGCTTGGGCGGCAGAGCCGAGCCCTGACTCACCCCGAGAATGCCGCCCATCTTCAGCTGCCGCATCTCGTCACTTTCCATAACCCTGTAAGCCAGCTCTCCTTCCCTGGCAATCTTTTCACCATAATCGGCAAAGGCCTGGGGCGTCCAGACATTGCCCGGTTCATTGGCCATATCCCGCACAACCATCCCAGCATTTCCTGCGGCAAGCCCCCGTTTTACCCCTTTTCGGGCATGAACCAGGGAGACATCGCTGACATAGAGACCGATCCTCTTTATCTCTATGCTTTTTCCCTCTTCCTCTTCCTCTTCCTTTTTATATTTCTTAAACTGGTAACTGCCCAGGATTAATCCTTCGCTGAGACATTCGGCCATCTCACCGACAGGGAAAGACAGCTCTTCCGGGACAACCAGAAACAGCTTCTCAGCCTTCAGGGCAAGGGCCTTCTGGGCTATTACCCCGCCGGCCCGCCGGAAAAGCTCCCGGTTCAGCTCATCCTTACCCAAGCCGACAATAAGCAGTCTTTTGGCGCGAACCCCGTCAAAGACCCTCTGCGGATAGATAAGCAGACACTCCTCCTTTTTGCCCCGGCAGTCACCAAGCTCAAAGGCATGATCAATCCTTTCCTGCACCAGTTTATCACTGCAGACAGGAGGCCGTTTCTTTTCAGATTGACGAACCAAATAGACAAGAATATCGCCGGCAAACTGACTCGGCTTCTTATTGCTGACAACTATCATTTGATTTCCTCACATTATCCATTCAGTAAGGGACACGGCAATTGTTGCTCTGCCGCTTGCCATGGCCCCTTATTACATCTTCCCATGGCGCAGCATGGAAACAAGGAGCCAGAATCCCATAATGCCCGCCACGAGAAAACCTATCAGGCCTATGACCGGAATGCCATTCCACTTTGGCGGCAGATCCGCATGTATAATCAGGGCAGAACCGATAATCTGGGCGGCGAGAACAACGGCAAAGGCAAGCCGGTTGGCCACCTGTTCAAGATGGTCATAAAGAGATTCCAGCCCCCGGTGCTCGAACTCGATTTTGATCCTGCCCTGGCGGGTCAGAGACAGGACATCACGCAGGCCTGCCGGTATCTCCTTAAGTAACTGCACCAATTCAGTGCCTGATTCGATGACATCCCCCATAATTTTCCGGGGATTGAATCTCTCCATCTGAATTTCTCTGATAAAAGGCACGGCATGCTGGATGATATCAAAATCAGGATCGAGCCTGCCGCCTACCGACTCAATGGTACTGGTTGCCTTGACCAGCAGGTAGAAATTCGGTTTTAAACTTAACCGATGACGGGAGATAATTTCAAGGAGATGATGCAACACAACGCCGACCTCCAGATCTTTTAAAGGAAGCCCGACGTAGCGGTCTATGAGTTCCGCGCTGTCATTTTCCAGGATCTCCCGGTCAGGTTGATCATGTTGATAGGTTATTTTCAGGATGGAATCAACCACCTTCCTTTCATCCCTGCTCACCACGCGCATGACCAGATCGGCAAAATCCGTCCTCTCTTTGCGGGAAATCCGGCCCATCATGCCGAAATCAAGAAAACAGATGACATTGCCGGGAAGAATAAAGACATTGCCGGGATGGGGATCAGCGTGAAAAAAACCATGAACGAAAATCTGTTTCATGATCAGAGCGGCACCGTTGCTGGCAAGACTTTTCAGATCATAGCCGCCCTCTTGCAAGGCCTCAATCTCTGAGGCCTTGATGCCATCGACAAATTCCATGGTGATCACTCTTTTGGTCGAGTACTGGCGATACACCTTAGGCACATACACCGTCTGATCCGCCAGAAACTGCCCGGCAAAACGCTCAATATTCGACGCCTCCAGCAGATAATTGATTTCCTTTTCAATACTTCTGGCAAAAACCGAGACAATGCGGGTGGGACGCTGCACCTCGAACTCTTCCAGATGGCGTTCCATGAGAGAGGCAAGATGCAGCATGATCTCCAGATCTGTTTCAATGATCTCCTGGATGCCCGGCCGCTGCACCTTCACCACGACCTCTTCATTATTGGGCAGCCTGGCCCGATGCACCTGCCCGATGGATGCCGCGGCAAACGGCCGCTTTGCAAATGATTGAAATACCAGGTCAGGAGGCTGGCCAAGCTCTCGGGTAAGCACCTCGCAAACCTCCTCGTAACTGAAGGAGGGGACCTCATCCTGCAGCTTGGCCAGTTCCTTTAAATACTCCAAGGGAATAAGATCGGGACGGGTGGAAAGAATCTGGCCGAATTTGATGAAAGTGGGGCCAAGTTCCTCCAGCACCCGCCGAATCCGTTCCGGCCTGCCCAGTTTTTCGACGACTTTCTGCTCTTTCTTGAACAGCATCGGCAGACTGATTTCCAGATACTGCTCAATTTTCAGGGTATCGATAAACTCGCCGAAACCGTATTTGAAAAGAACGGACAGAATCTGCCGGTAACGGCCGAGATTGCGGTAAGTGCGGCCGATGGCCCCGATTTTACGGATATTCAACATTTACTCGTCAGCACCTTTCTCCTGCTGCTTCTGAATCTTTTGCGCCAGTCTTTTTTCCAGGGCATCCAGATCATCACGGCTGGCAAGATTCATCTTTTTCAGCGCGTCCTCGGTCACCTTCTCAAGCTGTTTCTTCAGCTGGTCTTTGCGTTCCTGGGACTTATCCAGCATCTCATCAACAAATTTTTTGATCTCGCTGTCTGAGACCTTGCCCTTGTCGGCAAGCTCCCGGGCAAGATCTTCAACTTTTTCCCGGGTGAGCTCAGCGGCACCCAATCCTGTATAAAACGCCTTCTTAATCAACTCGATCATAATGTATGCCTCCGGATGGATTAAATGTTTCTACAGACTAACATTATTCAGTAAATCCTTTCCAGACAAAAAAGGGAACCTCGCAACTATTTTCTTTGTCCTTGAAAAAAAACGAACCCCATTGTATTCATTTAACGTGTAGGCCAGATAACGCTTTTATTTTGCCTAACCATTTTCTCACCATTTTTTTATGAGGTTTTACCATGTGGAAAAATTTTATTCTCCTGCTCATTCTTGCCGCTTTCCTCTCATCATGCGCCACCAAGGCCCAGACCGGGATGGGCGGCGGCGCTGCCGCCGGAGCAATTGCCGGCCAGGCAATCGGCCACAATACCGGGGCGACTCTGATCGGAGCTGCAATCGGCGCAATGCTCGGTTATGCCGTGGGCAATGAGATGGACAAAGCGGACCAGGCAAGAATAAGCGCCGCCTATGAAACTCTGCCGGACGGCCGCACCTCCCGCTGGGTCAACCCGAACAACGGCAACCAGTTTGAGGTGACACCCCAGAACACTTACACCAACGACAATAATCAGAACTGCCGTGAGGCGGAGATCCTGGCCACCGTTGACGGCAGACCGGAGAAGATCATCCAGAGGGCCTGCCGGGACGAATACGGAAACTGGCGGACCCAACAATAACACGGCCAGCCAGCCGGGACGATTACCCATATGAATCGACTTGAACTGCTCGAAGGCCTTAAGCGCTTCCTGGCCGAAGACTTAGGCGGCGGCGATCTGACCAGCGAGTCGATTTTTGCTGACAGTCAGTCCGGCAAGGCCAGGTTCATTGCCAGAACAGCCTTTGTCTGCGCAGGCATGGAAACCGTGGCCCCCGAGGTCTTCCGCCTGTGCAATCCCTGCATTGATTACACCGCAGTGGTGGACGGCACAAGGGTGCAGCCGGATGATGTGCTTTTCACCGCTGCTGGGCCGGTCATTGATCTGCTGCGGGCCGAACGGGTTGCCTTGAACCTCGTTCAGCGGCTGTGCGGCATAGCCACCCTCACCTCCCGTTTTGTCGACAAGGTGATGCTGTTGCCGGTGAAAATCGTTGATACCAGAAAAACCACACCCGGGTTGCGCATGCTGGAGAAATATGCTGTCCGGGTTGGCGGCGGCCACAATCACCGCTTCAACCTGGCCGACGGCATCCTGATCAAGGACAATCACATCGCAGCCTGCGGCTCCATTCAGAAGGCGGTCAAGCGCGTCAGGGAACGTGCGCCCCATACCCTGAAAATTGAAGTGGAGGCGGAAACCCTGGAACAGGTTGAGGCCTGCCTGGCTGCTGATGTCGATATCATCATGCTGGACAATATGTCACCCGAACTGATGCGGCAGGCCGTGCGTCTGGTCAAGGGACGGGCCCTGCTTGAGGCCTCAGGCGGGATCAACCTGGAAAATGTACGGGCCGTGGCGGAAACCGGCGTTAACCTTATCTCCATCGGCGCCCTCACTCATTCCGCCCCGGCATGTGATATCAGCATGGAGATGGAAACGCTGTAATACCTGCCAGCGCCTCCGGCGGAACCCGGCAAATCAGTTGGCTGGGGGAAGCAAATCAAGGGTAACGGAATGCAGTTCGCCGGAAAATGACAGGGTCAATCTCAACTGAGCGGCATCCTGGGCCTCCTCGGCAAAACCCGGGAAAAAAAGCATGCCGTAACCAATCTGGTTGGGCAGTATTTCCCTGTTCACCAGGGCCTTTTGCGACAGATCCTGTTTTATTTTCCCCCTGGCGTCCTGATAGCCGCTGACTCCGCCGCCGACGGCCCCTGCGGCGGCACCGATAGCCGCTCCCTTCCCCATGGCTTCACCGATGTTGTCCCCGGTGACAATGCCCACGGCCAGCCCGGCAAGGGCGCCTGCGGCACCGAACAGCAGAGCCGGTTTTGCGGCGCCGGCTGCCGCCTCTCCCACCTCCACATGTTTTTCTACCCGGCTATAGGTCCTGTCAAGGGTGTTAACCGGCCAGGCCTGATTTTTGGAGTCAATGAGAAACGTCTGCTCGGCAACCAGTGATACGGGCCGGTCGCCGTCATTCTGAAAAACGATCTGTACAGGCAGGAGACCGGCGCCTCTGATGTCAAAACCAAAGGCGCCATTGGCAGCTTTTTTGCCGGCAAAGGCCACAGCCGAAATCTGCACCCCGTTGACCACTACATGATTATTTGTCCCGCCAGGCAGGGTAATGGGCTGCACCCTTTCCTTGTAAGCGCACGACGGCAAAAAAAGTAAGCTGACAGTGAGAAAAAAAATTGTAACCCGGGCAATCATCGTTTTTCCTTTCATCTGCGATAAGCCTCCTCCTTCATGTTTTTTACTCGCCTGCGACCTGCAGATGGACGACAATATTTTTCACCAGTTTGGCCCGGTCCCCTCAGTCATCACCTGGCGATTGATAGTTCACCCCGAGACGATGGCGACGGGTGTCGTGATAGCTGAAAAACCGGCCCATTATTTATCCTCAAAAAGATCAAGCTCGGGATAGAGCTTGCGGGCACACTCGGGGCAGATGCCATGGCTGAATTCGGCAAAGGAATGTTCCCGGATGAACAGCTCGATCTGATTCCAGTATCCCTGGTCATCCCGGATTTTCTTGCAGGAGGCGCAGATGGGCAGCAGACCGCTCAGGGTTTTCACTTTGCAGAGGGCATCTTCCAGTTCAACATTCAGCTCTTCCAGGGTGACGGTGCGATCCTGCACCATTTCCTCAAGATTCTGCTTGTGATGGATCAGCTCCAGCTCGGCCTGCTTGCGTCTGGTGATGTTGTGCATCATGGCGATGATATACCTGCGGCCCTGATCATAAAAGGGCACAAATTTCAGCAGCAGATAGTTGTCATGCAGGGTGATCGGCTCGTCTTCCCCTGCCTCAACGATATTTTCATCCTGCTTCTCAAGCAGCCGGGCAATGCGCTGCCGATCCTGTTCGCCAAAAAAATCCGGGAAAAATCCGGAAAGCATCTTTTCCTCGGGCACCCCCAGCAGCCGGAAAGAGACGGGATTGGCAAAAATCACATGGGCATCGGCGGTTAGTTCCACCAGCCCCTCGTCCATATGATTCAGGGTGATCTCCAGATGTTTCTTCGTGGCAAGCAGCTCCTTGGTAATGTCCCGCTCAAAAATATTTTCTTCACCGAAAATCTTTTTACCCAAGAGATCCGCATTGTCATTTTCATAATAGTCGAGAATGGTGACAAGATGCTCATACATCTGTTTGGCCGGCCCTTTGGCAATGCAGGCATTGGCCCCGAATGACAGGAAATCCACCTTCTCTTCCGCGGCGATTGCCGAGATGATGATGATGAAAATGGGATCATGTTCCGGCATCTTGCGGATAATGCGGCAGAGTTTTTCACCGTTTATCTGCGGCATTATCAGGTCGACAAGCATGATGTCAGGCCGGAAGACATCCAACTGATCCAGGGCCGACAGGCCATCCTCCGCGGCAGCAACCACATAGCCCTGCTGCTGCAGAAAAACGGTCAAGAGCCGAATGATCAGCTTATTGTTGTCTACCACCAGAACTTTCTTTTTCATCATTCCTCCTGGGCATGCCTCACAACTCTTTGGTATGCAATAACAATGCCCGGGTTCAATTAACAACCCTGCTTAATCCTTGAAAAAATAATTCCCGAGCGGACGGAAAATCCTCAATTGCAGGACCGCCAGAAAACGCTTAACCATCTTGTGGCCGGGTCATAGCCAGCGGTGAAATCCACTGGTCATACTGCTCCGCTGTCACATAGCCGGAACCCAGTGCCGCCTCCCGCAGGGTCAGGCCCTGGTGATGGGCCTTTCTGGCGATCTGCGCGGCCCGGTCATAGCCGATATGAGGGTTTAGCGCCGTGGCCAGCATCAGGTTCCTCTCCAGATTCTCACGGATCTTCGGCAGATTAGGCGCAAGGCCCGCGGCGCAGTGGTCGCTGAAGGCTGCGCAGGCGTCGGCCAGCAGTTCAATGCTTTCCAGCACATTGTGCACCATCACCGGCTTATAGACATTGAGCTGAAAATTGCCCTGACTGCCGGCAAAGGCCACCGCAGCATCGTTGCCGAATACCTGCACGCATACCATGGTCAGGGCCTCGCACTGAGTGGGATTGACCTTGCCGGGCATGATGGACGAACCCGGCTCGTTTTCCGGAATGATCAGCTCGCCGATGCCGCAGCGGGGGCCGCTGGCCAGCCAGCGCACGTCGTTGGCCAGCTTCATCAGCCCGCCGGCCAGGGTGCGCAGCGCAGCCGAGACCTGCACCAGGCCGTCATGGGCGGCCAGGGCAAAAAATTTGTTGGACGCTGAACGAAAGGGGTATCCGGTCAGGTCGGCAATATGCCGGGCGGCAAGCTCACCGAAACGGGGATGGGCATTCAGCCCGGTTCCCACCGCTGTACCGCCGATGGCCAGATCATACAGACCAGCCAGCGCAGTCTGCACTGCTTTTAGTCCGAAATCAAGCTGGGCCACCCAGCCGCTGATCTCCTGACCCAGGGTGATGGGCGTCGCATCCTGCAGATGGGTACGGCCGGTCTTGACAATATCCCGGTATGATACCTCTTTTGCCGCAAGGATATCGCGCAGCCGGGCCACCGCCGGGAAAAGCCGGTGCTGCAGCTCCTCCACCACGGCGATGTGCATGGCGGTGGGGAAGGTGTCATTTGACGACTGGCCGCAGTTGACATGATCGTTGGGATGGACCGGTTTTTTGGAGCCGAGCGCGCCGCCGGCAAGCGCGATGGCCCGGTTGGCGATCACCTCATTGGCGTTCATGTTGGACTGGGTGCCGGAGCCGGTCTGGAAGACAACCAGGGGGAAATGCTCATCCAGCCTGCCGGCGACCACCTCTTCCGCTGCTGTGATTATCCATGCGGCGATCTCCGGGGGCAACACGCCAAGCTCGGCATTGGCCAGGGCGGCCGCCTTTTTCAGAATGCCCAGGGCCCGGATCAGCGGACCCTGCCAGCAAAAGCGGGCCACGCCGATGGAAAAATGCAGTTTCGCCCGCTGGGTCTGCGCTCCCCAGTACCGGTCGGCGGGAACCGTAACAGGTCCCAGGGAATCGGTTTCGATCCTCGTCGTTGTCATTGATTTTCCTTGCGAAAATGGAGAGCGGCCCAGCCCTCAGTTATGTTTCTTGAACTTTTTCATGTCTTTTTTATGATAGAGGTCAAAGAAGATGACACTGTGGTCCGGGATGGCCTGGCAGTTTTCACAGTCTCTCTCCTGCCGCTCATTTTCCTTGCGGCACCGCCTGCACCAGTAATAGATGATCCGGTAGTCCCGGCGGCCAACATACTTTTTGAAGCGTCCCCGGTAGACACCATGCATTTTGCCGTCCGCATCATCGGGATCGGCAAGCAATCTGTCGATCACCTTCATGATGCGGCCATAGCCGCGCGGATCACTGTTTTTTATCTGCTCAAGTTTCCGGCTGAAAAGTTCGGTGGGTTTAAAGAGATTAGTTGCAGGATTCATGATAAGTACTGATTATTTATTATAATATTTATTACAGTGGTTTATTTTTTTATCGGCAGAATCAGATCAGGATAGAGTTTTTCGGCACAATCAGGGCAGATGCCATGAGAAAATTGAGCCCCAATGGCTCGGCCTGGTCGGGCAGGTCTGGCAGTTCCGCAAACACTCCGGGCGTCTTTTTTTCTGCACTCATATTAGTACCGTGGAATAGGAAGATTATGACAGAAATTATCTGCGAGGTAAACCGGATGTTCCGTGATGCGAAAATTATGGCGGTTCAGGAAGAGCCTGGGCAAGCCGGATCCGTGGTTATCGGCGCCGGAAGCTGAGCAAATTGTGCCAACAACCGCCGGTAGACCGGTTTACGGAAATCCGCTGCCGCCTCCAGCAGGGCCGCCAAAGGCAGCCACTGCCAGCACCGGAATTCGCCGCCTGGCAGGACATCAATGGCCTGGTCACTGCCGTGGAACCGGAAAAAAAACCAGTATTGCACCTGGCCCCGCCCGGTTTTTACCTTCCTGGCCGCAGGCGGCAACTCATAGACCAGCGGTTCCGGGCTGGCCTGCAGAAGCTGCAGATCAGCTGCCGGGATGGCCGTTTCCTCGGCAATCTCCCTGCATACCGCCTGCAGCGGCTCCTCGTCAGCTTCGAGGCCGCCCTGGGGCAGCTGCCAGGCATCAGGAATATCGGCGCGTGCCAAAGCGAGGACGAGCCCTGCGTCATTGATGATCACCGCGCCAACCCCGGCGCGGAAATACTGGGCCGGAAAATTCATGTCAGACACCTGCCTCCCGCAAGGGTTCTGCCATCATGGTTGCCTGCAGCGGCAATGAAAACGCCGGAGGCCGCGGTTACAGGGATAACAAAAAATTTTCATGAATACGATTTTAATAACTCATCAACGAATACTGGAAACCCGGCAGTTGCCCCAGACCGGGATATTATGGCTGCTTTTGCATGCCGTACCATGATGAGAAAAAGAAATAAAGCTCTTTCCCTGCGGTTTCCACCCATTTTCTTTCGGCCAGGGAATTTTTTCCGCCGCCAAGGCGTAACGGGTGAAAAATGAAATTGCTTGACAATGATCATGTTCATGGCAAAGTATTGATTCCGGCAGGCTGGAGGAAGCACCCCATGAGATCTGACCCAAAATTTCGTTGATCTCCTGGCACATCATCCTGCAGCCAGGGCTGGGCTTCCGCTGGTCTGCATGATTACCCAAAATTTTTTTCAAAATCAACCACAGGCACCTTTATGGAATCATTTGAATCGCTGATTTCCACGCTGTCCGGCTGGGTATGGGGGCCGCCCATGCTGGCCCTGCTGGTGGGAACCGGCCTTTACCTGACCATTATTCTGCGCGGCATGCAGTTTCGCGCCCTGCCCCACGCCCTGCGTCTGATCTGGCACAAAGAACACGGTACCGAAGGGGACATCAGCCATTTTGCCGCACTCATGACGGCGCTGGCGGCAACAGTCGGCATCGGCAACATTGTCGGTGTGGCAACCGCCATTACTCTCGGCGGACCAGGCGCGGTGTTCTGGATGTGGATGACCGGCCTGGTCGGCATGGCGACCAAATACTCGGAAGCGGTGCTGGCGGTCAAGTATCGAGAGAAAGGCGAATACGGCATGCGCGGCGGCCCGATGTACTATCTGGCCAAGGGCGCCGGTCTGCCCAAACTGGGCTGGATTTTCGCCGTGTTCACCGCCCTGGCCACCTTCGGCATCGGCAACATGACCCAGGCCAATGCGGTGGCCACCATTTTTCAATCCACCTTCAGCATCGAACCCTGGATCACCGGCACGGTCCTGATGCTGCTGACCGGTCTGGTGATTCTCGGCGGCATCAAATCAATCGGACGATTCACCTCCCTGCTGGTGCCCTTCATGATCATCGGCTACGTGGGCTCGTCGCTTGTGGTGCTGGCCCTCAACGCCGGTGAGATCCCCCACGCCCTGTATCTGATTTTTTACCATGCCTTCAGCCCGGCCGCGGCCACGGGCGGTTTTGCCGGCGCGGCGGTGGCCGCCGCCATGCGTTTTGGTATCGCCCGCGGGGTATTCTCCAACGAGTCGGGCCTTGGTTCGGCCCCCATTGCCGCTGCTGCCGCGCGCACCAAGGATCCGGTTAAACAGGCTCTGGTGAGCATGACCCAGACCTTCATCGACACCCTGGTGGTCTGTTCCATGACCGCGCTGGTGATCCTCACCGCACCGGCCTGGCTGCAAGGCGTTGCGGCAGGCGAGCTGACCAGCGCCAGCTTTAACGATACCCTGGGCCACGCCGGAGTGGTCATTGTTGCCGTGGCCACGTCCCTGTTTGCCTATTCCACCCTGATCGGCTGGAATTACTATGGCGAAAAGGCCATCGAATACCTGTTCGGTCCCCGCGCCATCAACCCCTACCGGGTGGTTTTCGTCTGCGTGGTGGTTGTGGGGGCAATGATGAAACTGGAATTCGTCTGGAATTTCTCCGATCTCATGAACGGCATGATGGCCCTCCCCAACATCATCGGCCTGCTTTTACTGTCCCAGGTGGTCAAGACGGAAACAGCCCGCTATTTCAAATGGTAGATGCTCTTGGTACAAGTTATTTGGTAACGGCTCCAGACCAACTTTTACTGAAACACCCTGCCGGCCTGCACCCAAGATGCCTGGCGCCGGGGCGACGCTGTTATACTATTTCCGGTCCTTCACTTTCTCCTCAATGTAACAACCATAATTTCCCTCCCACCTGTCATTTTCTGTAAAAATAACTATACGCAACATCCGCTTTTTCATATGATATATTAGTATTTAATAAACTGATTTATTTTTCACCCGCATATTTAAGGAGATTCTTGATGAGAAAAACGTTTCTGAAATTAGTGCCATTGTGCCTGATGGTGGCCTTGAGCCATCCCGCCTTTGCCGGCGATCAGGGGGGAAAACAAACCGTGGCGCAGCAGACGCAACAGGCAGAGCAAAAGGAAGCTAATGTCTACACAGGTGAAATAGTAGGAAAATCGGAGAAGGCGAAAACTGTTTCCATCGAAGTAGGCAAAGGCGATCAGGCAAAAACCGTGATGCTCAAGATTGACGAGCAGACCAAAGGCATTGAACATGCCGTCAAAGGACACGCCGCGATCATCAAATTTGAAACGCGGGGAAACAATAAATATGCGACCGAGATCAAACCAAAACTGGCAAAATTACCGGAGGGGGTCACGGAAATAAAGACCGGGGACCTGCAGGATCTGATCAAAAACCATACGGATATGTTTCTGGTGGACGCGCGTCCTGAAAGCAGGTTTGGCCAATCCCACCTGCCCGGGGCGGTATCAATTCCGGTTCCTCTCCTGCAGGAAAGGCAGGCTGCGGCCCTGCCCCTGGATAAAAACAAGCTGCTCGTCTTTTACTGCGGAGGGCCGACGTGAGGCATGTCCACAACGAACGCCGGTCTGGCGCAAAAATTAGGCTACAAAAACATCCGCGTCTACCTTGATGGTGAACCTTCCTGGTCCAAGGCCAATCTGCCGACGTATTCGACCAACGATTTCGTTAAAACCGGCAATGTGGTGCTAGTTGATATACGTCCCAGCGCGAAAGCCGTGGAAGGACGGATCAAGGGGGCATACAGTGTGCCGTACGAGGAACTCGAAGACAGGCTGGATGATGTCCCCCGCAACGCCCCCATTGTCCTTTATGGCGATGACGAGGTGATGGATGCGGTCATCGATGTGCGCGAAGAGGGTTTTAATTTCGTTTCTCTCGTTGAGGGAGGATTAAACGGCTGGCTCTCGGCCGGCGAGCCTGTAGAAAAAGGGCCGATCTTCAACACCGAGATCAAATGGGTGCGCAAACTCGGCAAGGGAGAGGTGTCGGTTGCCGACTTCCGGAAGGCCGCATCAGGAGAAGACAAAGACGCAATTATTGTTGATGCCCGGACCAAGGAAGAGGTTGCGGAGCTGGGTATGTTCAAGAACACCATCAACATCCCCCTGGATGAGCTGCCCGGCAGAATGAATGAACTGCCCAGGGATAAAAAAATCTACGTCCACTGCTCCACCGGTGCGCGGGCGGATATGGCATACAAAGAGCTGGTTAATAACGGTTTCAATGTAAAATTCCTGCTGCTGAACATCAGTGACGCGGAATGTGACTGCGAAATCATCCGACCATGATTTAGGAGCCGTTACGAAATAACCTGGGTTTCAATTTCGTTACGGCTCCTTATATCCCTCAAGGGGGTACTGAAAAGAGTGCCATTGGGGCGCATTTCTCTGGCCAAATTATTTTTTTAAAGTGGCTTCGCCGGTAATCACCAGCTGAGAAAACGGCTCGCCCGCCCGCGCAAAGCAAAAGGGCCGACATCGCAAACAGGGATGCCGGCCCTTTTTTTATTATCCGCATTCAAGGCGCAGAACGGTGGATAGCGTTAACCCAAGTTTAACACCATAAAAAAATTTCCATATATAATCAGCAAGTTGCAGCTCAAGAAAAGTTGCAGTGGCACTACATTCGCGTATTTTGTCTATCAATTTATCAATTTCCGCACACC
>JALNXE010000053.1 GCA_023230525.1 Desulfobulbaceae bacterium
GCAGAGGGCAAGGCTGAGAAAGAGGCCAAGCAGGAGCAGGGTAAATCGGGTTTGCATCATTGTAGGCACCGGATAATTTTAATGGTTGGGAAATAAGGATATTTGCCTTGATCATAACGTCAAGGAAAGATTAATAACAAGTTAAATTACGCCTTAAGCTCAAAAGCTGCGCTGAAAAGCTTGCGGGTGTAGGGGTGGGTGGGATTTGCAAAAATTTCTGCCGCCGGACCGCTTTCAACGATCATCCCGTCTTTCATCACCGCCACCTCGTCGGCCAGGGCACGGACCACGCGCAGATCGTGGGATATGAACAGATAGGTGATGGCGTATTTTTCCTGCAGGGAACGCAGCAGATCAATAATCTGGGCCTGGATGGTCATGTCGAGGGCGCTGGTGGGCTCGTCGAGCACGATGAATTTCGGCTGCAGGGCAATGGCCCGGGCAATGGCGATCCTTTGGCGCTGTCCGCCGGAAAACTCGTGGGGATAGCGGTCCAGCATTTCCGGGGTCAGCCCCACCTCCTGGAGCACCCGTTCGACGATTTCCCGTCTCTGCTGTTTGTCCTGGCCGATACGGTGCACCTTGAGTCCTTCCTCGATGATCTGAAAAATCGTCAGGCGCGGGGACAGCGATGAAAAGGGATCCTGAAAAACGACCTGCAGTTCCCGGCGCAGGCTGCGCATTTCGCCGCGGTTTCTGGCCAGCAGATCCGTCTCCCCATAGCTGATCCGCCCGCTGCCCTCAATGAGCCGCAAAATCCCCAGGCCCAGGGTGCTTTTGCCGGAGCCTGATTCACCGACAATGCCATAGGTGGTCCCTTCCCTGACCATCAGACTGACGCCGTTGACCGCTTTGATCTCGCCCACCTTGCGTTTGAAAAAACCCCTTCTGATGCTGAAATGGCAATGGAAATCGGCAATGGTGAGCAGTGGTTTGCCGCCTGGCTTACGGTCAGGCTCACCTTTGGGCACACTGTCAAGCAGTTTGATGGTATACGGATCTCTGGGCGAGGCAAAGATGGTGGAGCAGGGACCATGCTCGACGATGCGCCCCTGGTGCATGATATTGACGGAATCAGCGATTTTTCGGACCATGTGCAAATCATGGGTGATGAGCAGCACGGACATGTCAAGTTCACTCTTCAGCTCCTGCAGCATGGCAAGTATCTGGGCCTGAATGGTCACGTCAAGCGCGGTGGTCGGCTCATCGGCGATCAGCAGTTTGGGCCGGCAGGCCAGGGCCATGGCGATCATCACCCTTTGCCTCTGTCCGCCGGAAAGCTGGTGGGGGAAACTGTGCATCCGGTTTTCCGGGTCCGGGATGCCGGTTTTTTCAAGCAGCTGCATGGCCTTGTCCCTGGCCTGCTCCGGGTCGAGGTTCTGGTGGAGCATCAGCGGTTCGATGAGCTGGTGGCCGATGGGGTAGACCGGGTTGAGCGAGGTCATGGGCTCCTGAAAAATCATGGCAATATCATTACCCCTGATTTTCTGCAGCTGGGGCTCGCTTTTGCTGAGCAGGTTCTGGCCGTTAAAAAGGATTTCTCCCCGGCAGCGGAAAGAGTGGCGGTCAAGCAGCTGCAGGATGGAAAAGGCGGTGACGGATTTGCCTGAGCCGGATTCACCCACCAGGGCCACGGTCTCCCCGTGATGGATGGCAAATGACACATCATGGAGGACCGGGGTAAAACCGTCCTGGCTGTGAAAGCCGGCATGGAGATTATGAATCTGCAGCAGCGGCGTTTTCATACCTTCCTCGGATCAAAGGTTTCCCGCAGCGCTTCGCCGATAAAGATCAGCAAAATCAGGGTGCCCACCAGGACAACAAAGGTGCTGAGCGACAGCCACCAGGCATCGATATTGGCTTTGCCCTGGGCCAGCAGTTCCCCGAGACTGGGGGTGGGAGGAGGAACGCCGAGACCGAGGAAATCAAGACTGGTCAGGGCAAGAATCGCTCCTGACATGCGGAAGGGCAAAAAGGTGATGACCGGGGTCATGCCGTTGGGCAGCAGGTGGCGGATCATGATGGTGACGTTGCCCACCCCCATGGCCTTGGCGGCGGTGACATAATCCAGGTTGCGGCTTTTGAGAAATTCCGCCCGCACATAGTCGGACAGGCCCATCCAGCCGAACATGGAGAGCAGGATCAGGAGCAGCAGCAGGCTTGGCTTGAAGATGGAGGAGAAGATGATCAGCAGATAGAGTTCGGGCATGGAGCCCCAGATCTCGATGAAACGCTGGCAGAAAAGATCGGTTCTGCCGCCGAAATAGCCCTGGATGGCCCCGGCCGCAATGCCCAGCAGGGTGCCCACCGCGGTAAGCAGCAGGCCGAAGATAACGGAAAGACGGAAGCCGTAGATAAGCCGGGCCAGCACATCCCGGCCCCGGTCATCGGTGCCCAGCAGGTTGTCCCGGGTGGGCGGGGAGGGCACCGGCACATCGAGGTTGGGGTTGATTGAGGCGTAGCCGTAGGGATTGAGCGGGAAAAAGGCCTGGTTGCCGCCTGTGGTGATCTTTTCCAGGATATAAGGGTCCCGGTAGTCGGCTTCGGTGGGGAAATCCCCGCCAAAGGTGGTTTCCGCATAGTCTTTGACCAGCGGGAAGTAAAAGGAGCCGTTGTAGATGATGAGAAACGGCCGGTCGTTGCTGATCACTTCGGCGCCCAGGCTGATGACAAAGAGAACGGAAAAGAGGACCAGGCTCCAGTAGCCGCGCCGGTTGCCCTTGAATTTCCGTAAGCGCCGCCGGAAGATGGTGTTTTTGTATGGTGTCTGTGCCGCCATATTTTCCTTACTGCTCCACGCTTTCAAAGGTGATGCGCGGGTCAACCACCACGTAGCTGAGGTCGGACAGCAGCCGGGAGATCAGACCGATGATGGTGAAAAAGTACAGGGTACCCAGCACCACGGGATAATCGCGGTTAAGGATCGATTCATAGGCCAGCAGCCCCATGCCGTCCAGGGAAAAGATGGTTTCGATCAGCAGACTGCCGGTGAAAAAGGCAGTGATAAACGAACCGGGAAAACCGGTGATGATCGGAATGATGGCGTTCCGGAACACATGGCGGTAGAGCACCCGGTTTTCACTGAGTCCCTTGGCCCGGGCGGTAAGCACATACTGTTTGCGGATCTCTTCCAGAAAGCTGTTTTTGGTGAGCAGGGTCATCACGGCCAGGCTGCCCACCGCGCTGGAGATAATGGGCAGCACCATGTGCCACAGGTAATCCAGCACCTTGTGCACCAGGCTCAGTTCGGACCAGTTGTCCGAAACCAGACCGCGCAGCGGGAAGATATTCCAGAAGCTGCCGCCGCCGAAGAGCACGATGAGCACAATGGCCAGCACAAAACCGGGGATGGCGTAGCCGATGAGGATCATGGTGCTGGAAAAAACATCGAAGCGGGAGCCGTCCCGTACCGCCTTCTTGATGCCCAGCGGGATGCAGACCCCATAGACGATGAGAAAGGACCAGAGACCCAGGGACATGGAAACCGGCAGCTTGGAGATGACCAGATCCACCACGGACTGATGATGGTAGTAGGATTTGCCGAAGTCAAAGACCAGGTAGTTGCCCATCATGGTAATAAAGCGTTCCACCGGCGGCCTGTCGAAGCCGTACATGGCCCTGATCTCCCGGATGCGTTCCGCGTCCAGGCCCTTGTTGCCCTGGTAGATATTTGAGCCGCCGCCGCTGACCTCAGCTCCGCCCCGGGAGGAGCGCTGCATGTCGGCGATCATTCTCTCCACCGGTCCGCCCGGCACGAACTGGGTGACAGTGAAGGTAATCAGCATGATCCCGAATAGGGTGGGGATCATCAGCAGTATGCGGCGCAGGATATAGGCTAACATATTTGAGTGTCTAAAGTGTCTAAAATATTAAAGTGCGCTAAAGTTGAAACTGCCTGAAGTGAAAAGGTTTTCTCAAATCAAAAGGTACCATAACTTTAGGCACTTTAATTGTCCTTCCCCTTCTCCCACCAGGTCATCAGCAGTTGAAAGGGCGTGTAATAAAGGGGCAGGGTCTCCGGCCGGGAGAATTTGTCCCAGAAAGCGATGCGGTAGGTGGCGAGATACCAGTTGGGGATGAGGTAATAGTTATACCAGAGCACCCGGTCCAGCGCCTTGCAGGCGGCGGTCAGCTCCTCCTGGGTTCTGGCGTAGATGATGCGGTCCACCAGTTTATCCACCACCGGATTCTTGATGCCGATGATATTGCGTGATCCCTTGCGGTCCGCTGCCGCCGAGGTCCAGTAGTCTCGCTGCTCGTTGCCCGGGGACTGGGACTGGCCGTAGACCTCGACGGTCATGTCAAAGTCAAAGTCCTGCAGGCGCTGGACATACAGGGCCTGATCAATGGTGCGGTAGGTGGCATCAATCCCCAGTACCTGCAGATTCTTGACAAAATCCGCCATGACCCGTTCAAAGGAGGGGGAGGAAAGCAGGATCTCGAAGGCAAACGGTTTGCCCTCCTGGTTGGTCAGTTTACCGTTTTGCACCGTCCAGCCCGCTTCGGCCAGCAGTTTCATCGCCGCGCGGAGATTATTGCGCAGGTCTTGGGGGGAGCCGGTCTTGACCGGGGTGATGGGGGTGGTGAAAACCTCGGGCGGCACCTGATTCCTGAAGGGTTGCAGCATTTCCAGCTCCAGGCCCTGGGGCAGGCCGGTGGCCGCCAGATCGGAGTTGCTGAAATAGCTTTGCGTCTGGGTATACTGGTCAAAAAAGAGGGTCTTATTGGTGCGCGCAAAATCAAAGGCCAGGCCCAGGGCCTGGCGGACGCGGATGTCCTGGAAAAGCGGGCGGCGGATGTTAAAGACAAAGGCCTGCATGCCCTGGTCGTTTTTGTGGGGGAAAATTTGCTTGATGATTTTCCCGCTGTCGAATTGGGACCCTTCCAGATCCCGGGCCCACTGTTTGGCGATATTGACATGCATGAAGTCAAACTCGCCGGCCTTAAAGGCCTCCACCGCCACGATCTGATCCTGGAAATACTTGAAGGTAATGGTGTCGAAATTGAACATGCCCCGGCGGCAGGCGATATCAT
Source organism: Desulfobulbaceae bacterium (assembly GCA_023230525.1). Taxonomy (GTDB): domain Bacteria; phylum Desulfobacterota; class Desulfobulbia; order Desulfobulbales; family SURF-16; genus SURF-16. The sequence goes on from JALNXE010000053.1 coordinate 5,035, forward strand.
TGCCCCAGTAAGCGGGGTTTCTCTTGTAGGTGAGGGATTTCCCCTGCTTGAAATCGCTGATGATATAAGGGCCGCTGCCCACCGGCGGGGTCATGCCGGATGAGGCAAAGGGATGTTTCTGGTAAAAGGCCTTGGAAAACACGGGAAGTTGCCCGGCAATCATATGGATTTCCCGGTTGGGCCGGGCGAAATAAAAACGGATTTTAGCGGGGCTGATAATTTCGGCCCGGCTGATGTCCTGGTAATAGGAGGCGAAAAAAGGATGGGCGTCCTGGCTTTTCAGGGTTTCCAGGGAAAACTTGACGTCTGCGGCGGTAACCGGAGAGCCATCGGAAAACCGCGCCTTGTCATGCAGGGTAAAGGTGACGGACAGCCGGTCCGGGGCAAGCTCGATATCCTTGGCGAGCAAGCCGTATTCGGCAAAGGGCTCATCCAGGCTTGGGGAGGCCAGGGTTTCAAAGACCAGTTCGGGAATTCCCTCTGGCGGGTTGCCTTTCAGGGTGAAGGGGTTCATTTTGTCAAAGCTGCCCAGGGCATACAGGATGACATCTCCGCCCTTGACCGCCTTGTCAGAGGTATAGGCAAAGCGGTCAAATCCGGCAGGGTATTTTAGTTTGCCGTCAATACTTTCCCCATGCGCAGCCAATGCCCTGCCGGGCATAAACAGGCATGGCCAGATACTTAAGATGAACAGGAAAGCCAGAAAGGAACGGGACCGTTTTTTCATATTGCGCGACCTTTTATTATCATATTTCATGATCATTTATTCAGCTGTAATTTTTTTACCAATGACAGGGAACAGGTCATGACATTGGCGAGCAGGGTGAGAATATCGGCGTCATGGTCGTTGAAATTGCCCTGCCCCTTGTTGATCACTTCGGCGACGCCGATGATATCCCCATTGATATGCAGGGGAACGGCAAGAATATTGTGAATTTCTTCGCCGCCGGGAAAGGAATTTTCCCAGGCAACATCGCCAATGGCGGATCTGCTGACAAAGGCTGCCTTGGCATGGCGATATACCCAGCCGGATAGTCCTTTGTCAATCGGAATGGATCTGCCTTCAAGCCGATCCTTATGGGGACCGCAGTGAATGGCGATGATCATTTCGTTTTTCCGGCGGTCGGCCAGCATGAGCGAGCCCGACTCACCGCCAAGCAACTTAACCGCCATTTCAATGATCTGGGCAAACACCCAGGGATCATCATAGAGGTTTTGCACCAGGAGTGAGATCTGCAACAGGGCGAGAAGTTCATCAAAAGTCAGTTCTTTTGTCAGCTGTTGCGGCAGCAGTTGGGAAATCAGCCCGGTGCGGAGGGCACGGGGATCGACGGCATTCATCTCCATGAGAATGTCGCCCAGTCGGGCCTGTCCCGTAACTCTTAAATGCAACCAGTCAAGCAGTTGTATCCCGGTATCCTGCTCTTGGGCGGTTTGCTCCGTGCCGGAATTCCGGCCCGCTTTTCCCTGCTGCTGTCTGGTCAGGGCCTCGTTCAGGACAGTTTGGTCGACCAGGCCAAGCCCTTGCAGGATATCGCCAAGTCTCTGCCATTGGACCCGGTTACTTAACAGCTGACCGGAGAGATTGGCGGTGATGCTTTCAAAATAGGGATTTCTACCATCAGCGAAAAAGGAGACCAGGTAGTTGTCCATTCTCGCAAAGAGTTTCAGTCTGGGCAGAATGAAATTCTCATAGAACTCCGGGGTGGTATTGAGCATTGCCTGAAAGGAATCGTAAACATGGACCGCCCGTTTGCGGAGATTTTTCCTGCCTTCCGTGTCGTATGCCTCCAGAAACTCATCATGGAGATCGTGGAGGCGTCTGATATAGTTGATGTCAGCCATCTGGGCAATAAGATCTGCCGAGGCAACCATCCGGGCCATGGTCAGCTGCTCATCGTCTGCGAAGACGGACATGTCGGGTTGTTCCCCGAATTCAGTGGCCCCAATCATCAGGCTGATAAAAGTGATGTCTTTTTTCCTCCACCTCTTTCTGCTAAGATAATTGCAGGCGAGATCCCGGCTGCGGCCCACATGGGTAAAGGTATACTTGCCGCCCTTGCCCTGCCGGTCATTTTTATCCTTCAGGTAGCCTGAATCATGCAGCAGCGACGCGGCGATGCCGGCGAGGAATACGGTTCTGGCAAGGGGCCGTTCGGGGTTGATTTTGTTCCATCCGCCTGTCATGCGGGCCGTGGCCAGGGCAACGGCAAGGCAGTGATGCAGATTATGATAACCCACCTGGCAGGCCTCAAACTCCGGCCACTGGCCGGCATACAGGGCGGCCACGTCGGTGAAAAGCTGCTTCAGCTTTGGGCCAACCCTGCCGTACTGGGTACGGCAAATGGAGTAAATCTGCTCAATCATGGTCTGTGGGGATGAATCCGATTGTTCAGGCGGCAGATTTGCGGGTAAGGGTTGCTGCTTCTTTTTCTGCATGGGGAATTTGGCTTAAAATAAGCTGCGCAAAGGGTTTAAAATGACAATATATTGATTTTTATAGCATATTATTGGCAGGATACAAACTATAAAAAAATTGATTAACTTTACACGATCTATTAAGGTTGCAGTCCTGCATATTCCGGTCTGCGGGATTGGGACTTTTCTTTACTGTTTATTTGGAGGATGAGAAAAAATGGGTAAAACCATCACTGAGAAGATTTTTGCGGCCCACAAACGGGACGTTCCCTCGGATAATAATGTCGTGCTTGATATCGATGTGGTCATGTGCCATGAGATTACCACCCCTATCGCGGTCAATGATCTGAAGGCCAGGGGCATGGACAGGGTTTTTGACCCGAAAAAGATTAAAGTGGTGATTGACCATGTCACGCCCTCCAAGGATACCAAGACCGCCACCCAGGCCAAAATCTTACGTGACTGGGCCAGACGCAACAATATCAAGGATTTTTTTGATATCGGCGCAAACGGGGTCTGCCACGCCCTGTTCCCGGAAAAAGGATTCATCCGGCCGGGCTACACGGTGATCATGGGCGACTCGCACACCTGCACCCACGGGGCCTTCGGCGCCTTTGCCGCGGGCGTCGGCACCACGGACCTGGAGGTGGGTATTCTCAAGGGTGTCTGTTCCTTCCGTCTGCCGGAAACGATGAAGATCACTATCACCGGAAATCTTGGCAAAGGGGTGTACGCCAAGGATGTCATCCTCAGGATCATCAAGGAGCTGACCGTAAACGGGGCCACCGACAAGGTGATGGAGTTCCGCGGTCCGGTGGTGGACGGCATGAGCATGGAGGGCCGCATGACACTGTGCAATATGGCCATCGAGGCCGGCGCCACCTGCGGGGTGTGTCTGCCAGACCGGGTTACCGCCGAGTATCTCTGGCCCTTTATTCAGGATGAGTACAAGGATATCGAGGCGGCGGTGGAGGCTTTCCGCAAATGGCATTCCGATGCCGACGCCAGATATGTGGCGGAAAAGACCTTTGACGTATCAGCGCTTGTGCCCCAGGTGACGTATGGTTTCAAACCGGATGAGGTCAAGGACATCACCGACATGGTGGGAACAAACATCGACCAGGTTTACATGGGGTCCTGCACCAATGGCCGTATTGAAGATCTGCGGGCCGGTGCGGCAATTCTTAAGGGACGGAAAATCGCCGATAATGTACGGGCCATTCTTTCTCCGGCCACCCCCAAGGTTTACAATCAGGCCATGGAAGAGGGGCTCATCAAGATTTACATGGAGGCCGGTTTCTGTGTGACCAATCCCACCTGCGGCGCCTGTCTGGGTATGAGTAACGGCGTGTTGGCCCCCGGCGAGGTCTGCGCCTCAACGACAAACCGTAATTTTAACGGACGCATGGGCAAAGGCGGCATGGTTCACCTGATGAGCCCGGTGAGTGCAGCGGCGGCGGCGGTAAAAGGTTATATCGTTGATCCCAGGGAAATGATGTAATGGGTGATTTGGGAATGCGGATTTCAGGACGTTTATCAATCCGCAATCCCAAATCAGCATTCCGCAATCAGAAAAATGGCGGTCTGGTGAAATTTGCATGAAGTATGGCGGGTAATTTTTTCAATCCGCGATCCCAAATCCGCAATCAGATAATGAGGTTTTTATGAAAACATTCGGCGGTCCGGCACTTTTTTTGGACAGAAACGATATCAATACAGATGAGATTATTCCGGCGAAATATCTGACGGAAAATACCAAGGAGGACTTAAAGCCCTTTATCCTGGAAGACCTGAAACTGCCGGGATTTGATCCGGCGGCGGATGCGAAAGGTGCGAAAGTCATCGTCACCCGTTCCAATTTCGGCTGCGGCTCCTCCAGGGAACACGCTGTGTGGGTTTTTGAGGTGAATGACATCAATGTGGTTATTGCCGAAAGTTTTGCCAGGATATTCCGGCAGAATATGTTCAACTGCGGTATGCTGGCCATTGAGTTGCCGAAAAAAGATATTGATGCATTTTTTGCTCTTGGGGCAGGGGTAACCATTTCGGTTGACATGGATAAGGAAACCCTTATTGTCCGCGGAACAAAGGAATTCACCTGCAAATTCGTCCTTAATTCTTTTGATAAGGATCTGGTGCTGGCAGGCGGCTGGCTGGCCTATGCCGATAAAAAATATTAATTTTCCAGTTGTAACTTGTTGTATTTGATGGTTTTTTTTGTCAATGGTTTCTCCTGGTTCGCCCTTGACAAGCCTGGAGGATTTTATTTATCTTGAGCTTGATATAAAAAGAGATTCGAAAAAAATGCTGATGACAACCAAATTTTTCGGTTTTCAGGAATAATTTTTGGTAATTTCAGAATAATGGAAGACGTTTCCGTTTTCTTGAAAATTTCTGACCGCCTGAGTTTATCGCCGACTAATTTACCCTGCGAAATGAAAGACTTTTTTGTTTGGTCTTGTAATTATATCAAATGGCACCTGATTTGCTTTGATTTCAGCTGATAGGTTCTGGCGATCTTAAAGTGCCATATTTCTCTCCAACTCCTGGATTGCAGGTTGGGGAAATAAAATAGAGAGGGACTGAATTGAAGAAGAAAACAACATGCGCTATTGCTGGAATCCTTTCTTCAGCGGTCATCGCTGCTTCAGGTATCACGGCTATGGCGGCGGATGTGGATGTTTATGCTGAGGGTGCCTATACGGATACCGATCTGGTTGTTTACATCTACGCTGATATCAACGCGGCTCCTCTGGTCAGCGCCGGGGTGAAGTTGGTCTATGATAACAGTAAGCTAACGTTTGCCTCTGCGCAAAAGAATGATGCGGACTGGTATTTCGGCACTTCTGCATTGAAGTACCCCTATCAGGATCCTCAGGACACCGGCAGCGCGGTGGTTTTTATCTGCGGCAAGATTGATGAGAGTGCCCCCGCTGCCGGGGTTGCAGGCACAAGGAAGCTGATCGGTAAAGCGACTTTCACCAGAGCAGAAAGCGCAGCGCCCGGAACTTCTTCTGAAACGTACTTTGGCTCTATACTCGAACTCGGCATTACAAGACCCGCGCCGGATGAGTTTGCCAACTTCGTCACCACCGGCGAAGCGGTGCTTGATAATGGCGGGGTTTCTTATGCGGTAAAAATCCGTCAACGTGGCGATGCGAATGCTGATGGGCTCATAAATATACAGGATATAACCGCAGTTAAGTATTATACTCAGCATGGCGGTCCTCTGTATCCCTGGTTAGATTGCAATGGAGATGGCGTTGTCAATGTTCAGGATATGACTTGCGTTAAATATGAAATGACAAATTAATAATAAGTTACGGGAGATTATCATGAAACAAATTGCAGTAGTTATTGCCGCGGTTTTTTTGCTTTTCTATTCGAATCTGGCCAGTGCCTACACCGTTGAATTCAACGTGGATAGTTCACTCGCTTTAGATAAAATTGTAGGGTTTGAGTTTGATGTTGTCGGGGTTGATGCCAACACATTAGGGTTAACGAGAGGGGCAGCTATTCCGCTTGATATCATAGCTGGATTTCCGTGGGATGTTTTCCCAACTATTGCTAATACTATCTCCGGAATTGATATGTCTTTCGGGTCATTCCCATTGAGCGAGGGCAACGTGCTGACCATGACGAGCGCCTCAGCGTTCACCCTTGGAAATTTCATTTTTGCCAGTCTTACCTCCTCAGATGGGGCATATCCTTACCCTTTCTTTATTAATGAGACTCCAATCAACGACGGCATGGCCTATACGGCATCTGCTAATCAGGATGTTCCCGCTGTTCCAGTCCCCGCCGCAGTATGGCTGCTCGGTTCAGGTTTAGCCGGCTTGGTTGCCTTAAGGCGGAAAAAGGGCTGATATTTCTCTTTTAAGCATCTGAAAAGTAATTATCCCGTCGGACGGTGGCATCGTTTGGCGGGATTTTTTTTGCTAATCGGATGAATACGTTACGCTTAGCCTCTCTGAATTCCTTCTGAATCAAAAAAAATTAAATGGCATTAACCGTACAAATTGAAAAACTGATCATCGGCGGCAGCGGCCTGGGCCGGCTGCCGGACGGCAAGGTGGTGCTCGTCCCTTATGTCCTGCCCGGCGAGGAGGTGGAAGTCCGGCCGGTCAGCAAAAAAAAGAACTATATGGAGGCGCGTGCGGTAAAAGTTCTGCAACCATCCGCAGATCGGGTTAATCCTCCGTGTCCATACTTTCCCCAATGTGGCGGCTGTGATTTCCAGCATGTCCGTTCAGAAAGCCAGGCGGATCTGAAAAATCGGATTTTACTTGAGCAGCTTGAGCGGTCCGGTTTAAAACAGGACAGCGGATCATTTCTCCTTCCCCCCATGCCCTCGCCGAAAGTCTTTCACTATCGGCAGCGCATCAGGCTGCATGTGGGAAAAGCTGGAGAACTCGGCTTTCACCGCAGTCAATCCCATGAGGTGATTGCCATCCGCGCCTGCCTGCTGGCCGGGCCACTACTAAATGATGTTCTGGATTATCTGATTAATAAGTCACCCTTTGCCAAGGTTTCTTCATTAACAACATCTCTTGAACTGTTATTGAGCCCTGCCGAGGACTTGGTGGTTATTCTTCTGCATCTGTCCCGAAAACCGAGGCCAGCCGAACGAAAGGTTCTTGAGGAAATCGCCGGAGGCCACAGCCGCATAAAACAGCTTGTCGTTGCGGCTGCTGGATCAGGCAATCCTGATGTGTTTTCCAGAAACAAGATTGGTGATGAGCCGCCCCTGCTCTCTTTCTCCCAGGTCATGCCTGCTGGTGACAGCCTCAGGATGACCATTGAGCCGGGTGGTTTCTGTCAGGTTAATTCGGACCAGAATGAAAAACTCATCGCCCTGGTGATGGAATTGGCAAAGCTTGATGCCGGGCACAAGGTTCTTGATCTCTTCTGCGGGATGGGGAATTTTTCCCTGCCCCTGGCCCGGCAAGCCCAAGCAGTGGTCGGCATGGACCTGCAGCGCTCGGCCATCCGCAGTGCCAACCGCAATGCTGAGATAAACGGCATGGTAAACTGCATTTTTACCCAGAATTCAGCCCTTGCAGGGGCCAAAGGCCTTGTTGTAAAAGGGGAAAAGTTTGGTACTGCCCTGCTTGATCCGCCCCGGCAGGGATGCGCGGAAATCATCCCGTATCTGCCTGAACTCGGGGTCAGCCAGATCATCTATATCTCCTGCGACCCGGCGACCTTGTGCCGGGATCTGGTCATCCTTGAAGGGGAAGGGTATGGGGTGGAGAAGATGAAAATGGTGGATATGTTTCCCCAGACCCATCATCTTGAGACCATAGTATTATTGCGTCGTTCCCCTTAACCTTGGGCAGCCTGTTGTAGAAAGAGTAGGGCGCTGCGGGCCAGGAATTCGGCGCCGATGGGCAGAACCCGTTCATCAAAATCAAAGATGGGGCTGTGGGCATTGGCGTTGGGCAGGTCATCGCGTCTTGCCCCGAAACGGACAAAGCAGCCTGGCATTTTTTTAAGGTAAAAAGAAAAATCCTCACCACCAAGACTCGGATATGGCTGACTTTTCACCCCGTTTTCTCCCACCGTCTGCCGGGCGGCCTCTCTTGCCATATCGCTGATAACCGGATCATTGATCACCGGCGGGTAGCCTGCGGTCAAGGTCAATTCCGTTTCCGTCCCGTATAGTTCCTGAACAGCCTGAACCATTCGTCGCAGACTCGCGAAAATTTTCTCCCGGGCCTCGGCATGGGTGGTGCGGATGGTGCCTTCCAGCACCACCTGATCGGCAATGATATTGGTGGCGGTGCCGCCATGAATTTTGCCGACCGTTACCACCGCCGGGAAAACCGGATTTGTTTCCCTGGATACCAGGGTCTGGAGGCTTGCCACCAGAAAGGATGCGGCAACAATGCAGTCAACGCTTTCATGGGGTTTGGCCGCATGCCCTCCCGGGCCGCGGATGATGATTTGGAATTCATCGGTAAAGGCGCAGATGATGCCGGGCTGCACGGCAATTTCCCCAACCCCGAAATGGCGCTCAATATGGCCGCCGAAGATGGCGTCCACTCCCGCGAGCACTCCCGCGGCGATCATTTTTTCCGCACCTCCCTCATCCTCTTCGGCCGGCTGAAAGAGCAGAACGACCCGGCCAGGCAGCTGCTGGGGCTGTTTTTTTAGGAGTGCCGCGGCCCCCAGGAGCATGGCCATATGGCCGTCATGGCCGCAGGCATGCATGATGCCCGCATTTTGAGAGGAGAAGGGGAGTCCTGTTTTTTCCCTGATTGGCAGGGCATCCATATCAGCCCGCAGCGCAACAGCCCTGGCGCTGTTTTTCTTTTCCCCGATAAAGGCCACGATGCCTGTGCCGGCTATCCCTTTTTTGTGGGAGATGGCAAGTTCTGTAAGTTTTCCGGACACATATTCAGCGGTGCGGAATTCCTGCAAGGCGAGTTCCGGATACTGATGAATCGACCTGCGGATATCAGTCATCCAGGCAACCAGTTGCGGGTCGGCGGTAAGAGGGTTCGTCATCGCAGGGCTTCCTCATAAGCTTCTCTGGTGTCTTTGTTAAAACAGGCGAAGAGAACCTGTTTTAAAAAGGGAATCTGCTCGGCCGCGATTAGGGTTTCCCGAACCGCAATCTGGGCCGCCTCCTTTATGGGAAAACCGTAGGCGCCGGTGCTGATGGCCGGGAAGGCGATGGTTTCAAGGTGCCGGGACTGGGCAATCTTAAAGGTGTTGCGATAACATTCGGCCAGAAGGTGCGCTTCGTCATGATTACCCCCACGCCAGATCGGGCCCACCGTATGAATGACAAAATGGGCAGGCAGCTTATAGCCCTTGGTGATTTTTGCCTCGCCGGTGGGGCATCCATTTAAGGTGCGGCACTCTGTCAGCAGATCGGGGCCGGCTGCACGATGGATCGCTCCGTCAACCCCGCCGCCTCCCAGCAGGGAAGAGTTGGCGGCATTGACAATGGCATCAACTGCCAGGGTGGTAATGTCTGTTTCAACCAGTTTGATGATCTCTTTTCTCATCAGCTCCTCCATAATTTCCCATTGATCGCTCGAGCTCTTTTCTTATGTCATTTATCAGCATCGGGGGAGCGAGAACTCGGGCCATGCCGCCCCAGGAGAGAACCCATTTTTTGATCTCCAGCAGGTGGCTGGCGGTAAAAGACATGATGATGCTTTTATCGCTGTTTTCATGAAGTTCCTGACCCTGGTGCCATTCCCTTTCCCGTATATAGGGCGCTGCCGCAGGCGAAAACCAGATCCTGACATCATGTTGCTTATCACTCCATTGTATACCAAAACGATCGCGGGTTGTTTGCTGAAAATCAAAATCTTCCGGGACGTTAAAATGATGTCCGGTTAACTGAGCATTATTGATGCGGGACAGAGCAAAGGTACGAATGTCCTGGCGTGCATGACAGAAGGCGATGACATACCATTCTCCCTGGAAACTTACCACATGGTAGGGGTCAATGGTGCGTGCCGAAAGATCGGTTTCACCTGGTTTGGCATGGTTGATTGCTGCTGATTGCGAGGTGCGCAGGGCGGTGAAAACGGTTTCCCATACCTGTTCCGAAATGATGCTGTGGGGAGTGCTGAAAAAAGAGAATCTGTCATTTAACTGAGCCGGGTCAATGGTGATTTTGTCCGGCAGAGATTCGGCAATTTTGGCAAAAAGAGACTGCAGGCGCGGGTAAATCGGCGTGTTTTCATACTGCTTGAGAACCTTTTCCGCTATGAAAACAGCAAAAAGGTCGCTGTCGTTCAAGGCGATTGCCGGCAGGTGAAAGCTCTCTTCCGTATAGTAGTGGCCGCGCATTTTGGCATCATAGGCCATGGGGGCATCCAGCATGGTGCGCATATAGTCGAGATCCCGCTGGATCGTTTTCGCACTGACCTCCCACTCCTCGGCCAATGTCGCGCAGTTCGGAAAGGCTCGGTCCCTGATCTTTTTGTCAATAAAGAGCAGGCGGCTGTGCTGCGGTTTGAATTTTTTCATTTTTTTCTTTTATCCGAGCTGGTAGGACACTATCTGTCCTACCTGTGCCTGTATGTTGAAAGAAATGGCTCCGGATTGCAAGGAAAAATTAAAAAAAGGAGGTTGTCATGGGAAGAATCATGCAGGCAGGGACACAATCGCGGGAATTTCTGCCGATAATCAACTTCAACAGGGTTGAAAATACGATAAGTTTTAACCCTGGCGAGGCAATAATACCTTATGAGGAAGCTCGTGAGCAGGAATTAATTGAGGTTGTCCAGGTGGATTATTTTGACGGTGTGCCCCATGTGCAAATTACCAACAATTCATCCTGGAAGATATTAATATTCAGCGGCAATGAACTGATCGGCAATATGCGTAGCCGCATGGTCAACATTGCCGTTACCTTGCAGCACAATGCCAGCGTGGTCATCCCGGCCTTTTTTCTGGCGTCCACCTATTTCTTTGATCAGGGGATGGTATCCATCCAGGAATATCTGCATCACTTCAAGGCGATGGATAATCAGGCCGGAGTTGTGTATCGCGTCAATGGAAAAATTTGCGGGGAAAGATATGGGGATTTCCCTCTGCAGGTTGAAGTGTGCTACAATCATTATAATCTGGTCTGATGTCGGGAAGGGAAACAATTGTGTGCTGATCGCGGAGGCGCTTATGTTTTGTGGTAGACGCTTTGTGTTGTTTCTTATGCTGACAATTCTGGCGGGCTGTGCCGGCGCGGGTCATGATTCGTCCTCCCCCACGGCAGAAAGAGATGCCCCTTTGAGAGATCTCGGCAACGGCATCTGCCGGCAGACCAGCAACGGCCTGATGTGGCAGATGGATAAAAGCCCCCGGTACTCCACCTGGCAGGACGCAAATAAGTATGCGGAAACGCTGAACTTGGGCGGATACACCGATTGGCGTCTGCCGACAAAAGATGAGCTGTATATGCTGCATTATATTTCTGCACTGCAGGGTGATAATACCTGCATGATGAAGCTTGCGGGTAGTTTCTGGAGCACCAACCCCGGACAGGAGGCAAATGCCGGCAGATGGGAATCATACCCCCTCTGCGGGGGAAATGAGTTTAAATATGTTAAAGCGGAACAAGGATTTGTCCGGGTAGTGCGACCGTAAGGAATATCCGATACAATGATATCGCGACTCACATGAAATGGAACCGAATAACAGTATTGATGAAGATTTAGAGACAGGCGATCATTCTGTGGCCTGCGGCAGGTGCGGAAAATATCATGATGTGTCCGTGATGGGCCTCGATGAGGAGGAGGGTATTTTTTTGTGTCCCATGTGCCATGCGGAAAGCATCAGCTGCGGATGCAGTGATGCGTCGCAGGATAAATGCTGATTGCTCGTGAGGTGCTAATACCCTATTTCCTCCCACTCTTCTTATCACCTGGCGGTGGCTAATATTAAAAAATTAATACCGAGAAAATCGTTTTCGCCAAAAAAATCCTGTTGCCCCATGTTTGTACCTGTAATGCCAGTTGCCCTGAGTTTTCTCTCCCACTGTAAACATGGTAAAAATATTTGCCTGCCATTGGCGAATTGATGAGGAGTAAACTTTTTTTATGGTTCGGGTATGATGGGGGCCGGTTAATCGTAAAAGGGAAAGTTGAGATTATGGGAGCTCCAGGCTGACTCCTTGATTTTGCAAGTATTTCCTTTTTTCTTGACAATTAAAGAGGAAAAGCTGTTTCATCTAAATATGTGCTCTGTATGAGGGTATGATTTGTGCAGGACGTAAGAGAGAATATGATTTGCGAAAATTTTTTTAACATGAGACATCTTGGGCGAATTGCCAAATTGCGAAAAAATGAATACGGATTTTCCCTGATAGAGCTTCTTGTCGTTATCGGCATCATTGGCATATTGGTGGCAATATCATTTCCGAATCTTTTAACTTCTGCCGATGATTATCGGTTGAAAGCCGCGGCACGAGATATCTATTCCGACATGCAGAAGGCGAGGCTGCAGGCGATAAAGGGGAACACCTTGGTCTGTCTGAGTTTTACGACCGTTGTCTATCCGGCTAAAGGCGGCGGCTATACCGTGTTCATTGATGATGGCGCGGGCGGCGGTGTAGCCAACAACGGTAGTCAGGATGGAGGAGAGCTCACTCTAAATACTGTGACAATGTCCAGGCAGAATTCGCTGGTTAATGCTGCTTTCGGTTTTGCTTCCAGGATCACGTATACGGCAAAAGGGGTGACCGCCGGCAGCCAGACGGGCAATGTGACAATCAGAAATAACAACCGGTGGTATAAAATTACTGTTTCCGCAGGTGGAGGTCTCAGGCTTGAAGTCAGTAAAGATGGTATTACCTGGATTTAATAAAAAAGATAATTGTCCGGAGGCTGTTTACGGCGATCGCGGCTTCACGCTGGTCGAGGTAATGGTGGCTCTGGCGATTTCCGGTATTGTTCTTGCCTCGATCTATTCCGCCTTTCAGTCCCAGCAGAACAGTTACGTTGCTCAGGAGCAGGTTTCCGAGATGCAGCAGAACGTCCGCATCGGGCTCGATATGCTGTCAAAGGATATCAGACTTGCAGGTTATAATCCTGCCGGTTCCCCCGGCACAGGTTTTGTTAATGGCATAAATTTTGATGGAGAGCCGGCCAATACCAATGCAACACAGATAGCCTTTACCTCTGATCTTGATGGTGACGGGACCATTGACGCCGTTACCCAGGATGTTGACAGCAACGGTACCATTGACATGTCTGACATGGAACGGATTGCCTATCGGCTGAACGGCAACTACCTGCAGCGATTTTCTCTAATCGGCTGGCAAACGGTTGCCGAACATGTTGAGAATATTGAATTCCAATATGTGCTTGATGACGGCACTCAGACCACGACGCCAACCGCCGCTCAGTTGGCGGATATCAGAAACGTTCGCATTACAATTCTTGTCATTACAGAGAAGTCTGACAAAAATTACACCGCTACTCGCGTGTATGTGCCGGCCTCGAATGATCCATTTTTTACCAGCGGGGCTCTCAGCGGCACAGTCTGGGGGCCGTTTACCGGTACCGCTACCGTTAATTTCCGGAGGCGGTTGCTGAAGATCACCGTGAACTGCCGTAACATGGGCCTGGTGTGACGAGGGGGGACTGCCTATGAGATGCGCTGATAATCAAATAAGCAACAATCAGTCAGGATTCACCCTTATTGAGGTTTTAATAGCCATTTGCGTGCTGACCATCGGAATCCTGTCCGCTAATGTCATGCAGATCACTGCAATCAGTGGAAATTCCACCGCCAACCGCATAACCGAATCAACCTCCTGGGCTTCCGACAGGGTGGAATCCTTGCTTGGGCTCGATTATGACGACGCTACCTTAAGAGATGGGACTGCTGATGGTGATGCGGGACTTGACGATATCGGCGCCAATGCTGACGGTAACTTGACCTCTCCGGACGGCAATTATACCATCTACTGGAATGTTTCGGTAGATTCTCCTTTTATCGGCGTCAAAACCATAAACGTCATTATCACCACGCAGGAAAAGGGAACAACAAAATCAGTAACCATGACCTATATCAAGGCGGATAGTGTGTAAGGGCTCATTATGTGTAAAAAAGAATCTATTTTAAGTAATGAAAGGGGTTTTGTTCTTGTTGCCTCGATGCTCATTCTTCTCATCCTGCTGGTTATCGGTATTGCCGCAACGACAACCTCAACGATCGATATGCAGATTGCCAACAATGAAAAGGTTCATCAGCAGACATTTTACCAGGCTGACGGCGGGGCGGAGCTTGGCTCCAGGGTGACCTATGAGAATGCCCTGTGTATTAATTCCGGCGGCTTTGCTGAAGATCCGGCCGGCACGGGGAAAAGGATTATTGGAAAAGTTGAAGTGCTGAATTTGACCTTTGCCAGTCCCGGGGGGGGAGTTGCGCCGCTGCCGAGTGACGGGGTGCGGGATGTGGTTTTTTATCCGGGCAATGCCAGTGACGACGATTCCCATACCAATATGACCATTGTCGGCAGAACTGTGGCAACCTCAGGAAGCGGACTGGCGATGGTGGCCGGATATGAAGGGCTGGGCAGCTCCTCGGCCGCAGGCGGCACCCATGTGCTGTATACGATCAACTCGCAGCATAGAGGTCTGGGGAACAGTGAATCCGTTGTCGGACTTGAATGGAAACTCAGCGGGCATCTGATTAACAATGCCAGTTCGGCTGACTGCAAATTTGATTGATGTGATGGAGGATGTCATGATTGCAACTCTCTTGAGGTTTGGCCATAAGAAACATCTGTTGCAGGGTTTAGTTATCGGCGTAGCCTTATGGGCAACATCCACCATGGCACTGGCCGAGGTCTCCAGCCACACCATGGCCGAATTCACCTCAACGCCCATCAGTCTCATTGAAAGCGTGGTCAGCCCGCAGGTTGTTATTAATTCATCCAATGACCATCAGCTTTTTTTCAAGGCCTATAATGACTATTCGGATCTTGACGGGGACGGCGAGCCGGATACGACCTATAAGCATTCCATCGATTATTATGGCTATTTTGACCCCCATAAATGCTATGACTATGATGCCGTGGCCAAGAGATTCGAGCCGGCCGCAGTCACTGCGGATAAATACTGCACCGGATCAAACGATGCCTACTGGAGCGGCAACTTTCTGAACTGGGCGTCCATGACCCGCATTGATGCCATCCGCAAGATTTTATTCGGCGGGCACCGCCGGGTGGACACCTCCACCGACACGGTACTTGAACGGGCCTATATTCCGCCTGATATCCATGCCTTTGCCAAATATTATGACGGTTCTGATGTCAACGATCTTACCCCTTTCTCGGTTAATATCTCTGAACCAACCGGATCTGGCACTCCTGTACCAACCGGAACGAGCGTGACGAGTAGACTTATTAGTGCCGGATCAAAATCTTTTAATACCAATCAGGGTGGCAGTTGGGTCAAGGTTGGTGATAAAGTGAGAATTGTCGATCATGCCAATGCCGCCAACTATATGCAGGGGTTGGTGACAGCCTTTGACAGTAACGACGGCAATCCCTTGACGGTCAATATCACGGAAATAGGCGGGGCTGGAACACTCGCCAACTGGGATATTATCAAAATATTTGGCACCGGAACGATTTCTTTGAATACCAATCAGCCCGGAAATTGGCTCAAGGTCGGTGATTATGTGAGTATTGTCGATCCCGCCAATGCCGCCAACTATATGCAGGGGTGGGTGACGGCCTTTGACAGCAGCGACGGCAATCCCATGACGGTCAATGTCACGCAAACGGGCGGGACCGGAACACTGGCCACCTGGGATATCAGAAACCACACCAGGGTCGGTTTAACCCTTTGTAATGTCACCTATTCCGCTTCCGCTAATATTTTTTCCCAGAATGTTACAGATCCGCCGCTTATTCGGGCCGCAGCGGGGAATTATAGCTTCTGGGGCGCCGGGGAGGTGCATCAATGCCTGTGGGAGGAAGAGGATGCGGGAAACAACGGTAAAAATTACAACAACCCTTACTATTCTGGCATCTATGCGGCCCAGGACAATCCGGTAAAAACCGATGTCGGTTTAGGGCTCAATGACTATGTGGCCAGGGTCCAGGTGTGTATTCCCGAAATTGATACAGATGGTAATGAGGTCCCGGACAAGGCTTCGGGAACTGAAAAGTGCAAGTCCTATCCTTACGGTAACCTTAAGCCATTCGGTCTGCTGCAGCTCTATGGTGAGAGTAAAGATATTCCGCTCCTGTTCGGCATGATCGCCGGCACCTATGGTAAGGCCAGAAGCGGCGGTGATATGACGGAGATGCTTAAAAATGATGATAAAATGAACGGCATTTGCCGGGAGATCAATCTAGGTATAGACTGTAACGATGACGGTGATATCGATGGCGGAACGGATGTGGGTTTTGTCAGCCAGGATGACTGGGTGGACACGACCCATCATATCGGCGATGGCACCTTCAAGCGGGTGTATACTTCAGCGGGTGGTCCTATCACCCAGGCCACAAAGTCCGAAGGAATTATCAACACCTGGGAACTGTTCCGTATCTATGGCTATCAATACACCACCTGGACATATGGTGTGACCTCATCCGGCGGTGATAAATGCCCGCTTTATGAAAGTCCTAATGATACCTTGGATTTTTTCGGTGATGCTGACGACTCCATGTGTAGCAGTTGGGGAAATCCCTTTGCCGAAATCTATCTGACTGGTCTTCGTTATCTTGCCGGTGAGAATGCCCCCACTGATTTTCAGTCCGGCGACGGGCAGTACATTGAGGGTATTAATTACGTGACAGGCCAGTGGAAGGATCCGTTAAACAGCGATAACTATTGCGCTCGGATCAACGTGGTGAACTTCAACTCCAGCGTCATCTCCTCTGATACAACTTTCACCTCGGATCCCTCTTCAATCCATGAGGAGCTTGATAACAACCATATCGGTGTAGTCAAAGATCTCGATTCCCCGAGAAATTCCCGGGAACTGACCGAGATCATCGGCAGGGTTGAAGGGATTTATCCCGACACGACATCTCCGAACAAGAAATGGTTTGTCGGGGAAACCGCGGTTGACCAGAACCGAAAGTGCACGGCAAAAACAATCACCAACCTGGGCGATGTCCGCGGCCTTTGCCCTGAAGGGCCTGATCTTCGTGGCGGTTTCCGTATCGCCGGTCTTGCCTGGTACGCACACGTCAATGACATCAGGCCCGACTCATTCCCACCGGCAAGGAAGCTTCCGGGGGTCCAGAAGGTTGACACCTATGCGGTGCGGCTGGCAGCAGGAAATCCGGTCATTGACATACCAGTGCCTGGTTCCAGCAATAAAGTAACCCTGCTGCCTGCCTGTATCGATAACAGCAAAAACGATTATGGCTGCACCATGGTTGATTTCAAGATTGTCGAGCCGCACACTGAAGTGGGCGGGGTCGGCCACGGCAAATTCCTGGCGATCTGGGAGGATAGTCTGCAGGGTAATGATTATGATCTTGACGCGGGCGGCACCATTGAATACACGATAACCTCTTCGCAGATTACCATCACCACCGGTGTTACCCTGGAGAATCTGGGATTCAGCATCGGCCATGGTTACGTGATCAGCGGCACCACCCAGGATGGTCTGCATATCCATTCCGGCACCAATGGCTTTAATTATAACGATCCCACGGGAATTGCCGGTTGTTCGAACTGCTACGGCATAGCGGATGGCGGCACCATCACCTCCCGCACCTATACCATTGGTACTGCAACCGCAGGCCTGCTGGAAGATCCCCTCTGGTACGCGGCGAAATGGGGCGGCTTTGAAGACAAGAATGATAACGACATTCCTGATTTGCCTGAGGAATGGGATAGTAAAATCAATACAAACGGGGAAAAAGGTTCTGACGGCATCCCTGATAATTACTTTTACGCGAGTAACCCCCAGGAGCTTGAGACGGCTTTAAACAATGTTTTTAAGGCTATTCTTGAGAGAACCTCGTCTGGCACGGCGGCAGCCGTCGTGTCCAATAACGTCAGGGGGGAAGGAGCGCTTTATCAGGCATATTTCGAACCTTTGAAAAAGGATCAGGATGGCAGGGAGGCGAGTTGGATCGGCACTGTGCATGCCCTCTGGCTGGACAGATACGGATTTTCCCGGCAGGATTGCCGCTCCACCGACGACATAGCAGGCGGAGAGTGTACGCCGAACGGCCTGCTGGACAATTACGAGATTGATCAGGTGGTTCAGACCTTTTTTGATGAGACGGAAAACAGGACGCGAACCAAGGTATTCACCAGTGACGATCCCGATACCTTTGATCCTTATTTCATGGAAGGTGTGGTCACTATCTATAATGCCGGAGTCGTCACCCTTGAGCCCTATTCCATGGAGGGGGTGGTGTCGCATTATGATGCGCGGGCAATGACGATTAACCCCTATTCAATGAATGGTACGGTGACTGCCTATGACCCGGTTACCGGCAATGTTTCCCTGGCAATAACCGCAGGAACCATGCAGGGTGTTGCCGGGGATGTTTTTGATAACTGGCTGATCTATGATGGCACAGCCCTCCTTAGTGGCAGAAGCAGCACCAGTCTTACTCTGGCTGACGGCGGGACCGTTGATTTTATCATTGATCCCGCAGGCGAGTGGGTGGCTGTGGGCGATGACATGACCCTTTCTACTTATAACATGCAGGGAGAACAGGGCAAAAGCTACGGCAACTGGCATGTGCAATGTCTCTCCGCCGCTGGCGACAGCACCATTATTCACAGCATTACCCTGGCAAATACCGGTGAAAAAGAGGTCACTGTTGAAGATGATGTTTTCACCGGCTGTGAGCGGGTAAAAATCTCCACCTTTAACATGAACGGCACAGCGGGTAATACCTATAATGACTGGAAGGTAGCCAACCTGACCACCGGGGCTGACGGCACCAGCAACTCCCCGGTAACCCTTACGAATACTGGAGTGCTGAACTTTGTGGTCTCGCCGGCGATTACCTGGGTTGAACCAGGCGATCGGCTGATGCTGTCTAATTTTCAGTATGTTGAAAAAGAATTGTATGATATCGGTTATTTGTGGAATGCCAGGGAAAAGCTGTACCTGGAAACACTGACTGATGCTGAAATAAAATCAAACCGGCTTTACAGTGCTAACGCCAGCAGTGGGCGGCATATCATGACCTGGATCGACAGTGATTATGACTCATTTGTCGACAATGGCGAGTATGTGGATTTTGAGCAGACGATGTTCGGATCAGTCAGCTACGGTTTTTTTGATGTCGCCACCCAAGCTGAGGCTGAAAACATTGTTAATTATATCCGGGGGGTTGAAATTTCCGGATTCCGTACCAGGACCGTCAAATACACTGCTGACGATACCACTCCTGAAATAATGCGGCTCGGCGACATCATCAACTCCACGCCAACCATCGTTTCCTCCCCCCAGGAGGCATTCAACATACTCTACAACGATATGTCGTATGCAGCCTTTCGTACCCAATACGCTGACAGGCGGGTAATGGCTTATGTGGGTGGCAACGATGGTCTGCTGCATGCCTTTAACGCTGGATTTTACGGAGTAGTCAATGATGCCGGGGTTGATAAGGTGAGCTACATGACCACCGGCAAGAATTGCGCTACCGGCGCTGCTGCCACGGCCCATCCCCTTGGCAGTGAAATCTGGGCATATGCTCCCATGAATCTTCTGCCGCACCTGAAGTGGCTCAAGGACCCCAATTACAATCATGTATATTATGTGGATAGTAAACCGCGTGTTTTTGATGCCAAGATTTTCGCGATTGACGCTGATCATCCTAACGGCTGGGGGACCTTGATGGTCGTTGGCATGCGGCTGGGCGGCGGCGCCATGTACATTGACACCGGCGCGGACGGTTTCGGTGGGGCCGCTGCGGCCAATGATAAAACCATGCGTTCCGCCTTTGTGATTTTTGATATCACCAATCCGGAGAGCGAGCCTCGACTGCTGGCGGAGTTGCAGGTTCCTGACGGCAGTTTCAGCTTAGTCTATCCGGCCACCATGGCTTTTGGTGATAATAATAAATGGTATATGATTTTCGGCAACGGCCCCAACAGTCTGCAAACCGCGGCCAGCACACAGAATGCCAAGGTATATATCTTTGACTTGTCAGAATTGATAACCCCCGGGGTCACAACCGGCGCACCCACCGGTTGCAGTTTGTCGACAGTCAGCGTATCGGCGATGAAGATCATCACCTGCGACACGGCGGTAGCCAACAGCTTTATGGGTAGCCCCGTTACCGTTGACTGGGATCTCGATTATCAGGCTGATACTGCTTATTTCGGGCTGGTGGGCGATGCAAACGCCACATCAGGGCGGCTTATGCGGTTTGCCTTAAACGAAAACAGCTCCCCGGCTTTCTGGAGCGCGCCGACGACCCTGGTTCTTGCCAATCAGCCGGTTGTGGGCCAACCGGCTGTAGGTATTGATAATCTGAGCAACAAGTGGGTCTATTTCGGTACAGGACGCTATTACGTCATGGCGGATAAAACAAGTACCGCCATTCAGACCCTTTATGGGGTAAAGGATGATGGCTCGGGCGCTGCGGTCAATGCCGCCACTGATATGATTGATGCAACTGATATTGATGTGTACACTGACCAAGATCAGACCATAGAAAACGGTCCAGATGCAACGGTGGGCGGTGGTCAGATAACCGATTTTCCGACGCTCGTTGAGGAGGTTGATCAACAGAAGAAAGGATGGTTCCTCGACTTGCCGCCCATTGTCGGCACGGCCGCAGTGTCGCCGGCGACCCGCAGTCTCGGACATTCTGCGCTGCTGGGCGGAATTTTGTTTACCTCGGTATTTCAGCCAAGCGATGACCCTTGTGTCGGCGAAGGTTACAGCCGGCTGTACGGCCTTTATTACAAGACCGGCACCGCCTATCCGGCTCCGACGATTTTCGGCACCGAGACCGTCATCATCGGCGGTGAGGTGAAGTACAGGGCTTTAAAATATGTTGATCTGGGCAGCGGCATGGCCACCTCGCCAGCGATTCATTCCGGCTCCGGCAGCGGCGATGACACGGTTAGTGTCTTTACCCAGTTGTCCACCGGTGATGTGTTCCGTCAGACCGCCGATACCGCCCAGACTATAAGAAGCGGTAAAGCCGCCTGGTTTGAGAGATGATGAAGTAAAGCGCTGTCTCTTATGCCGCTTGTGATATGAAAATGTAACAGTTTTTTTTGAACAACGGCTTGTCAGGTGTTTGACAAAATATGTCATCTGCACTGACAAAAATTGTCACTAAAATAAATGAAGCATGAATGAAGTGATAAATGAACTGCTTGAAAGAGATGAAAATGGAGTGGTAAACGATATTTTTTCGTATGAAAACTGATAATTATGAAAAATGTTCTGAGCGATTTTCCTGTGGCACGAAACTGGCTATTACAATGAATGAAACTTGGTAAAAATGTCATGGATGACAAGAAAATTATAACTAGCAGTTTAATAAAACAAAGGAGGCGTTCCATGATTTCATTGTTAAAGAAAATGCAGAAAAATAACCAGCAAGGTTTTACCCTTGTCGAGTTGATGATCGTTGTGGCCATCATCGGCATCCTGGCGGCCATCGCCATCCCGCAGTTTGCGGCCTACCGGACCCGCGCCAGCAATGCAAATGCTAAGGCAATGAATAAAATGGCAGTATCCGGACAGGCTGATCTGAATTCTGAGTTGGGTTGTTATGGTCATACTGAGACAGCAGCAGCTACTCTTGCAGCAGCTGCTGTTAGCGGGCAAGGTGCTATTACTGCCGCCGAACAGGCTGTTTCAACTCTGGTAGCTGCTCAGTCAATTGGCGCAACGGCAACTGTAGCAGGTGGCAGGATCGTTGGAACACATGCCGTAAACGCTAAAACCTTTTCTGTACCGCTTGGGATCGGTGCTCAAATGGCCGTTTTAGCTTCTGAAAGTGCTGTGACCGCAGGTAGTTGCCCCAGTGGCGGTTGCTCGAATGTTATTTATACCCGTCATGATAAAGGGGACACAGCCTACGGGTCTGATTCCGATGTGGCTAATGTGCTTTATTCTGTCAGTAATCCTGTTTGGGGCAAGGAGGCGGTTTCCGCTGGTTTGGTGAATCTTACTACTCCTGTTGTAGTAATAGCAGCTACTGACAATGCCAATAATATTGCCGGTGCTGCTGGTGGTGGTGCCCCAACTGCTACTTGGGGAGCGGTTCAATAATTAATCTGCTTTACATATAGTACATTAAGCCTCGACTGTTGCATTGGTCGGGGCTTTTTTTTTTAGATTGTAAAGGCTACTAAATATATTCCCCCTCTTGCGGTTCTAAATGTTAGTGAGCATTCTGTGGTAGCCATCTGTTGCATCCTTGTTCATCATATATTTTTGCGTTAATGTAATCAGTTGTCAAAGTTTGCTTAGAGAGACTGCCATGATGGCTCAGGTCAGGAAAGAAATAGCCATTTGAACCTTGAACAGATTTGTGTTTAAACGAATGAATATAACACACGCTAAAAGTACTTCACCGATCATTGAAATCAGCAGATTAACTAAGGGCTTTGGGACGGGACGTAGGAAAAATCAGGCTGTTGATAATCTTTCGATTACCATTGCCAGAGGTGAGGTTTTCGGTTTCCTTGGCCCCAACGGTGCGGGCAAGTCCACCACTATCAAGTTGCTGCTGGGCTTCCTGAAACCGGATAGCGGCAGTCTGGGCATCTTGGGCAAGATCGTCGGACAGGACGAATTCCGCCAACGGATCGGCTACCTCTCTGAGTTTCCATTTTTTTACGACCATCTTACCGCCCGGGAAACTCTGCGACTCTCCGGCCGATTGAGCGGTATGTCTAAACAGGCAATAAACCAACGCATCCCCATGCTGCTTGAGCGCATGAATCTTCTCAACGCGGCGGATCGCCGGGTGGGGGGATTTTCCAAAGGCATGAAACAGCGCCTCGGTATGGCCAATGCCCTGGTGCATGACCCGGAGGTGCTGATCTTTGACGAACCCATGAGTGGGCTGGACCCGGTAGGCCGCCACCAGATCAAGAAACTTATCATCGAGCTGAAACAGGATGGCAAGACCATCTTCTTCAGCTCACACATCCTGAGTGACATCGAGGCACTGTGCGACCGCATCGGCATCATCAATAAAGGAGTCTTGCTCTATAGCGGGGGATTGGAGGAGTTTCTTGCCGCCGGCGTTGGCCTGGAAGAACGTTTTGTCAGTCTCATCGAGGAGGGCAACCGTGCAAGCGTTGCGTAATATCTGGTTTCTGGCGCTGGCCACCTGTACCGAAGGCGTCCGACACCGTGCACTGTGGGCCATTGTCTGCCTTGCCGTGCTGCTCACCATGGCCAATCTCGGGGTCACCACTCTCTACTCCTGGGATCTTGGCAAGGTCTCGGTGGAGTTCGGCCTCTCTGCCGTGGCCTTCACCGGGTTGTTACTGGTTTTTTTTCTGGGCATGAAGATACTGGCCGATGATTTGGAACGTAGCCGGATCTTCATGCTGCTCTCCCGGCCGGTCTCTATCTGGCAGTACCTGACCGGCAAGTTCCTGGGACTTGCCATGATTCTGCTCCTGGCCACCATCATTCTCGGTATCTCCGCCGCCCTGTCCATGCAATATGTGCTCTGGCAGTATCCCGTTTATGTTCCGCCCGACTTCTCCTGGCTGACCTATCTGATGGCCCTTGTCTGCCAGTATATGAGCCTTGTAGTGGTGCTGGCGGTGAGCGTGCTCTGTTTCAGCTTTGCCAGCCAGCCCTTTGTCGCCTTGCTGCTGGCGGTTTCCTCTTATCTCGTCGGGCAGAACATGGAGCTGCTGCGCCGGGTGGTGGTGGAAAACCCATATGCGGGGGCGCTGACTGGTCAGAAAAATTTGGTGATTGCCCTCTCCTGGCTCTTCCCCAACCTCTCGCTCTTTGACAAAAAGTATGTCGCCGCTTACGGAATGGCCTTCAGCAGCCAGGAGTTTCTGCTGCTCTGTCTCTATGGGGTTTCCTATTCGGTGTTGCTGATCTTTCTCGCTACCCTGCTGTTCAAACGCAAGGAGCTGGCATGAGCAGGCGGTTGGCCATCAATCTCCTGACCGGACTGGCCCTGGCCTGCATTTATGCGGCCAGCTACAACGCCTTGCTTCAACAGCGTCATGATGCCCCCCCGTCAGGCCGTTCCAGTTCCGGAATATGGAATCTGCCGCCAGTTGCGTTGCTTGCCATAGCCGGTGAGTTCAAAGGGCTGATGGCCGACTACCTGACCCTGGAGGCGGGCGCACAACTGGGCACCGAGCTGGTGCGTAAACCAGAAGGAGGATTTCTGGTTGTCAAAAAGCAGTACGACTGGTCGAGCATCCACCGGTTGCTTGTTGCCGGTCAAACTCTGGATCCTTCCTTTGCCCAGACCTACATTGTGGCGCAAGGCTGGCTGCCCTGGGAACCTGCAAACATGGTGGCGGAAACCCAGGAGTTCCTGAAAATTTCCGCCGAAAGCCGTCCCTGGGACTGGCAGCCCAGTCATTTCATGGGGTTCAACGCTTATTATTTTCTGAAAAAATCTGGAGAGGCGGGGAAATTGTTTCTGGAAGCCGCCAAGAGGCCCAATGCGCCGCTATTTCTTTCCATTCTCGGCGCACGTCTGGCCCAGAAAGGCGGCGAAACCGGCGCGGCCATTGTTCTTATGAAATCCATGCTGATCGATAAGCCTGAAAGCGATCCCGGCTATGCCGACATCGTTGACCGGCTACATGCCCTGGAAGGCGTCCAGGTGATCGAGCAGGCCGTGTTGCACTATGAAAAAACATACGGGCGCAAACCGTCATCTCTGGAAGAGCTGACCTCTTCCGGAATTCTTGCTTCACTGCCCGCAAACCCATACAATGTGCCCTATTGTATGGATAGCGCGGGAACAATCTATTTTGACAACCCCAACTGCCACAGCGAAAATCGTTGATTTTAGGGAGATCCTTTGCATAAAGTTTGATAAAAATCAGTAATAAGAGGGTGGGATCGCAACGTCTCTCCCTTCTAATTTCATTAATGAATTTTATCCACTCAAGAGGAGGGGAAATGATTTTAAATTCTACTTCCTTGAAAGTTTTCCTAGGAGTCTGTCGGAGTTTGAGCGGTTATTTTTCATGACAGAGTAACCTCGTCAAAGTCGGGCAGGTAGATTTTTTTTAACAGTTGCGTTTATTCACCTATGTGAATTGAGCGAAATGCC